>QHPG01000134.1 GCA_003219005.1 Verrucomicrobiota bacterium
AGTCCAAAAGGCTGGCAAAATAAAGGAGTGAACCGCCTTGATTGACTCCTGTTTGAAGAATAAAAGATGGGCGAGTTCGCGCCACCAGTTCCTGATACAACTGCAAATCTAACGGGCACTGTCGAATCTCGTATCCGAGAAACGTGTTCTTAAACCACGTGTCCGTGCTGTGGTAATAGAAACGGTGAAAATAGTCGATTATCTTTGGCCGAAGCTTCCTCTTGAAATAGCTCCGTAGCATACTCATTGCGTCGAATGGCAATCGACATCTCCGGTCGCCTCGTCAAGATCCTGGCCGCCATCTCCTAAGGGGGACGGCAATTCCATCAGCAACCCTCGCCCTTGTTGGTCTTTCGCCGCCATTCAACAACGCTACACCGTCGCGTTCACCTTGCAGCTTCTGCAACGACACCGGCGGCGCTACGCAGATCAACCAGCTGGTCGCAATTTGCCACGGCACTAACACGGTGAGCGGCCACCACCATCGTGAGCTTACCCGCAAGACTGCGGAGCGCGTCGAGCAGCTTTGCTTCAGTTGCCATGTCTAGCGCGCTGGTTGCTTCGTCCAGGATCAACAGCGACGGACGGTGGTAAAGCGCGCGCGCAAGACCAATGCGCTGCCGCTGCCCGCCCGAGAGACGCACACCGCGTTCACCCACGTACGTGTCGAAGCCAAGTGGCAAATCAGTTTCAATGAAGTCGAGTATCTGCGCCATGGCGCAAGCTTCACGCAGCCGCGTGGGATCGATCTCGTTATCCAGCAAGCCAAACGCGACGTTGCGCGCGATCGTATCGTCGATGAGAAAAATATCCTGTGGCACATAACCGATGGAAGCTTGCCACGAGGGCACCAACTCAGGTGTAAGAGGCCGATCATCGATCAAGATTTCGCCCGCCGTCGGCCGATATAGGCCAAGTAACAAATCAACCAGAGTTGATTTTCCCGAACCGGTTGGGCCAATCACCCCGACTGAGCTATTCTTGGGGACGGTCAGAGAAAGGCCGTCCAGCGCCGGCCGCGATGCACCAGGATAACGAAAACTGACTTCGCGCAGACTGATCCCGTCATTCCAATGGAAAGGCATCACTGGCATGAGACCGTCTCTACTCGTTCCCGGCAAAACCGACCCGTCACTCTCCGCTGTAACAAACTCGTCATACACCTCGTCCAGCGCGTGGCGCACCGAGCTGATCTGAGTGAGCTGGCTATAAAGCAACTGGAGCGAAGGCAGCAGCCGGTACCCTGCAAGCGCCATCACTCCAAGATTCGGAAGAATGTCGGAGAAATCCCGCCCTCTCGCTGCGAGCAGCAACACAGCCACAACGAGACCGCCGAAAGCGAGTGGCTCGACAAGATATCGAACGCTGTTCGCGAACACCGGCACCCTGGCATTCATCCGCGCGACCACCGCGGAATGCCTGGAAAACCGGCTGAGAAAATGTTCTTCGGCGTGGTGGACTTTCACCGGTTTAATCCCGCCGAGCATCTGTTGCGCTTCCCTGAAAAAGCCACCGAGAGATATTCTTAAATTTTCATCCACCTCTCGACGTTTCCGCGCGAGGAGTCGAAAAATAATCACGTAAAACCCGCCCAACATGATTGCCGCCGAAACAGCGATCACCGGCTGGACCAGAAAGAGCGTGGCCAGTAGAAGCGCCGCCGTGAGCACGCGCGCCACGGTGTCCAGCAACGGCAAGAGCACTCCGTTAGTGTAATTCGCCACGTCGCCAATAATCTTCTTGAGCAGATCGCCGGAGTTGCGCTGAAGAAAATAGCTGTATGGCTGTGATGCCATTCGACGCAGGAGCCGGACGCGCAACCAGTGACCAAAGTTCTGGGTGTACCGAGTGCGCGCATACTCGGCCAGCAAGTTCACCGCGTTGGATGCAAAGAGCCCTACGATAGCAATGATGCCCGCTACGAGGAGCAATTGCCGGTTTTCCATCGGCGGAAAAAGACTGAGGAAACGCGTGCCGAAGTCAGATCGGCGGATGCGGTCGGGATCGGCTGCGATCGCCAAAAATGGGAAAATCGATGTGATCCCGATGACTTGAAACAGGGCCTGCGCAAGTGAGAGCGAAAATATCAAACCCAGCTTCGCTCTGCCGTATGGCCGCGCGAGAAAGAGAACGCGACGAATCAGATCGGCAACGTTATGAATAAACCGGGGCAAGGCGTCGTTACACGTTCAAGAAAAATGCGCGCATGAAATCCCGCTAGCTGTGGCCAACTATCTGCGGGAAAAACTCAGATGTCAAAGGTTCACCGGAGGAATTGGGGTCGCTTGCCGCGAAGCCCGGCCACACTTTTCCTTAGTCCCGAGTCAGAAATCTGGCGTGTACCCGCAACGCGAGAATTTGCGGCGGATATGGCATATGATGCGGGACGCGATCAGCCCAGCTGCGCGGAGATAAAGGCCGCTTGCGAGCAAGTGCTTTAATCTGACCTGATTCATCCAGGGAAAGTTATCATGTGTCGCATATGCAATGGTGGCCTCATCCAAGGCGCCGTCACGCTGAAATCTGCTCATGAGATGCCCCAAGAGAATGTTTACAGGAATCTCGTCGCCGTAGACGCTGGCAAAAAAATGGAAGATGCGTGCCCGGCCCCGCAGCATCGCCGTCGAGTGGGTAACCCAATTATCACGATCGGGAAGGATGGCAATTGTAGCAATGCCCGTGGTGCTCGCATTGTTTAAAGAAAACTGATCTTGCCAAATACCTAATGAGAGCGCCTGTTTCCATCGCCGGTGCCACTCAGCATAGAACGCGTGAGCCGCGGGAGTGTCCCGAACGAACATCACGCCAGCGTTAAGGTAGCGATCCATCCGGAATTCCCAGGCCAGTTTTGCGCGCAGCTTTTCGACACTAGGCAGCGCTAGCGGTGTTATGCCGCGCTGGTTCCGGTCGCGGGCCATTGCCAGGTCCGCCCCCCTGGGCCACCCTCGATCTAGCGGTCGCACCGCGATGGCGTCAGTGTCCAGGTACAAGTAATCGCCTTTCACTAGCTGTCTGAGAACTGTCCGCAGGTGCCGGCTGCTGACGCTTGGGACGTCGGTGCCTGTCGGCTGCACCATGATTTCAGTCACGATATTGGCTAGTGCGTGATTGCCGTGGTCAATTGCGTGTGCTGTCGGCTCGTCCGTTACCAGGATAATTCGTGCTTGCGGATGAAGTCGACGAACTGCAAGAGCGGCGACTGCCGCCATATCAGCGTACAGTCCCAGATCTTTCGCAGCGAGCACGAAGCAGATGGTCGGGAGCCGCTTATTGCCGCTATTGCTTTTCATCGCGCGATCCGGGCGTCCTGGTAGAGTTTCTTGATTTTCCCCGCCCCATCGCTGTTATACCAGCCGTTGAAAAGCAGGATGTCACCACGCCGGACGGCGGTTAGTAAAGCATCGTGATCCTCTGGCCGATCGCCATCAGCCGCCATTAGCACACTAAACGCTTCTGGATAAACCATTCGTGCGCCAGCCGGCGTCGAGGTCACCCTGTGATGCACATAGGAATTAAGCGGCGCCGAATAGGCGAAGTAACGCATCGACTCGTTTTCGGGAATCAACAGGACATCGGGATGCGCCTGTGCGACCTCTTGAAAAACGTCCGGATAAAACGGGCGACCTTCAGTCGCAGTTGAGTCGACATAGAAAAGTGTGCAACTCCATCGCTGTTTTGCGTAGGCGATCTTTTTCCGAAGAATCTGGACCGCTTGCTCGTCGTCGGTAGCCTGGTGCACCGGCCTGCCATCTACCATTGCGATTCGCTGCGGCCGAAGGCAGACACCCGTTTTTAGTCCGGCAGCGCGGAATTTTTCGAAGTATTGATCAATCGCGCTTTTTACACCGTTATTTTTAAACTCCATTTCCGGCGCAAGGGTGGGAACGAGCCGCGGATCGCCGTAATAGCACGATCCCAGGAACTCCTCCCCTTCAGGGTCCCACGTAATCATTCCCTGAGCGTTCACGTCCTTTAACACTTTGACGCTGTTATCAGCCAGTTTGAGCAGTGCTTCGCGAAAAGCGGTTTTGCCCTGCTCGGTTGTAACGTCGATCCTGCCGTCGTTCAGAATCCAGCGGCGCGGATTGCTCGCCACATTGATCTGCGGGCCGGCCAGGAAGATCGCGCCGATGGGGCGACGATCTTTCCAGTTCACCTGGAACGGATACTTCTTCGCGTATGCTTCCAAAACGTCGCCCGACAGATCTTGCACTCGTGAACCTGGCGGCCCGAAACGCAGTGAGACATTAAATGTTTTAGATGCGTGCGGCTTAATGTCGCGGCAAGTGATCACCAACGGATAATGGGTTCTGGCCGGGAAATTCGTCGAATACGGCACATTTACAGAACATTCCACATCATCGCTGCAAAAATTGAGTGCACCCGTTCCGTAATCCATTCGGACAATCGGGACAACAAACTGCGGATCGGCAACCGAAGGAATCGAAGGTGGACATTGGTCAAGAGGCCACTCGGGGCCTTTAAAGCCGAATCCGAACATGCCCGCCTCAAGCGGCCCGCCGTCCGGAAAACGCGGAAAGTTCAGTTCCATTAAGCGAACCGAGAGCTGATCGATTTCTTTATCGCCCGCATTCGAAACCTCAATACGCATTGTGATCTTGTTATCTTGTTTGCCGTACAGACAGGAGATGCGCCCCCACGGGTAAGTTAGATCGACTGTATCAGCCGATTCATTCGGCTTGGCGACTCCTGCTGAAGAACGAGGAAACAATGCCTCGAGCACAGTACGGAAAACAGATTTCTGCGGCTGTAACTCCCCGCTTTGAGGCGAAACGAGAAGCGATTGTCCATTGAACGAGAGTGAATCGAGGCCGTGATTCCCAATGGAGAAATCCAACCCTCGCTTTACGGGAGGAGATTGATGGGCGGCCGGCGTCTCGGCCTGGCTGCTTTGTAATTGCGGTTTCCCCGGGCTCGCGCCGGTGAAGATAGTCAAAGCAAGAATAGCGAGAAAAGAGTGACGAGCGACGACCGGCAGGGGCGGTCGGTTGTAGCCACGGCTCTGTGAGCCGTCCTTGCTTTTCACGCCTGCGCTGGCTCCGTTCGAGTTGTTCGGGAGTAAGTCGATAAAACTCAGTGTGACCATCGAAATCCTCAGGCTTGCACTGTGCAAGTGCGCGCTCGAATTCCTAGCGTTTTGATTTTTTGCGCAGATTCATCCTGGGTCGTTGCTCACCACTTGAATTTGCGCAGACGGCCCGTGCCGGGATCACGTTCATATCCCATCGCGACGCTAATCTCCTCGAGATCTTCCAGAATCGCCAGCTTCTCCTCAAAGGGTAAAGCAGACGATTCGGCGAGCGTCTGTAGATTGTGCCTGCGCCAGGCTGCGCGTTCCTCTGGCGACAATGAATTTAAAGAGGCGCGTTTATTCACAGTTACTCTGCGTCACGTTGCTGCGTTTCGTAATCCTGCTCCTACCCGTGCCGGTTATCGGGGGCAGAATTTGCTTTGCCCTTGAACTCAGAAACGAAGGTTGCTGCCTGACATAGCCATTCGAGCCGCTGCTCGGGGGTCAGCCGATAGAATTCAGTGTGGCCGTCGAAATCCTCGCGCGTGCATTGGGCCAGCGCCCGCTCGAATTCTGCGGACGGCCTGATTTCACTCTTTCGATTATTCACTTTGGCTCTGCAATTTTTCCAGTTGTTTAATGTCGATCAAATCTTTGTCGCGCAACGGAGTAATCGCGCGTTTTGTTTCGAGAAGCCTGGCTATTCCCATAATCTTAATCGCCCGGTTTTCTATCACGACTTTCCGTGCGTCGCGGCTTAACCCTACAAACGAAAGGTTATCCTGCAAAAATATATCGACATGTCGCAATGGTCGATCGAAGTCCACAAAGGAAAAGACCAGCGCCCCTTTTTCCGCGACCATGCGTTGCACCGCCTCGTGGCTCATCAGATCACGCGCGGGAACAGGCGCTCGAGGTTGCAGGCGGAGATCTTGCATGACACGCAAAAATTTCTCGACGTTGGCCGGATCCATATCCAGCGCAAGATCGATATCCAGAGTTACTCGCTCGACCCCGTGAAGAACCGCCGCAACGCCTCCGCCGACGACGAATTCCACCTCCGCATCCGTCAGCGCGAAGAGAATTTCGTTAATGTGGTTGCTCATTCAATCATCCTCTGATTCTTAACTACCGACATCTGATCCGGCTTTCTTACTGCCTTCTGACTAGCCTTCCCGCATTGGCGGCAGTTTCTCGCTATATTTCCAAATTAACAATGGAAGTTCCACTGCGCGGGACAGCCGCGGGATAAAAACGCTCGGCTGCGCTACCAATCGCCAGAGCCAGCCGAGATAAAGCCGGTCCGCCCAATCGGGAATTGAAACCTGATCGCCGGTGACGAATCCAAGCGCAGCGCCGATGCAATGGATCGCCGGCCGATACGACAGATTTTCGCGCAAATAATATCCGAGCTTTTCCTGCGCGCCGCTGCCAATGGCGATGATGACATGCGCCGGGCGATGTTCTTCGACGAGCGCAAGAAGATTTCGATCTTCAATTTCCGATCCGTACCGCGGCGCGACATAACAATCATCCGTCTTGATTGAAAAAGTTTCCTGGCACGACCAATCCAATAAATTTTGCCGCGCGCCTTCGGTGGGAAGGATCCAAAACACTTCTCGGTTCCCCTCGCCTTTCAGCTTTCGCAGCAGATGTTTCAGATATTTGAAACC
>QHPG01000076.1 GCA_003219005.1 Verrucomicrobiota bacterium
GGCGAACTAGTTTGTTAGCTAACTATCCCTGATGTTATTCAATAGCTTTCAGTACTGGATCTTCTTTTTGATCGTGGCTGTGCTGTTCTACAGCATCCCGTTTCGCGCAGGGAAAGTACTGCTGCTGTGTGCAAGCTACGTTTTTTACATGTGGTGGGACCCACGGTTCATCATCCTCATTTTGACCTCGACGGTAGTTGATTATTACCTGGGGATTCTGCTGGAAGTTGCAAGTGGGCGTCGCAAGAAATGTTTGCTGGCCGTCAGCTTGGTAGTTAACCTCGGGATTCTCGGTTTCTTTAAGTATTACGACTTCTTTGCTGGGTCGTTAGCCGCTTTGCTCCACATCCCTAAGTCATCGGTGGTGTTACAAGTTGTTCTCCCGGTCGGAATCAGTTTCTACACTTTTGCCAGCCTTTCTTACACCTTCGATGTCTATTGGGGAAAAATGAAGGCGGTCAGAAACCCGATCGATTACGCGCTGTTCATCGCGTTTTTTCCACATCTAATTGCAGGTCCAATCATTCGTGCCCGACAATTTATCTCTCAAATCTGGACGTGGCGGCGCCCGGCGGCAATCGTGATTCAAAGCGGAATCATTCTTGTCTTGTCAGGTCTTCTGAAAAAGATGGTGTTTGCCGATCGCTTCGCTGTGGTCGCCGACTCCTACTTCAAAGATCCGACGGCGCACCCGGGTTGGCTGGCTGCGTGGTCGGGCTGCCTCGCCTTCTTCATGCAGGTGTTTTTCGATTTCTCTGGTTATACGGACATCGCCCGTGGTTGTGCCAAGCTCCTGGGCTTTGAGTTTCCGCTCAATTTTGCGCGGCCATTTTTATCCAGAAATCCACCTGACCTCTGGCAGCGATGGCACATCACGCTTTCCACATGGGTGCGAGATTATTTGTTTATGCCATTTAGCCGGGGGAGGAAAGGGCGATTCGTGTTGTACCGCAACATGCTGGTTGTGATGGTACTCGTGGGGTTATGGCACGGCGCTAACTGGACGTTTGTCGTCTGGGGCGCCTACCATGGTATTCTGTTAGTCGGCTACCGTCTTTTCGATCGGGCAACAGTTGGGACAGCGATCGATAGAGTTATGAAAAAGCGCTATGTTGTGCCGTTTAGCGTGGGTTTAATGTTTGCGGCCTTCGTCTTAAGCGCGGCTTTCTTTCGGCCGAAGACTCTTCAGACCAGCGGATATGTGTTAAGCGCGCTATTCGGTTTCCAGCATGTAACTGGTGGATTCCTGCTGACGACTGGTACGATCGTGCTCCTTTTCATTTCTCTGTTTTTGGCGGCCGCTCAGGAACGTAATCAGTTCATTGATCGCCTGGCTTTGCAGCCAGCCCGCGTTCAAATCCCGGCATACGTGCTGGCTTTTCTGGCGCTCGAACTTTTTTCGGCAACAGGTCCGGTGCCCTTTGTTTACTTCCAGTTCTGAGCAGCGCTCCTCAAATTGGAAATGCGGCGACGAGAACGGCCTGCCAAGCCGTAGCCTTGAAGCATTGACGAGAGAGTTTTGTCGATCAGTTGCGCGTTCGTTGCTCTCTGGCATTCGCTTTTGCTGTGCCAAGCGAAGGCTGGGCCTGACTGGGCTCGAACCAGTGACCCTGCGCTTATCAAGCGCATGCTCTAACCAACTGAGCTACAGGCCCGCTGTGCGGAAGTGAACAGTGATTGGTGATCAGTGATTGGTCAAGCGGCGCGCGAGATTTTGCGACCACCAATTACGGATTTCTGATCATAGTCGGGCACGTCCGCCTTCGTCGCGCGGTCGCAGGACTATCGCGTGACATTGGCCTGCCGAGTCATCGGTCGCCGTGTTTGCGTCCGCAAGGTCAAAAAAAAAGGATCCGCCTTCACCAAGACTTCGGCGCGACAGTCTTCACTCTGCCCTCCGACGCGAGCGAAGGCATGGAGGCAAGGGGATTCGAACCCCTGACTTCCAGCTTGCAAAGCTGGCGCTCTACCAACTGAGCTATGCCCCCGTTAGAATTTTCGAATTTCGATTGCCGATTTTCGATTGCAAGGAATAAAGCGGAATGCCGGATGTCGCTCAACTGAGTCGACATCCGGCACGCATTGTTTCTCTTGTCCGGTTTATTGTGAAACGGGTACCGCCAAATATGCCGTTAACACGCCCGTATTTGGATCGGCAGCTCTACCTGTAATCTCGCCGTTGTTATTTATGTCTTTCGCACTTGCGAGCACTGCAGAATAGCCGGGTGCTTTGAGATCGTTGAGGTCTGTGGGGGTGTTGCCGTGGTCCCAAATAACTGCACGACAATCAATCTGGTCCGCGTCGCATGAGACACCGACTACCTGCCGGGCTTCATTAATACCGTAGGCCTCACTGTCCACGTGTTGTGGTGTACGGTGTGGCAACGGTTTGAGATTTCGAATGCCATCTTCCCTAGTCCACATGAAAGCGTGTACGACGTCGCCTTCAACAAACGCCGGGTCGCCGGCGAACCCGACCACATCACCTCGTTGGTTGATTGCCGTCGGCGTATTCCACCACGGAGCTGGCGCATTTGGATATATATCCGTCACGGTGCCATTTTCCCAAAGCACGGGATGCTTGGCCGTATGTCTTCCAACGGCCTGGTCGCAGATGCCGGAGATGCCCACGATTTGGCCATTGTCATTGATCGCCGTCGCGGCTCCTGAACTGTCGCCAGAGATTAGAGGGAGGTCGCGGATCTGGTCTCCTGATCCAAGGTCCCACACGGCTGGGAGAAACTGGAGGACCTGGGTGCAGCAACACGTGGGGTCATGAACGCCAGTCTCCGCCCACCCCACCACCTGACCCAAATTGTTGGCGCCTGTGGCAAAGCCATTATCTCCTCCAGGAAAATTGGGCAGTCCCCTCATCTGGTTGTTTTCCCAAACGAACCCGAGGTTGATATAGCCGACGTTGTTAGGCGTGCTGTAGAACGCCGCGCTACTCCAAGCCTCGCCAAGAGGCTCAGGATCGGCGGTCTGAGAAATACCCACGATGATTCCCGCGGTATTTTTCACGCCCCACGTGACACTGCTGTTTGGTCCGCCGAGTGTGAAGAGGTCGGTCAGCAAACTGTTTCGCCACAGCGCAGCGTGCCGGTTCCTATCCGGCAGTCTGGCATAACCTGACACCCAGGTCTGGTCATTAATGCTATTTCCCCCGTTACTCGTTCCGCCAAGCCCGGGGAGGTCTGAAACCTGATATTGGGTTCTTGCCTTTGCCGCTCCCGGGCCTTGCGCATGCAGCGGTGTCAGTGTCGCACCGCAGCAGACAGCGATCAGAACAATAAAAAGAGTTTGGCTAGCTCCTTTGGTTTTGAATTGTGTTGTCATGTTTGTCTCCTTTGTTGAATTTTCATGACGACACTTTAGGAACTGGCCAGGCGTCACCGCCATAGCCACTTCGCAGATTTGGTACGGACCATTTCAGTTTTAATTTAAATGGCCGGCCGACCAACCAGCAGATCCAAAGCAGTGGAACGATTGACGTACGCCTCGTCAAAGACCGCTTCGTGGCCTGCCTAATTACTTAATTCAATTTAGAATCAAGCGCCGCGGCGAACTTGCTAAGGCCCTCACGAATTTGCGCACGCGACCACGCGGCGAAACCAAATGTGAGCGCGGGCTTCGGCTCTACTTTTATGAAGCACGACGACAGCGGCGAAGGTCTGATACCGATGTCAGTGCACACGCGCGTGATCACCGGCATCTGTTCTTTCTGTCGCACCCAGGCGACGAAGTGTAATCCAGCTTCGGGGATTTCGAGGATGAAATACTTGCCTAACAATTTGTTGAATTGTTCGATGAAAAAGTCCCTGCGGTCCGAATATAATTTTCGCATCCGTTTGATGTGAGTGAGGAAAAACCCCTCAGTTAGGAATCGGGCCAGCGTCGCCTGATCGATGGCCGGTGAGTGTTGGTCCATCACCGCCCGAATCTTAATCATCGGTTCGACCAGTTGGTGTGGCGCGAGGATATAACCCAGCCGCAAGGATGGGTAGAGGATCTTACTCATTGTGCCCGAGTAGATGACGCGACCTACATTATCCAAACCCTGCAAACATGGGAGTGGGGGACCGGTATAACGAAATTCCGAGTTATGATCGTCCTCGAAAATGTAGGCGTTGCACGCGCGCGCAAAATCGATCAACGCCATCCTCCGCGAAAGACTCATCGTCATACCGAGCGGGAATTGATGAGAGGGAGTTACGTAAATTATTTTTGGCGAGCGTTGTTTCGACGGCCGCGCGATTGTGATTCCCTCCCCATCAACAGGTCTGGGTACGACAATCGCCCCGGCAAAGCCCAACGTTCGGCGAGCTTGGTAAAATCCCGGGTCCTCAATCCACGCAACCTCGCCGCGATTTACTAATGCCATCGCGCTAATCATCATTGCCTGCTGCGTTCCAGCAGTGATGATGATTTGATCTGGATCGCAGCGCGCACCTCTGTAATCGCACAAATACGTTGCCAACGCCTTGCGCAGTTCGAAATCGCCCCGGCTTGACGCATACTGGAGCAGATGCGCTCCTTTTTGTGCGAGAACTTGTGCTCTGAGCCGTTCCCAAACTTCGATGGGAAATTCATCCAAGGCGGCGACAGCTGGAACAAAGGAGACACCGGGCGGCCCGGCGATTCCGAAATCGAACTGCTTACCGGC
>QHPG01000184.1 GCA_003219005.1 Verrucomicrobiota bacterium
CGGCCAGCTTCGATTCGCCGTAAACGCTGATCGGATCTGCTTCATCTTCCTCGGTGTACGGTGCGCGTTTTTTCCCATCGAATACGTAATCCGTGCTGAAGTGAATCAGCTTCGCGTTTTTCTCCCCACAAATCTCGGCGAGCACACGCGGCGTTTCGGCGTTGATCCGAAAAGCCTGATCAGGCTGTGTTTCGCAAAGATCGACATTGGTAAATGCGGCAGCGTTAATGAGTACATCGAAGTGTGTCCCATCGAGTTTCCCCCGAATCTTATCAAGATTCGAGAGATCGAGCTGTGCATGATTGAAGCCGGCGATGTCGAATTTGTCTCGGTACTCGCGCACTAGCGCAGCGCCGAGTCGGCCAGCCGATCCAATGACGACAATTTTCATCGTTCTGTAGCGGCGATCTCCGATCGTCGCTTCATAATCGGCGGTCAGCGACCGCCGGCACAGTTCAATATCTTCCCGTACGCTCCAGCAAAGGTTGCCACCAGGATGGATTGTCAACGTACCACTGAATCGTTTCGTCCAACCCTTGTTTGAAATTGCAGCGCGGTTTCCAGTTTAATTCCCGTTGCGCGAATGAAGAGTCCATGGCGTACCGGCGATCGTGGCCAAGTCTGTCGGGCACAAACGAAATGAGGCTGTGCGGTTTGTCCAGCTGATCGAGAATAATTTTTACCAGATCGATGTTCGTCATTTCACTGTCGCCGCCAAAATTGTAAATCTGCCTCGGTTTCCCTTCGAAAAGCGCGGCAACGATGGCCGCGCAGTGATCGCTCACGTGGATCCAGTCACGCACATTCATACCATCGCCATAGACCGGAAGCGGCTCGTCACGGAGGGCCTTAATGATCATGAGCGGGATTAATTTTTCCGGGAACTGATACGGGCCATAATTGTTCGAGCATCGCGTGACCAGCACGTCCTGGGCGTAAGTCTTGTAGGAAGCGATTACCAGAAGATCGGCGCCGGCTTTGCTTGCTGAATACGGCGAACTGGGATCGAGTGGCGATTGCTCGGTGAATTTCCCGGTTGGCCCAAGAGAGCCATACACCTCGTCCGTTGAGATCTGGATGAAGCGCTGGACGCCGTGGCGGCGCACGCAGTCCAGCAGCACGCTCGTTCCGATGACGTTGGTGTGGATGAAATTGAGCGGCGAATTGATGCTGCGATCGACGTGCGACTCGGCGGCGAAATTGATTACCGCGTAAAATTGATGCTCGGTCATCAGAGCGTCCATCTGGTCGGCGTTAGCTATATCGGCTTTGAAAAATTAGTAGCGTTCGCCATGTTCCTCGACCACGCCATCGAGATTGGCGAGATTGCCCGCGTAAGTGAGCACATCCACATTGGTCACGTACGCTGGCTTGTAATGTTGCAAAATATATCGAATAAAGTTGCTCCCGATGAATCCGCAGCCACCGGTTACAAGGATGCGCATGGCAGCGCGTACTAGCAGCGCCGACAAGAGCGCGCCAGTAGAATCTTCTCCCGCAGTCGCGGGACTGCGCCGTCACTTGGAGCACTGGCGGAATGCGCTGGCGGGAACCGATTGGGTCCCGTGGGCGATTCTCGGGCTGGCAGTGTTCCTGCGCTTTTTTCTGCTGGGTATCAAGCCGCCGCACTTTGATGAAGGCATCAACGGCTGGTTTGTCGATCAGGTGATGAAGAATGGATTCTACAGGTACGACCCGACGAACTATCACGGGCCGCTTCACTTTTACGTCCTGCTGCTCTCGCAGAGTTTATTTGGCCGGAACTTATGGGCGTTGCGATTGCCCGTCGTGCTTGTGAGCATCGGTTGCGTCTGGCTGATATTGAAGTTCGAGCCGCTGGTCGGACGAAACGTGAGCCGCATAGCAGCGCTGGCCATGGCCATCTCGCCCGGCTTCGTCTTTTACGGGCGCTACGCAATTCATGAAGTGTGGCTGCAATTATTCTCAACCATGTTCATCTTGGGACTGCTCGGCTTGTGGAAATTTGGCAGGCTGAATTACCTCTGGTGTGCCGGCATGGGTTTAGCCGGCATGATCCTGACCAAGGAGACCTACGCCATCCATCTGGCCTGCGCGATCCTTGCGATTCCGACCCTGGCAGTTTCCTATGCACTAAGCCGCGTCCCGGACGCGAAGCCCGCAAAGCAGACCTGGACCTGGATCGATCTTGCAATGGTTCTTGGTGTCGGCGCCGCTGCGATCATCTTTTTCTATTCGGGAACTTTCTTCAACTGGGATGGTCTTAAAGGTCTTTATCTGGCGTTCAAGGCATGGACCGAGACCGGCGAAGCGGGTCACGGCCATGAAAAGGCCTGGGACTACTGGTTCAAAATGATGGGGCCATCCTGGGAAGCTGGCGGAGAAAATTTTACGGCGTACGAGCTGCCAATGTTGGCCGGATTAATTTTGTGCCTGTTTTGCCAGAAGTTTAAGAACCTCAGCGTGCGTTATCTGGCGATCTACGGCGCGGGAAGCCTAGTCGCTTATAGCTACGTCAAATACAAAACGCCCTGGTGCATTATTAGTTTCGGATGGCCGTTCCTGTTTGTCTTGGGCGGGTGGGTGCTGCTCGTGCGACCAAAAAATCTTCGCAAAGTGTACGTGACGATAGGCGTTCTATTGTGCCTTTCGCTTGTTCGATCCGTTTGGCTGAACTACTTCCGATGTTCGTCGCCGACCGAGCCGTACGCATACGTTCAGACATACAACGACATTTTTAAGCTGAAGCCGCTGCTTACGTTGGCAAAACGCGATCCCGCTTACTATCATCTCACCGGTCATCTGATCCGATCCAGCGTTTACCCTCTTCCTTGGACGCTGGGCGATTTCGATCGAGTCGGCTACTACGAAGGAGGCAACATGCCGGCGAACCTCGACGGCGATTTTCTCCTCGTGCAACAGGACAAAATCAAAGACGTCGAATCAAAGTTGAAAGGTGCGTATTACACCGACACACTCACACTTCGGAACTACCAGGACCCGTCGAAGCTTTTTCTGAGCGCGAAGGTGTTCAAAGAATTTTTCCCGGGTAAAGCACCGGACTTCGTCGGGGGCGCGCAGAACCATGCACCGCCACAGACACCGCGCTAATTTCCATGAAGTGGCTTACGGCAGTTCTCACCTTTGTTAATTTGTCGGTGATCAGTGGCCTTGTTCTGGGAATGGCCGGAAGAGGCTTGAACACGTTGACGGCGGCTCTCGCATTGGTATGCGGCGCTGCGTTTGCGGTTGCAGCTTTCCTTGGAACTTCTGATCCGGCAGGTCGCGAAAAAACGGCAAATCCTCCGGAACCGGAAGGCAAGCCAAATTCTCCCATTCGGTCGGCACTGATGCGTTACCGCCGTGTCTGGTTCTGGGCAATGGCCGTGTGCTTCGCCGTGTTTGCCGTCCGATCGTTTTGCTGGTTGTTCTACATCGACGGCAGCGACTACAAAATCCAATCGCCAAACAATCTCGGCGATCTCTCGCTGCATCTGACATTGATCAAAACTTTTGCCAACGGCGTTCCGCTTTGGCCCGATAATCCCATCTACGTCGCTAGCAAACTGAGGTATCCGGCAGGGATCGATTTATTCAATGGGCTGCTTTCGCTGGTCCACGTTGATCTGATCACCGGCTTGACTTGGGTCGGTCTGGTTGCGTGCCTAGCAACTTTCTACGGGTTCTACCGCTGGGGTGGCACCTTCGCGGTTGCAGGATTCTTGTTCAACGGCGGAATAGCCGGTTTCCAGTTCTTCAAGACATGGAAGTTTTTGGATTACCAGGGCACGGCGGCAGATATCGCCCACAAACCGATCGCGTGGAAAAGTATTCCGTTGTCCATGTTCGTGACGCAACGCGGTTGGCTTTATGCGATCCCGGCAGCCTTGGTTCTACTTTGGCACTGGCGAGAAAAATTCTTTCGCCGAGACGTTGCGACTGCGGGCGATCCTTCCGTCGTCCTGCCCGCTGGAGTCTCGGCGAAGGCGGGAGCCGCAGCGCAGCCGGATGGCTCCGGCCAATCCGCCGCAGCCGAAGTCAGCGGCTACCGAAAGGGCTCCCTGCCCTTCTGGGCCGCGCTCGCCCTTTACGCATCGATGCCCCTGTTCAATCTCCACACGTTTATCGCCCTGACGGTAGTCCTGGTGTTTGCTCTGGTCCTTGAACGTCCCAGCGAAATCAGGTTTATCGTGGATTTGACTCGCAACGAGGGCAGCTCCGGACTCGGTCGCCTGATTTCGCACCCGAAAATGTGGCCGGAAATTTTCCGGGGCGCGCCGATTCGCAGGCACGCGGCCGCGATGCTGGCGATTGCGTTAATTCCAGCAAGTTTTTTTGTCTGGCTGGTTACCGATCACTTTCGCGCAGCGTCGGTGCTCCAATGGCATCCCGGTTGGGCCCAGGATTCACAGGAATTTGCCGCTCCCTTTTTCCGGATGGGTGGCGCTGCGAATTTTGGATCTTCCACGATGTTTGGCTCGCTGTTGCAAAAAACGTGGAACGGCGTCATCTCTCCGTTTTTTCAGTTTTGGCTAACAAACTTCGGCTTGTGGATTCCTCTGGCGCTGGCGCTCCTGGGCTTGGTCGGCTGGCGCATTTGGAAAGCTCGGTGGCGCTGGGGCGACAAACCTCCGGCGGACGTAGCCTTTGTCTTACCCGCCGTTCTGATCTTCGCGGTGGGTTATTTTTTCAAAACTGCGCCATGGGAATGGGACAATCTGAAGCTCATGGTCTGGGGGTACTTTCTCATTCTCCCTTTTCTGTGGAGCGACATCCTAGGGCGCTGGGCCTTTCCAGAACGAGCGGCGATTTGCATCGCGCTGTTTGGTTCGGGATTCGTCACCGTACTCGGCGGCTTGTCCGCCGGGCACCCGGGCTTTGGGCTCATCGAGCGCGCAAGACTCGATTACGCCGGCGCAGCGATGCGGCCTCTGCCGTTAGAAGCCCGCTTCGCTGCATTCCCGACCTTCAACTGTCCGGTCTTATTGCAAGGCCGCAAAGCTGTGGCTGGATACCCGGGTCATCTCTGGACGGAAGGATTTGATTACACCGTGGTGAACAATCGGCTGACGGCGTTAATGAACGGAGCCGCAAACTGGCGCGACGCGGCGCAGTCCTTGGGCGTCCGCTATATCTTTTGGGGTCAGGACGAAAAGGCCAACTACCAATCAAGCAGCCGTCCATGGGAAGCCACGTCCTTCCTCGTTGCGTCCGGCGATTGGGGCGCAATTTACGACCTGACGGTGCCAGCCCCTCACCAGTGAGGCGCGACGTGTGTTTTTGACCTCATCGAGGCCGCGATTTTCCGGCGTAGTCGGAACGGATGCTTAAGGAAAACAAAATAAATTGAGCTCAGAAGGTCGCCGAAACTACAGGGAGGACTCGTTAGGCGCAATGGGCCGTTGCGCAAGGCTGCGAAAACGTTTTCGCCCGTAAGTGCGGGCGGCATCGGGATGCTGGTGTAATGCTGCCCAAAAGCATATAGCCGGTGCGCGTCGGAAGTGGCAATTAATGGTTTGCCAAACCGGCGTGCCACTCTTTTCGCGCGCCAATTTGGATTGAACAGGCCAATGTGAAAATGGCAGAGCTCGATCGCATCGAAGCAATCGATTTCCGTAAAAAGGCGCGCTCCGATCGAGCCGCCAAGAACGTAAAACGGATGCGGCGCAATGGTAAAGATAGAACGTCCCCGCTGCGCCCGCAGACGTCGCAGATCATCGAAATTTCTTAACTGCGCGACTTCTTCGGAAGTCACATTCAGCACGATGACGTCCGCGCCGCACAAGCGCATCTCGGCCGCGGGAATAAGCAGAATGCCCATTGCCGCCGCATCGGCGTACACTTCCTTTCGGTCTAACACAGCATCGTGCAGCGTGATCGCAAGGACGCCAAACCCAAGCGACCCCGCGCGCTCCAGCAATTGATGGGCGGAATAATCCACCGCGTCCTTCGGATCATCAAGGGTATGAATGTGCAGATCGATTTTGACCCAGTTCTCTTCCGCGCTCGTGTTCATGCTCATGCTCAAATTTCGATGCTTGATCCTCGATCCTTGATACTAGATGAAAGCGAAACAGCTTCGCCAAGCAAACATCCAGCATCGCAGCATCCAGTATCCCACCATCCTCTTTCTGGCATGATCCGACAAAGCGCTTGCGAGGCGCTCTCCTCCACTTACCATTCACGAGTCACCTTCTCACGCTCGGGTGGTGGAATGGCAGACACGTACGTTTGAGGGGCGTATGCCGAAAGGCTTGCGGGTTCAAGTCCCGCCCCGAGCACGATCGAAGTCCTCGACCTGAGACGAGTCGATCTCGTGCTCCTCGTCGCCCTCCTCCTCGAAGAGCGGCTGTAGGAAAACATCGACGACGAGAACGAGAACGAACTAGCGCCGCAATTAGACCTTTGCTCACCGTTTCGCTTCCGATAATCTTCGCTGCAATATGGAATCGCTTTATCTGATTGGCATCGCGGTGCTGGCGGTCTTCGCGTTAGTGCTGGCGGTTGTTCTCTTTAATTTTTTTGGTCTTTGGCTGCGTGCACGCATCGCAAATGCGCCGGTCAGTCTTGGCAAAATGATTGGGATGCGGCTACGTAAAGTGCCGGTCGGTTTGATTGTGGACAATCGCATCACCGCGGTTAAAGCCGGTATCGATGTTCGGAGTGATCCATTGGAAGCGCATTACCTCGCGGGCGGCGACGTTAGCCATGTTGTCCTTGCCCTGATCGCCGCTGATAAGGCAGGCATTACCCTCGATTTCAATCGTGCTTGCGCAATCGATTTGGCGACAAAGGGCACCGGCAAAACCGTCTTGGAAGCGGTGCGCACGAGCATCAATCCGAAGGTGATCGATGCGCCGAGCCCAAACATGGGCCGCACAACGATTGACGGCGTCGCGCAGGACGGAATCGGGGTGAAAGTTAAAGCGCGCGTGACCGTGCGCTCGCATCTTGATCGATTCGTCGGTGGCGCGACTGAAGAAACAATCATCGCGCGCGTCGGCGAGGGCATTGTGAGCGCAATTGGCTCCGCCCATTCCTATAAAGATGTGCTGGAAAATCCAGATCGCATTTCCAAGACCGTGCTGGCGAAGGGACTCGACAGCAATACAGCGTTTGAAATTCTGTCGATCGACATCGCCGATGTGGATGTCGGCGATAACATCGGCGCGAAATTGCAGACCGAGCAGGCAGACGCGGATAAACGCGTCGCACAAGCAAAAGCCGAAGTGCGTCGCGCAGCCGCAGTAGCCGTCGAGCAGGAGATGCGCGCCAAAACGCAGGAGATGCGAGCAAAAGTGGTCGAGGCCGAAGCGCTCGTGCCCCAGGCAATGGCAGACGCATTTCGCTCAGGAAACCTCGGCGTTATGGATTATGTCCGGATGAAAAATGTCCAAGCCGACACCTCCATGCGCGAATCAATCGCCGGTGGAGACAAGCCGCGCACCGATGCAACGTGATTCCGTTAAATCGTTGAAGCGTTAAAGTGTTGAAGAGGGCGAGCCTTTCATTGTCATGTTGAGCGAAGCGAAACATCTCAGATTGTCGGCTTATCCTTTGCGGAAGCGTTGATCAGAGATTCTTCGCTTCGCTCAGAATGACAATACGTTTTACTAACGATTTAACGATTTAACGAGGCGATAGCCAATGCTCGCGGCCCATCTTGAGAATCTGCTTTTTCTTCTCCTTCTTGCCCTCGCCGGTTTATTCCAGTTGCTAGGGAGAGCGGCACGCAAGACGAGTACAGACGAGGAAGAACCAACACCGAAACCTGCACCCAGAATGGCGAAGCCAATTCCACGCGCACCGGCAGAATCGGATGAAGAACGCATCCGCAAATTCCTGGAAGCGCTTGGTCAACCGGCTACCTCAAGGCCGCCTCCGCCTGTGACGCCTCGCACAGACATTCCACCCAGACCGCTGGCGCCGGTGAAGCCACCTATTTCACTACCCCAGCCCCCTTTGTTTTTGCCTCGAGAAAAGCGCCGCAAGCGCGAGATGATTCCAAAAGAAGGCCATCCTCAGCCGACTGTCACGCGCGCAGAAAGAATGACTCCGCCAAAAATAACAGGTGCTCCTGCGTTCGAAGTTCACGAAGGACCGTTGCCGGTCGAACCGCCGTCGATTATCAAAACGCCGGTGGAAGCTTACGCAGCGGCCACACGCTCAATCGCCAAAGGCGCAGAGTTGAAAACGGACATCGCGACCTTGCTTGCATCGAAATCCGGTTTACGCGATGCAATCATTCTACGAGAAATTTTCGGGCCGCCGCGAAGTTTGCAACCTCTGGATCTTCGAACATAGGCTTGCAGCCTGTGCGCCCAGCCGGCTTTCAGCCCGATGCTCTTCTTGCCGCCCCCAGAAATTTGCGGAGCCGAGGCGACCAGAGCGGCTTCTGAATCCGAATTCAACTTTTAATCGTCTCGTGGTTTCTCCCCGGAAGTGAAAAACCGTGGACATCTACGTTTACATGCAGGGGCAACGACGCGGGCCTTACGAAAAGGCGCAACTGGAAGAAATGTGGAAGCGCGGCCAAATTCCGACGGACACAATGTATTGGCACGACGGTATGTCCAAATGGGCGGTGATCTCCGATCTGTTCGCAAACATCAGAATGGCGCCTCGGTTGCCCATAGATACCGGCAACGCGGAGTCGATGACGTTTCCCGCCGCATCGTAAACGCGGATTAAATCGGCAGTGCCTGCCGTCTGGCTGCACAAATCAGGGTCAGCTCGCAGCCAGCGCAGCATCTACATCTGGGAAAATCTCAAATATTTGATCAAGCCGCGAAGTTTCGAAAATCGAACGCATGGTTTCATGCACACCAGTCAGGAAAAACCTGCCACCATAGCCTTCAACCTTCTGCATGGCTAGAATAAGGGCTGCCAGGCCTGCGCTATCGATGTAAGTCGCGCCGGAAAGATCGATCACTATTCGTTCCGGCTTTTCCTCAGTCATTGCATTAAGTGACTGCGTGACAGCAGGCGAAACGTGTAGATCGATTTCGCCTTTAAGCGGCAGGACATTCGGACGGTGTTGACGCGGCACCGGAGTGGCTGGGAAAGCGCTTTTCTTCATTTAATTGCTTCAATCGTCAATGCATCACCATTCGGGCGTATCGATTATGTTTTTCGCATCTGGAAGATCATCCGGTAATGAAACTTGAAACCTTATGAAGGAGAGAGTTTGCACGTTTACGAAGTCCGGCCCTGCAAAGATCATCGCGGTGTCGATCTCATTTCCGATGCTCTGCCATTCGGTCGGCTGTGGTACGCCGGGTGAAATGCCGCCAGCGATGCAGTCGATTACGCGAAGTTTTTCAACCGTTCACATGATGCAGTCATCCGCGTTTATGATGCGGCTGGCAACGTGATCGAGACACATGAGCACGCGGGCGATTTTAAAGAATGGTAGCACGGTAAAAATTGTTGCGATTACGGGGTTAGTCGGCCATCCTAAAGCTAACGTTGCTACGAAATAATTGGCGATGGAGGAGCAAACCAAAGATAGCAATATCAATGTGATCCGCTCTGTTTGGCGCAGAACGAAGAAGGGACACATCAAAGTTCGTGACCTGCAGCCAGAAACAGACGTCAAAGGCGGTGGCGGTGTTACGGGCAAATCCAAACCCATCACGGGCGGCACAGGGAGCACGGGTACCACAGGCAGCCACTAATCGGGTTAAAGAGTTGCAGACTGTGGTTTGAAACCCGCAATGCGGGTTTTTTCTACGATGCGGTCCGCAGTGTGATCGAGGCGCCAACCCTGGCGATGAGCACTGCGATCCTAGGGAGTAAGGAAAATTTTACCTGTATAAGGATCTTCTACCGGGGTTCCAGGCGGAAAACCGGTGACATCAACGTAACCGCTATCTGGCGCGAACGGACTGGTAACCAACCATTCTTTCCCGGGCACGGGAGTTCCATACGGCAGGTTAGTTTTTTCCTGGTTCGCGCCCGAGGCCGCCTTCGCCATGCGGACATTGCGCTGATCCGGAGGCGCAGCGGTTGGTGTGCCCGCACTCTGATTATTCGAAGCATCGCTCGGTGGAGTTTCATTATGCTTATGACTGGTCCGGTGCCGTCGCGGCTTTTCGTTCGGGTGCGCGATTGCGCTACGTAGAGCGGTAAAAAAATCTCGGAAGGGTCCGGCTTCTGCCAGATCAGTCGCCGTAATCAGGCCGAAAATCGATAACCAGACGACAATTCTGTGGAGCGACCGTTTCACGAGGATAATATCGTGCGCGCCACTTGGCATGCGCGTCTATCGAGAGATGACGCCTTGTTTTTTTCGTCTCGGTCCCTCAGCGAGCTTCACGCTTTTTTTGCGACCGTTGATCACGAATGTGTTGTTTTCTCCTAAAGTTGACCACGGCCCGCGCGCGACTTCGCTAAAGTCCACAAACCGCCAGTCGGTGACGTCCGTTTGTTTCAGCCCGAGATAGTCTCTCACGGCAGGAGAAACATCGAGGCCCGCGCCTCCGTTCAGACTCGGTTTCGGACGTTCATCGCCAAACACGTATTGCCAATGGTCGGTTCGGAATGGCCCAGCGTCTTCCCATTGCGCATAGACAACTCGATCGCCCTTGCGGATTGCAACCCATCGATCTTTGCAAGTGGAAACAGCAGGTCCCCGGTATGCGTCTTTGAACCACGGAACGATTTTCGGGGCTTCCGGCCTATGACCGGTGTATGCTTTGTCGTTGTAGGGCAGTGCGCAGTAAAATGGATTCTGCCGCGGTGTAAATTTTACCGGCAAATAATGATGGCGATGACCAGGGTCCGGATCATCGAAACCACCGTAGCTTTTTGACCATTGTTTGTCCCAGGCACTTGTGTGATTCGGCACGAGATTGTGTCCGCCCGGCTGTTCGCCGACCCAAAAAATTGTTGTGACGATGTTTGTTTTCCAACTATAAGGCCCTGCGGGCCGAGCAACTGACGATTTTCTAACCAGAGATTTTTGTTTTTCGCTGGTCGTTTCGTTTTGAGCAGCGTGCGCCGGATCAAATGCGATGAAGATCGCGAGATAAAAAAAGACAAGTGAGCAGCGTTTCCCCATCACGCCCCAAATCGCTTCCCGTTCAGACACTGTATGACACCGTGAATACTTACCTCGCGCTTCGGGGCGTAGCTTATCATTCTAAACAAGATTACAAAGCATATTTTTGCATTCGCTGAGCGCCGAATACGATAAGAACTGACTGCGAAATTCAAACCCCCGATGAGAATGCGGACTCTTATGAAACGCCAAGTTAGAAGCAACGCGGAGCTCCGGACGAATCCCTGCTTACATCCAGCCCACGGTTAGTTGAGATTCTTTCATGGCACGTTATTGTCCGCGGCTCTATGAAATTTCGGCATTTCATCCAGCTTTTTGGTGGCGCGGCAATGATCCTCTTCTGCTCCAGCTGCGAAGAAGTTCCCTCCTATGTACAGCATCTACGCGCCGGAGCTTTTCCTTGGACTGCCGCGTCTGGTTATTGGAACGGCGACGGCGTAACTGGGTCACCCAAGATCGTAGTCCATCTGAGGGAACAAAAGGCTTATTTCTATAAGGGCAAACGTGTGGTCGGCGAATCGACTGTCTCGACCGGCAAACCGGGGTTCTCGACGCCTCCTGGCCGCTATCAGGTTATTTCCAAGGACAGGAACCACGTCTCAAGCGAGTTCGGCGATTACGTCGATGATGCCGGCAACGTCGTGAGATCGAACGTCGATGCGCGAAAAGATCCTCAACCGCGCGGGACACATTTCGATGGCGCGCGAATGCCCTATTGCATGCATTTCAACGGTGGCTACGCAATGCACGAGGGCTATGTCCCGCGGTATGCTGCGTCGCATGGTTGCATTCGCGTGCCTAAAGGAATGGCCAAGCACTTTTTCAGCGCCAGTCCCGAAGGCACGCCCGTCATCGTGAAAGAGTAGGAGTTTTTCAACCGGATCACATGATGCAGTGATCCGCGCTTACGATGCGGCTGGCAACGTGATCAAAGAGGCGATTTCAAGGCGCCGTAAAGCTTTTTGCTCGCGTCACGTCGCACTTCCCGCTAAAATGAATTTCCATGAGTCTGCTTTTATCGGGCGGTCACGAGAGTAGCTAGGCGGATTAGACCTTAGTGTTGTGTAACCGGTATGGCTTTCCAATGGTTGAGTTCAAAATGGCCCGCCACCAAGGCGCGACGAGCGAGCATGTCCTTTGCGACCTGCAACCGAGACGCAACGCAGGCGCCGGACCATTTTCAACTCAACTCTCCGGGCCGCAGTTCTTTGGGCGAATTTCCGCGTCCCTCACTCAGCAAGTGTCGCAATGGATACAGGCGCTTCGCTCGCTCCTTGAAATTCGCCCAAACTCCTCACGAACATTGGCAAGCCATACCGGTTACACAACACTAGCAACCCTTATGCGACAGCTCGCTGTTATACTGACCGTACTAACGGTTGCCACATTCCAAACGTACGCTGGAAGTATCGACTGGCTTTTTGATGCTGGTAACAACGATGATACCGCACGCGGAGAAGCCAAATTCCTGGTATGGGATGGTGTGTCGCATCCCTTGTCAGCGAGTTTCGAGAAGGTAAACATTGTAGAAAAAGATTGGCCTTTTTATCTCTTTCACATTGTAATCACCAGTCCAGGCGCTGGAGTAGAGCGCGATCGCAGCTCATACCTGGTCTGCTTCAAGCTCACTGAACGTGCAACCGAATTCCGCATAATTCCCGTGATTCAATACGCTTCAGACCCGCCGACAGAAAACGAGATTAGGATAGATAAGCGTCTTAATAGATGGCCAGTTTCGCCGCCTTGGAAAGCAGGAGATGATCTACCACACAATATCAAGCCTCCTGGCTTGAGCATCGTGTTAGACGAGTGTCGCGCAGGATCAGAGTAGCAACACCGTTAGCCTTCCAACCCGCTCTCTTTGAGATTGTCGGCACTTCTTTGCCTTTAGGCGATCCCAAGTGCTGCCAGTGTTGGTTCGTCGATTGCGGATGTAATGTTAAGTCCATTGTCGCGCTGGTAATTGGCAAGCGCCGCACCGGTGGCCGGATCCAAGAGACCGTTTATTGGGCCTTGGTAGTAACCTAGTTCTTGTAATGCGGCCTGAACATTGGCAACAACCTGGTCGGGAGCCAAGTCATTGTAGGCATAGATCGGGCCGTCATACGGATAGTAGCTATTGTCGCGATCGTAACCCCACGCCGGATACCAATAACCACCGCGCCACCAATACCATCCACCTGCGATCAAAACGATACGCGGGCAATGGTGTCTCCACCACTCCCCGTTGTGCCACTCGTGGTGATAATTGCGGAAGGCAGCGTATTTTGGGTCGCTCCAGGTTTCGCTTCCTGGGATGTGACCAGTACCTCGAAACGTCACACCTTTAGTGGCCGGGTCGGGCTTGCTTGGCAGATTAAAGTGCTGTGGACGAAATGGATTCACCTTTGCCTGGATTGGAGGCGGCGCGAGCTTCGTCGCACGATCGGTACTCACCGCTCCACGTTTTTTTGCATCTTCAATTTCGGCGTGGCGAGCCGCAGCCGCGCCAGCGCCGACATTGTTAGGCGCTGGAGCAACGCCAGGCGGTGGTTGAGTTCCTGGTGGTTGCCCATTTGCAATCTGTCGTGCAATAGATGATTGCTCTTCAGGCGTTAGCGGCCTTGTGAAATCAACTCCGGTAAGACCAGATTTAGTCGGAAAGTTGTAATGGTAAACAGGCACAGGTGGAGCAGCAGCAGTGGCTTTAGCAGCAGTGCCACCTAAGGCAGCGCCACCCGGGGCAGCAGTCTCAGGATGGCTTCCCGACGCTGTCGGTCTGATCGCCGTGCCGCCTGCCGGAGCATGTCCACCGGCCGTAGCGGGACGCTGAGGCACTTGCGCATGCTCGACATGTGCCGTGCCGCCTGCCGGCTGGCCGCCAGACTTAGGCACGTGCTGTGGCGTTTGCGCGTGCTGGACATGAGTCCCGCCGCCTGCCGGATGTCTGCCAGACTTAGCAGCATGCTTTTCTTCAGCACCGCGAGCAACACACATGAGCGCAAGGCTACAAATCAAAACGAAAAATATTCTCACGTTTGGGGATCCTGCCTCTTTTGCGCTCCACAGGGCAACTACAAAATCATACCAACGGTCGCAAATTGCGCGCGAATCGCTGATTCGAGCGCCATAAACGTAGTCAGCTTTTCACCCGCACGCACAGCGAAACGTTTTCCGTGCCGCGATGCGCGTCAGCAATCCAGATTGTTCGGCCTTCGCGATCCACCGCCGAAACACAGGCCCAACTCCATCCGGCTTTGCTGGGATTGTCAGCGATGATCTCTCAGTTTTTCATTTAGACTTTGCTTGCATCGTTGCTTGTCATTGAAAAAGACGACGGACGATAGCAAACACCACGGCGGCAATGATGGCTATCCCGGCAATGGAGAGCATGACAACGGCCGTCGGATTTGCCATCACCACCGCTGCCCAACCTTCTGACTTGATCAGCCCGCGCTGGCGCTGTGCTGCGGCGGGCTTCGCAGGACTGGGATGAAACCGTTCCCGAACGTCATTAGGGAGTTCAAAGAAATAGACCTTAGAAATTCCCGTTTTGGTTCTAAGCACAATCCCATTCGCTTCGACACGGATGACCGTGGCGTCCTTGTATTCCTTGCCCTTAATGGTTCTGAAGTCCTCGGCCAGCACGAGTGTCGCTGACAGAAGTACCAAAATTGCGAGCGTAGTCGCACACTTCTTCACACTGGGCGTATTATGCTTCTTTTGCGCTACACACCGCAACGACAAAATGAGACGTGAACGGTAAGCGATGCTCGACGAGGATCAGATGCATAGGCTTATCGCCAATATTCTCCGCGGCATGAGTCAAAGGGTCGCGATAGATAACCTCGCCCGTTTGGAACGTGCCCTCCGTGATCTTGCCATCTGCTGCGTAGTTGCGATACCGACCTCCGGCCAAAACGTAAATGACGTAGGCGGGGTGCGAGTGTTAGTGATGATTTCGTAGCACTTCAGATCAGAACTGCGGAACGGATTCGCGGGCTCTTTGTTCCTTTTCCGCTTTGAGTTTCATTTCGTATTCGTGCGCGGCAGGAAGCTCAAGGCGGACAATGAGTTTGCTGCGCAGCCATAAGATCGCGCCGTCGCTGCGTTGCCACATCTTTTCACCAAGTGATCCCGCAAAATACCCTTCGAAAATTTTGCTCAGACAATTGTTGGGCGAATCAGGGATGTTGTACATGATTTCTTTTCCACAATGTCATAACAAAAGTGACAAAACTGTTACTTAATCCTTAGTTGCCCGTAGATGGGCTCGCGCGAATTCTTTTGTACGGAGGGAGCAGTTCGCGATGTTGTCGATACTTTTGCCGCATCTTTACGATACGGCTTCAAACTACAAATGCACCGCACGCACACTTCTGAGAAAGGAACTACCCATGAAAACCAGCTTGTCTATCAACTACGAAAGTTATGTCCGGCACCTCGCGAAGCTTGCCGCATTCATCTTCCTCGCGACGCCAGCGTTCGCCCAGACCTACACGATTACAGATCTCGGCACGCTCGGCGGAAACGGTAATTACAGCGTCGCCTACTGCATCAATGGCAGTGGCCAGGTGTCGGGAGCATCCAGCGCGCCGTCGAGTCAGATGAGCGACCCGGCCTTTCTTTACAGCAATGGTCAGATGATCAATATCGGTACACTCGGTGGCGAATCGGCCCTGGGGCGCGGGATCAACACCTCCGGGCAGATCGCCGGTTACTCGACTCTTGCCAATGGCTCCTATCGCGGGTTTCTCTACACCGGCGGTCAAATGGTCGCGCTCGGCACGCTTGGCGCCGATTACAGTGTCGCCTACGCCTTGAACGACTCCGGCCAGGTCGTCGGCAATTCGGCGCATCTCGGCGGGCAGGACCACGCGTGTCTCTTTAGCAACGGCCAGGTGATTGACCTCGGAACGCTCGGCGGTGACACGAGCAATGCATACGGCATCAATAATCTCGGGGTCATCGCAGGTTATTCGTACAACTCCTCGGGCGATTTTCTCGGGTTTATCTACCAGAACGGCACTATGACTCCTATCGGCACCCTCGGCGGCAGTTGGAGCATCGCGTATGCGATCAACGACCAGAACCAGATCGCCGGGCAGGCTTACACCAGGGGCAACCGTGCCGCGCACGCCTTCCTCCGCCTAAGTGACGGGCAAATGGTAGACCTGGGCACGCTCGGCGGATCGGGTGGCTGGGGCTTGGCGATCAACAACAGCGGCATCGTAGTGGGCTTCGCGACCACCCGCCGCAACGACTATCACGCCTTCATTTCCACTAATGGCGGCAGAATGCAGGACTTGAACAGGCTCATTCCGGCAAATAGCGGCTGGATCCTGGGGCAAGCCAACGGGATTAACGATGCCGGCCAAATCGTAGGCTATGGCACGATCCGCGGCCAGACGCACGCCTTTCTTCTCAAGCCGGTGCAATAATTTGACCTAGCCTTCTTCTTTCAGGGATCGTTCCGGAATCGCTCTTCCCGATTAATCCGCGCGAACGATGAAACCATTCCGTTGCAGCGATGCACGTCGGCGACAAAGTCCTTCGCCCGCAATAATCGACGGCTTAGACCCGCCCAAGCTCCATCCCCGCGTTGTTGAGATTGTCAGCTCGGAGGTGAATACTGCAGATCGGAAGCGCTTGAGCTTCGCTTTTGATTTCGTAGCTTCAGACTTCTTCTCGCCGGCGTGGCGGAATTGGCAGACGCGCTGGACTCAAAATCCAGTGATCGCAAGATCGTGTGGGTTCGAGCCCCTCCGCCGGCACTCTCCATTGAGCGTTGGATGTTGAGCGTTGGATGTTCGGCGCTCGACGTTTGACAGCCGCACCGTAGATTTCAACCGGGCACTGGCGCTGTTGAAAACAACGTCTTCACGGACTCTCGCGAGAGCACAATAATGGTGAAAACTCCGAGAATTGTTCCAAAGGGAATGAACAGGCATTCGATGCAAGCCATCACGAAGGAGAACGAGTAACATTTGCGGTGAGAAAGGCATCGGCCAGCAATCAAAATACAAATCGCCATGGTGATCCCGAGTAAAAACAAAAACGAACCGAGTCCCACAAAAATCCAGCCAAGAAATTCGGGCGGCAATTCTTCACCGGGTTTTGGTGTGCCGTGGCGCGCAACGAATATGAAAATCGCGCCGATCGTCGTGTAAAGAAGCGGGAAGAACGAGAAGAGCGCGGCGAGCCCGGCCACGATGTAGTGGAATATCGCGAGCAACCGCAGATGTTCTTTATCCTGGTTCATTTACCCTAACGACTTATACACTCAACGATAAATCCGTAGTGAGATGCGAGAGGGCCGCCACTTCTCACTTCTCACCAATCCTTCTCACTCTCGATGCACTCACGAAGTGATGTACCCTTCTTCGCCGTGTTGATTGATGTCGAGCCCCTGTCGCTCGATCTCCGGAGCGATGCGAAGACCGATCGCGCCTCGTACGATCGCACCGATGATCGCGCTTCCCACTACGGCCAGCACGATCGTGATCACAATTGCTTTTAACTGTTCGATCCACAACGTGTGACCAACAATTCGCGCAAGACCATTTTGCGTCGCAGGATTGGGCGATCCGGCGAGGCTTAACGAAAGATTTGGATTCACGTCCGCCGTGGCGAACACACCGGTGAGAAATGCGCCGAGCGTACCGCCCACTGCGTGGATGCCGAAAGTATCAAGAGCATCGTCATAGCCGAGCCAGGATTTTAATTTCGTGCAGGCAAAAAACGGAACGATTCCCGCAGCAACGCCGATAATCACTGCGCCGGTCGGAGCGACATATCCGCAAGCCGGCGTAATCACGACCAGCCCGCCCACTGCGCCGGAACAAAATCCGAGCACGCTGGGTTTGCCGCGTAGCGCGTACTCGAGCATGGCCCATGTGAACGAAGCCACCGCCGTAGCAAGCGTGGTGCTCATGAACGCGTTTGCGGCGATTCCATCAGACGCAAGGGCGCTTCCCGCGTTGAAGCCGTACCACCCCACCCACAGCAAACCTGTCCCGACCATGCAAAGCACCATGCTATGCGGCGCCATGATTTCTTTTCTAAATCCGAGCCGGTGTCCGAGAAGAATGCACAAGACCAGCGCCGACCAACCCGAGCTCATATGAACGACGGTGCCGCCGGCGAAATCGATGGCAGTAATTTTCGCCGCGGGATTCCACACGCCGTTCATCCAGCCATCGATTCCCCAAACCATGTGGGCGATTGGAAAATAGACGGCAAACATCCAGACCCCGACAAAAACCAGTACAGCAGCGAATTTCATCCGCTCGGCAACCGCGCCGATGATTAAGGCCGGCGTGATAATGGCAAACATCAGTTGATACATGGCGAAGACGTTCTGCGAAACCCAGTACGAGTAATCGCCGTTCGGTCGCGCATCGACGCCGTGCAAAAACGCGAACTTCAATCCGCCGATGAACGGCAATCCACGGGAAAAAACGAGGGAATAACCCGCCGCCCACCAAAGGATCGTGACCAGCCCGGCAATGCCGAGACATTGCGCCAGCACAGAAAGCACATTCTTTGCGCGGACGAGACCGCCGTAGAAAAGCGCGAGTCCCGGCAACGTCATAAAAAGCACCAGCGCGGCGCACGTCATCATCCACGCGTTGTGGCCGGGACCTGGGCCCGCGATGTTCGATGCCATTGGCGCGCCGGTGTCGGCCCCGCGCGCCGAATTATTTACATAAGCTTCAAGATCGGCAACGCGCTGCTCAAGCGACGGTGAAGTGGAAGGAGACGGCGTTTGCGCAGGCAGCGGAGAGACAAACGCAATGATCCCAATAAGAAAAAAGATCCGCATCATTACGCGATCTCGTTATAGCGCGCGGATTTATCACGGCAAGAAAAATGGCGATGTTTTACCAACGCGTTGAGGACAACGCATTCCACCTTGGGTGGATCGGCTTCTCCGAAGACGATGCCAAAGGAATCGCCGAAGGCGCAGAATCTTTCGCACAAAAGAAAACTCCGCCGAGCGGCTGGCTAAACCAGGTTAAGGTGCTCGGCGGAGTTCCTCCTCTGCCTCAAATCAGATTAATTCAGGAGTAAGCTGCTCGGTAAAACGATGTGAGCGAAACTTGCTCCGACAATGGTTCACGATTTTCTGCGCCGTCATCGTCGTCATCGTCATCATCATCCGCATCCCCATTATCGACATCGGCTCGCGGCGCGACTTCCGGCAAGTCGTTCTGCTGTAATTTCTCGTACCGCTCACGAGCGTCTGCCGGCAATTTATTAAGGTCTTCTTTCGATTCGACCGGCCCGCTGAAGATCAATTTGCCCTGCGCGTCTTTGACCGTGAGCAATTTTTTCCCATCCAGGTTTTCCAATTTCATCTCGCCCTTGTCATCGGAGAAAACGATTTGCGCGTTGCCGAGATCAATCTTCGTGGCCCTGAGCGCGCCGTTATCTCTACTCAAAATGCGAATCTCTCCCGCAGGATCATGGTTTCCTCCGGGAATCAGGGAGTGACGCTGTGGCACTTCTTTTTTAGCAAGCTTGGCGGTGATCTTTTGCTCCTTGCTCTTGCGCAAGATCGTGAGCGTCACCTCTGTGCCTTCAGGGAAAGTCTGCAGGAGTTTTCGCAATTGGCTGGGTTCGATCAGAATTTGGTCGTTCAGCATCTTGAGGATGTCGTTCTGCTGAACGCCTGCCGATGCGGCAGGGCTATTCGGCTCCACGTACTCGACGACCAACCCAAAGCCTTTAGCCAGGCCAAGCTGTTCACTGACGACGTCTGGAACCTGCGATGTCTCTACACCGAGAAATGTCATCGGGACCTTCGGCCCTTTTTCATGATGACCTGGTACCCCTGGCGGATGGGGCGGAGCAGGCGGCTCTGGTGGCGCCGGTGGTGTCTGAGCAAACCCTGAGATCGGCAACAAGCCGATGGCTGCGATTGTAGCGATGGATTTTATTTTCATAGTTTTGTTTTGGTTAAATCATTGGCCCGAAACCGGAATGAGGACGACTTCCTCGCTGGGGTAAGAAACGCGGAGTGATGCGCCGGTCGTCGGATTGCGCCACTGCCACGTCTGATGCGTTTGATAGCGAAGGCGGCGCAGCGGTTGCTCCGAGCCTCGGGCAAACTGCAATCCTTCGTCGCGCGTGTTATAAACTACCTGCGTCGCGCCGGCAGGAACAAATCGATTAGAGGATGTGGATCCGCCGATCCCATCCCGGCGCGCAGGTGAAACCGGCTTTGTTTCGGGTGCAGGTGAATTTTGCGCAATCTTTTCCCCTTGCTCCTGCCGGCGTTCCAAATTGATTGCCGCGAACAAAACCAAAACTGCCGCGGCCGCCAGGCCGAGGCTTAACGACAACCAATTGTAAGGCAACCGCTTCGGTTGCCTGGCAGGCGAAGCGCCTGCCCTACAGACGCCCAGCGCTTCCTCTACGCGCTCAAATAAGATCGGCGATGGCTGCGCCGGTCGCAGCTTCTTGAGTTCATTCTCAAGCTCGGGGAAATCGTTCATTGCGGTTGCAAACTTTTCTTCAAGTTGGCTAAGGCATACCGATAACGTGATGCGGCCGTGTTCTGAGAAATTTCCAGCGCACTGGCGATCTCGTTGAAGGTCAGTTCATTCCAAATCTTCAAGATGAGCACCTCCCGTTGATCGTGCGGCAAAGAACCCACTGCTGCAGCCAGCGCAGATTGTGTTTCATCGTCCCATTCAAACTGCGGCTCCATGGCTGGTTCGGTTTCTGCAAAAACAGTGGCCTCGCGTCGCGCGCGGCGTTTGTCGCGACGGATAAAATCGAGAGCGATGGAGCGCACGGCGGCGTAAAGCAGCGCGCGGTTCTCAATGTTGTGGTTACGCCGCCAGAACTTGACGAAAGCTTCCTGGACAACGTCTTCCGCGTCGGCGGCTGATTGCACCCATTGCCGGGCAAAGAGCAGCAAACGCGGAGCAACCTCAGAAAAGCAACTCTTCCAATCCTCATGGCTGGCGATATTGTCCATGACCTTTTCACGGTCTTTACTTTCAAGACGCCGCCAAGTGGAGATTTTGTCTACGTGCCCCGGAGAAAGAACGCGGCGACCCCTAATAACTCAGAACTTTTCCCGTACGTTCCAGCGGCTCGGCTCCGCTTTGGGTGAAGCTGCCGCCCAGGCGATATCGCGAACAAACAGATTGTATGGGAGTCTCCACCGGGGATGGCGCTTCGCCGTGCCGCTCAGTGGCAGATACTCGACATTGTCAAAATAGAATCGGAGTAACTGGTCGAGCTCCTTGAATGAAAAATGATGAACATGCAGTTGTTCTCCGGAGAGCCGTTTGCCACGCATCACCTTCCAGCGCCGATGCAGATGATAATCGAGCGGAACCGAGCCGACGTAAGCGCTGCCGCGTTTCTTTTTCAAAATGCGATGCACCTCGCGGACGGTAATCACTGGATACGGCAGATGTTCCAGAACTTCGGTCATCATTACGACATCGAAACTCGCATCTTGAAAGTTGATGGCGGAAGTAAAATCCATTTCCGCACAGGCAACACCAGACCCGCGCGCGACTTCCAATGCAGCATCGTCAATATCCACGCCGATCCAGCAAATTAGTCCCACCATTCCAGCGAGGACCCCACCGCGGCATCCCACATCCAAGCCGAGACTTCGCTGATTGTGTCCGTTTCTCTCGAGCGAGCGACGATAGAAGGCTGTCTTGGTTGTTTCATGCTCCGGGAAGATTTTCGTATAATAATTTGGCGTCTTCGTTATGTCGGCATAATCCTGGTAAAACTCCCGGATCAAACGGCGCCCGCGGTCTGGCTCGTTCAATAGCAACTCCTCCGGAAATCTGTTGTCGCCGCTCACGATTTAAACCGCGCCAATCTAAACCCCGTTGGGTGATTGTCATTGTTTGGGGCTCGGAATCGCACGCAGGATCAAATCGCCCAGCCAATCCGGATGCGCGAGCCCCTCGCGATAGGCGTTGAGGGACTCCACGGAAGAATTGACGCGCAGGTTGCTGTAAGAGCCATCGGCGTTTTGCCACCGCTCGTGCCAGTAAACCGCGGCTTTAATCCGCGGGTAGCGCGTGCGAAAAAGCTTCAGGCCTTGCTTAATCCATTCCGGTTTATGCAGCGCGCTCGGCTCGGCACTCGCGAGCGGGAATTCGCCAGTCGCCCATTCGGCAATCATGATCGGCTTGTTCGGATCCAGTTTGGACATTTCCTGATACGGCCAGTCCACTAGCGAAGGGATATCAGGATTCGGTTCGTCCTTGTATTGCTGACCGTAAACGCTCAGGCCGAGCCAATCGACGTAGTCCGAACCGGGATAATACGCAGGTGCGCAGTTCCAGGTTTCATACGGATAGGGATAATTGTTGGTGTGAAACATCCACTTGATGTTTGAAGCACCGCGGGCACGCACGTGATCTACGACGTAACGATAAGCTGCCCGAAATGTTTCCGGCCCTTTCCAATTTTTCCGCTCGGGGTCCCATTGGGCGCCACCGTAGTAGGCACCCGACCATGGAAACCAGGTGCCATTCATTTCAACACCGAATACGACGATTAGTGGGTGACCAAAATCTCGAGCGGCGTCTCCCCACTTGTCGATGTAGGCGTCCCATTTGCCTGCAAGGATCTCAGTCAAACTGAACTTGTCGGGTCCGTGATCTTCTTCGTACGGCTTGTCCCATGGTGACCAAAAAACGAGTGGCAGCGAACCGTGCCGCCAAAGGACATTAAGATTGTCCACGGGAAAATTTTGTTCTCCCCAATAGCTCGACGAAGCGATGATGGCTTGATGTTTGCCCACCATCTGCTCGATATCCTCGATCGTCTCCAGCGTTACATCGTCTTCTTCGTCGCCAAAATCCATGAATGCGCCCGTGTAAGCTCCGTGCTCGGGAATGACCAGCTCGACGGGACCGTTTGGGTCGACTTGCGCAACCGCGGCGTGTTCGCGGCATCCCATCAGTGCCAAACTCAATCCAATTAGCGCGATGGTCGCCCTAAAAACTGCATCGATAGGCATTCGAGTTTCGAAAGTTCTCTGCGCGGCGACCGTTGTCCAGCACTGCACTACAAGCCATTTCACAATGTCATTCTGATCCCGCAGTCGCGGGAGAAGAATCCCGGATCACTTTTGGACCAATCGCCCAACGGAAATAGACAAGAGATGTTTCGCTTCGCTCAACATGACAATTAGCGAGAATTCGTCTTGACCTGAGAATCCCGAATATGAGAAGAGAAAGTGCGATTTAAGCTGAGGCAAGTGAACACAAAACTCCTCACAATTTTGATCTTGTCTTTCGCATCAGCCGCCTTCTCGGAGGACTTCAAAACAGTTAATGGCAAAGAATATAAGGACGCCACTATCACCCGCGTCGAGCCCGACGGCATCGTGATCAAAACGAAATCGGGAATCACAAAAGTTTACTTCGCGGAACTCCCAAAAGAACTCCAGGAACGCTTTCATTATGACCCGCAAAAAGCCACCGCATACTCTGGCGAGCAGGCTGCTAATTACGCCGAATATCAAAAACATCAGGCGGAAGCTCAACGCCAACGAGAGGACGCGGCAGCAAAGAACAATGCGATCTTGGTCCAACAAGAAGCGGCTCAAAATCGCACTCAGGCTTTGCAAGCCCATTACAACGAACTTCAGCGGCAAGAAGACGACCTGCTTCTCCAAATAGGCGAGGCGAAGCAGCCCGGGCCCGCATACTATGGTGGCAAGAACAATAGGACTCTGCTTCACCACCCGAACCCGCAAAAATCCCAGCTGTCACTTCTGCAAAGCCATCTAAGCGATGTTCGCCACGAAAAAGAGCAGGTCAGGAAGCAACTGGAGAAAGCGCAGCGGTAGCGCGAAAAGGCAATAGATCTGGTGCCTTGCAAATAACACGCGCTGCAATCTCGTAAATGTCATTCCGAGCGAACTCGAGGAATCCCGTTGCGCTACTCACGGGTAAGTTCACGGGATGTCTCGACTTCGCTCGAATGACAGGCCATTTGTGAGTTGGCTTCTTGCGATACGCGCTTATCTAGAACGCCGTGAATAGCGGGGGGCTCGCAAGAGGGAATTGGCTAATTGCTGCAGCGATTGTTTCGGTTCTTGTCCCGTTAGCATTGGCGACGACAGCGCGCGGCGGCAAGAAGCCGCTTATAGTCTCCGCTATTGTCTCCGCAGATCATCCCGTAAACCAGTGCGAGCCGACACGAGTGTTCGGCGCGGGCATTGACGGTCACGAGAAAGGTGAATGCGCGCGGATGTTTACGGACAAGAATATTGCCGAGATGCTGTCGGCCGGGTTCGGGCCGCTGACGTACCGGTTGCGCACCGAGCTTGCCGGCGACGCCTGGCATTGGAACCCGCGCGGCACGTGGAGTGATCCGGTTCATCAATGTGGATATTGGGCGTCGGACGATTCTCTGGGTGAACCGATCAACGTCTCCTACGGCTATCATTTGCCGCGACGTGGAAACACCATCGATCAGGCGAACGACGACGGTTATTCACGAATCGCCGACGGCGATCACGATTCGTTTTGGAAAAGCAATCCGTATCTCGATTCCCATTTCACCGGAGAGCCCGAAGATGCGCATCCGCAGTGGGTGGTGATCGATCTCGGCTCTGAGAAGCCGGTGAACGCTGTCCAGATTCACTGGGGCGCGCCGTACGCTGAGCAATACAGAATTGAATACTGGCCCAGTGAGGATCCGATGCACTTGCACGCCGACGACGATGACGATTGGCAGCCTTTCGCGCATGCGAACGTCAAAGATGGTCACGGCGGCGACGAACTCGTTCGCCTCGCTGAGCGACCGCGTTCGGTTCGATTCGTGCGCGTCGTAATGAGCCGCAGCTCGCGAACCAGCGCGCAAACCTCAAATGATATTCGCGACCGGCTCGGCTTTGCGATTCGCGAGATCGAACTCGGCAACATCGATAAGCACAATCATTTTCATGATCATGTTCGACACGCGCGCGATCGGCATCGGCAGACAATCATTTACGTGTCATCGACCGATCCGTGGCATCGCACGGAAGACATCGACTACAGCATCGAGCAACCGGGGTTGGATTTCATTCTGCAAGGTAAGCTCACGAACGGCTTGCCGGTGCTCGTGCCAGTCGGCGTATTGTACGATACGCCAGAGAACGCTGCCGCTGAGATCAATTATCTGCTCCGGCGAAATTACAGTTTGGAAGGAATTGAACTAGGCGAAGAACCCGATGGACAATGGTGTTCGCCTGAGGATTACGCCGCGCTCTACGTTGGAGTCGCTCGACGGCTCGCTGGCCTGAATCCGAGCTTGAAACTCGGCGGGCCAAGCCTGCAGAACTTCGAGGACCAACTGCTCACCTGGGCGGATGCGTCGGGAAATCGTTCCTGGATGAATCGGTTTTTGAAATACATTCGAGGCGCCGGAGCGGCCTTCGATTTTTTTTCGTTCGAGTTTTACCCGTTCGATAACATCTGCGCCGATGCTGCTCCGCAGCTGCTAGAAAATCCACAACGTTTGAGTGCAATGCTGGCGAGTTTGCGCGGCGACGGCGTGCCTTCTGATATCCCGTGGCTAATGACGGAATACGGCTACTCGGTTTTTTCAGGGCGCGCCGAGGTGGACATCGAAGGCGCGCTATTCACAGCAGACACTGTGGGAACCTTTCTGTATCTCGGCGGCGCAAAGGCGTACCTCTACGGATACGAGCCGAACTATCTCCAGGACGAACTCAAATGTTCCTGGGGCAATCTGATGATGCTTCAGTTGAATCCGAAGAGCGACCAACTAAATCGCCTATCCGGTTACTACACGGCCCAACTCATCACCAAAGAATGGATGCAACCAACAAATGAGACACAGGAAATATTTCCTGTGACGATCAAGCAAACGAATTCGGCGTCATCGCGTATCGTCACAGTGTACGCGCTCCGACGAGCGGATAAACAGTGGTCCCTGCTTGCAATTAACAAGCATCCGAAGCGCGCGGCCGTGCTCAACGTACGGTTCAACATTCACGGCGCACAGCAGCCAGCGGGTTTTGTGGGCCAGGTTGAGCTAATTCAATTCTCGCGACAGCAATACGCCTGGCACGATGACGGCCCAAACGGTCACCCGATTCGCAGTCTCCCGCCCGCACGCTTCACGCGGGAAGCATCTTCATCCTACGAACTCCCGCCATACTCGCTCACCGTGTTGCGCGGAAAGCTTCCCAATTGATCTCTCGCATCACGCGGGGCGCGATCCAAAATCAGCGGACGAGGGCCGGCATTTCATTTGCGAAGAAGTCCGGTGAACCACCCTTTTCTCTGGGTCTTCAAAGCTTTCTGGAATTCCTCCTTCACAAAATTGGGGTCCCTCGCGTGAGCCATCGCGTCCATGAGATTGATGCGCTCAGCGATAAGCAACTCGATAAGGCTATCGTCCACGGTATGCATGCCGTCGCCATGTCCGATTTGAATCAGTCCAGGTATCTGCGAAAGACGCCGGTCCCGGATACACGCCTCGATTCCCGAGTTCGTCGTCATCAATTCCGTCGCCAAAATCAGGCCTCCCCCTTCGCTTCGCGGCAGGAGATACTGACACACCACTCCCAACAGCGACCACGCAAGTTGGGCAGCGACAAACTGCTGGCCCTCCTTTGGAAAGGCATCAATAATGCGCCCAATAGCCGATGGCGCATCGTTCGTGTGCATGGTTGCAATCACAAGGTGACCTGTTTCCGCTGCCGTAATCGCGGTTTGCATCGTGTCCGTGTCCCGCATTTCTCCCACGAGAATGACGTCCGGATCCTGTCGCAACGCGTTCTTAAGCGCGGACGCGAAGCTGTGCGCGTCGGAACCAATTTCGCGCTGGTTAAACAGACTTCGCCCGTGCGAATGAACAAATTCGATCGGGTCCTCAATACTGACGATGTTGACGGAACGCTGTTTGGCTATCGTCTGAGCCATGCTCGCCATCGTTGTACTCTTGCCTTCACCGCTCGCGCCAGTCACCAGTATCAGGCCGGCTCGCTCGTCACACCATTTATCCAACATCGGAGAGTGTCCCAATGACTTTAGATCGCCGACCTCAAAAGGGATACGCCGGAAATTGGCCTCAATCGCGCCTGACACATAGCACGCATTTCCGCGAAAGCGCCCGATACCTTCGACCTGCAACGCGAAGTCAAGCTGCCACTCGTTTTCCAGCTTCGCCCGTTGTCCCTCCTTCAAGGAATCGATCACCAGCCTCCTTGTATCCTCCGGGGAGAGCTCCCCTTCCGCCAGCGGCTTGATAACACCATTGAGCCGCATCATCGGTGGCGCACCTGCTGTCAAATGAAGATCAGAAGCGCCCTGTTCTGCCGCAAGGACGAGAAGATCGATCAAGTCATGTTTCTTCATATGGATTCGAATGGTGAAGACTCGTCTAGGCGATTCCTCTCATGGCGCGACGAAGCTCGGATTCATTGCTGACCGAAGCCAGGGCGGTCGCTTCCGTGATGACCTTGGCCTGCAGGGCCTTGAGCGTCGATTGCAAAAATGAAACGGCGGCAGGATCCGATCCGCGGGCAATATATTGATTAATGTTCTGCAACTCTCGTCTCGCGATCCAGTCGCGCATGGCGCCTGCATTTTCGACGTGCTCCACGAGCAAATGCAAACCTCCGTCGGCAGATTGAACCAGCTTCTGGCACAGGACGCCAGAGAGCTGGTTTGCCAGAAGGTTGGTACCATGCTTCGCGGCTTCGGCTGGAAAAAGATTCAGATATCGCTCCATCGTGTCCCCAACATTCTCCGAGTGCATGGTCGAGACAACGAGATGTCCGGTTTCCGAAGCCTGCAGGGCCGTCAATGCCGTCTCGTAATCCCGGATCTCACCAACAAAAATGACATCCGGCGCCTGACGAAGCGCGCTCCGCAACCCGGCCGCAAAAGTGCGAGTGTCACGTCCGACCTGTCGCTGGGTGAAATAACAGCGATTGTTGGTGAACTGATACTCAACCGGATCCTCGATCGTCACGATGTGTCGGACCACGTTGTCGTTCATCCACTGAAGGAGGGACGCGATGGTGGTGGACTTCCCTGACCCGGTTGGCCCCGTCAGAAGAATCAGGCCGTGCTCGCGAGCGCCCCATCGGCTCAGGAGCCACTCGGGCGCTCCGAGCGTTTTCAAGCCAGGCACTTTTGTCTTGATGCGGCGCAGGACCGCGCCGAGCCGGCCCATGGTGCGATGCAGGCTTACGCGGTAGCGCGTATGGGTGCGCGATACGAAGCCGGTGTCGCGATCGATATCGCCGTCGCCTTGCGCGTTGGCGCCGCAGACCTGCCAGAAAGCGGTGATGTCCGCGAGCGACAGCGGTTCTTCACCGAGCACACTGATTTGTTCATTGATCTTAAGCCGCGGTATCTCGTTCTCCTGAAGGAAGACGTCGCTCGCCTCCCGCTGCTCCGCGGTGTCGAGAATGCTGTCGATTCTTTGCTGCATGGCTCTCGCAACTTCTACCACGGCGCGGACGCGTGGCAAGCGTTGCCGCTAATCTGGAAGCGTGCTGCAAGAGGCATTACCGCTCGCGTGCTGCAGGAGTGGAGCGCTGCGATCCAGCGGGAAACCCGTCGGGCTAGCGCTTGCCCACGGCAAGCCAAGGCATGCCGCGGTAGGAATCCGCCACCACCCAGCCGGCGGCCGTCAGCGCCCACGAGACGACGGTCTCGCCCCATTGAAAGGTGGTCATTGAGCCTGCCGCCACGATGGGTACCCACACCAGCAGCAAGAACAAGCCCATCTGCAACGCCGAGAGCGCCGCCGCCAGCCTGGCACACACACCGGTGACCACCGCCACGCCCGCCGCGATGAAGGCACCGCCGGTGAAATACGCCCAGGCCACATGCGATGGCAGCCAGCCAGGAACCAGCACGGCGGTCTGTTTGAGATAGGTGAAATGGGCCAGGCCGAAGGGGATCAAGGCCAGGCCGTAGAGGACCCTTGCGATGCGCAGCCCCTTGTCGCCGGCGGCGAAACTGAGACGCTGCCTGTCCCAGTCAGTGGCGAACCAGACATATAGCACCCAGGCTCCCGCCACCATCACCGCGGTCTTGCAGACTGCCCAGTAAACGTCCACGGTGAGCGCGCGGAAGAGGCCGGGCACTCTGAACACGAGCAACCAAAGCAGGAGCCAGGCGAGCAACACGCGGGCGGCGGCGGCTGCTAAGCGCTTCCAGAGCAGACCGATGCCAGATACCAGGGAGATGAAGGCGCAAAGATAAGCCAGCACCTCGCGTGCGGGGATACCCTTGGGTATTGGCTGCCATACCACGTTGAAGTCGCCTTTGATCAGGCCCAGGATTCCCAGGGCGATCATGGTCGCCGCAAAAACCGCATGACCCACGCTTGCGACACACATCGCCCTATCCTTCGTGGTATCCAAGGTCGATCGATCCGTTTGCTCCATATTCAAACTGCGGCCTAACGAGACAGAGATAAGCCGCCCCGCCACTTGAAACAAACGTGAGCATTTCGCCAGCGGCGGATCACAAGTGGCTAGTTAGATATTTCGGACATTGTCAGAAGGAGCGTTATTTCTTGATTTGCTGGCAGAGCCAGGCAGCCATGAGCATAAAATACTCTGGTGCCTGCGGCGCATTCATCGTTCCCTCGCCGAACGTCATCGTGTCCTTCTCTACAAACATCATTTCATGATTTGCATTGGGCACAACAGCATAACGAATGTTGTGCTGCTGATTCATTAGGAAGCGAAGCTGTTGCATTGACTGGGCGACCGGGATCCAAGGATCTGAGCCTCCATAAATGAATAGCAAGGGTATTTTCACTTGGCGAACTGCTGTGACCGGATCGTAGTTCACCTCTTTTCGCCAGGAGCTGTGCGTTGGGTCAGTCGTCAGCTCAGATGCTCTCGGCATGAATGCTAACTTAAACCAAGGTTGCGTTTCGGCCTTCCGAAGCGCGTCAACGGCCGCATCGCGTGAATTTGCTCCCGTTATATACCCAGTCCACGCTTTTCGAGTTTCAAGCATTTGCTTTACGTGTTCCTCGGAATAGCCTCGGACGGTCAGTAGGTTCGCCGTCGCAAACTCCATTTGCTGCCCTGGAGTAACCAATGGCGCAGAAACCGAGATCGCAAACGACGCGTTTTTGCTACGTCCGGCCGCGAGCACAGCAAGCCATCCGCCTTGGCTCAATCCCCAAAAGCCGATTTTCTTTGGATCGATCCTCGGCAGCTTGCTCAGTGCGTTCTGTCCCGCGATTGCATCATCAGCGAGCGTCTCATAATCAACGCCTTTGAGGGTGCCGGACGAATCACCGCTTCCTCGACGGTCGTAGATGAGCACGGCGATACCCATCGCTGGTAGGCCTTCGCGCAGGTGTTGGTAAAGCGCTGCTATGCGCGTCGAGTCCGATGCACCATGCAGCGCTACAACCGCGGGCAAATGGTCGCCGCCGGCTTTCGGAAAATACACCGTCCCCGCCAAATGCACGTCACCATTTGCAAACTGGATATCCTGCGCGATGACCTTGGGATCTCCTTCGACATGCCAGACATCAGATGCTGCGGCTCGTGAACTGAGAATTATCCAGACGCCGGTGAAACGCAACGCAAGCGAGAATCGGCCTTTGATCATCCTATTCACTTCCGTGAGAATATTAATCCTGAAATGAGACAATCTAACGAGACGGAGTTTCTCTGATAGAAAGTTGAAAGTTGAATTCATCACATGTGAACTTACTCGTCGGTCAGCCGTTGGCTTCACCGATTGGTTAGAAGACTATAAAACGAACATTTTCTCCTTTGTTCGGAAAGCCGGATTAATCTTTTAAAAGGCAAAATTCGCCAATAGCACTCCGGTGATGAGGCCGGTGATAATGCTCATCGGTACGACGTACGGGGCGTCTTTAGATTTGAAAGCGCCCTTCGCGAGAAAGATCACCAACCCAAAAGCAAAACCGTAAAGCGTTCCAAATCCGGCACCGCGTAACCACGAACCGCCCGCGGCTAACGAAAAGGCGGTTAACAGACTGATGAGGATTCCCTTCAGAGTCGCGGCCAAAAGGATTTCGATCTTGTACGGTTCGCGCGGTTCAAAGAAAATGCCGACGCCGTTGACCCCGCCCATGAGCGCTCCAATAATGAGCACCAATAAAATGTTCATTCGGAAAAGGTCAGATGTGGCGGGCTAGTCGCAATCATAAGCGGCTGCACAACAAGTCCGGGCGATAGAGTTTCTCATATGACCACCTAACGAGAAAAAGATCAGCCACGGCAGGGTGTCGTGGCCAACACGCTGAACATATTTTGCAATGGGGCCGTTGGCTTCATCGTTTGGTTAGATGGCTAGGCTCCATGAGATGTGATCAGTGTCGATTCCGCACCTTGAGGATAAATGCAATCACTAGCTGGAGTAAGCCCATGAAAACAACAATGCCCGCAATTCCGGCGACCATCTCGAGCGGAATTAGT
>QHPG01000077.1 GCA_003219005.1 Verrucomicrobiota bacterium
TGACCGCTTTTACTTCGCCTTCAAACAGAATCGGCAGGACCACAATGTTCGTCGGGGGAAATTCGCTGAGACTCGAACTCACTGTCGCATAGTTGTTCGGAACATCGGTCAACAGGATGCGGCGTTTTTCCAATGCCGCTTGTCCCACAAGGCTCTCACCCATTTTGAACCGGTTCTTTGCGCCATTGCCTCCGGAGTCAGCGTAGTTTGCCAGCAATGTTAGCTCCGATTCCCCGTTGGAGCGATCCATCAAGTAGAAAGCGCCTCGCTGCGCCGAAACCAGCGGCGCAAGCTCTGACAAGATCAGTTTCCCCACCGTGAGGAAGTCGCGCTGTCCCTGCAGCAACCGGGTGAATTGCGCGAGGTTGGTCTTGAGCCAGTCTTGCTCTTCGTTTCGTAACGTGGTGTCTCTCAAGTTACGGATCATCTCGTTGATGTTGTCTTTGACGAACGCAACCTCGCCTTGTGCTTCCACCTGAATTGAACGGGTGAGGTCGCCCTTGGTGACTGCTGTCGCGACGTCAGCAATAGCACGAAGCTGGGTGGTCAGATTTGCCGCCAGTCTGTTTACGTTTTCGGTCAAATCCCCCCACGTCCCCGCCGCGCCAGGCACGTTTGCCTGACCGCCGAGCTTGCCTTCCACGCCCACTTCGCGCGCCACGGTTGTAACCTGGTCGGCGAACGTCGCGAGGGTATCGATCATGTTATTGATCGTGTCAGCGAGTTCGAAAATTTCACCCTTCGCTTCAAGGTAGAGTTTCCGTTTTAAATCGCCGTGTGCGACTGCCGTCACAACCTTGGCGATGCCGCGCACCTGATCGGTCAGGTTAGACGCCATGAAGTTGACGTTGACAGTGAGATCTTTCCACGTTCCCGAAACGCCTTTCACTACCGCCTGGCCACCGAGCTTGCCTTCCATTCCGACTTCACGCGCCACGCGAGTGACCTCGTCGGCAAACGAGGACAGTTGGTCCACCATCGTGTTGACCGTGTTCTTCAATTCGAGAATTTCACCTTTAACATCGACGGTGATTTTCTTTGTGAGATCCCCGGTGGCAACTGCAGTGGTCACCGCCGCGATGTTGCGCACCTGTGTCGTGAGGTTGGACGCCATGAAGTTGACGTTGTCGCCGAGGTCTTTCCACACGCCTGCCAGACCGCGCACATCGGCTTGTCCTCCCAATTTGCCGTCGGAACCAACTTCGCGCGCCACACGGGTAACCTCGGATCCGAAAGAGCGAAGTTGATCCACCATCGTGTTGATCGTGTCCTTCAGTTGGAGAATTTCGCCTCGTACATCAACAGTGATCTTTTTTGACAAATCGCTCAGTGCCGACCTCGCGGGCCACGCGCGTCACTTCCGCCGCAAACGACGAGAGTTGATCCACCATGGTGTTAATGGTGTTCTTTAACTCGAGAATCTCCCCTTGAACGTCCACGGTGATCTTTTTTGTAAGATCGCCCGTGGCAACCGCCGTCGTCACCGCGGCGATGTTGCGCACTTGTGCTGTTAAATTCGACGCCATCGAGTTCACTGAATCGGTCAAATCTTTCCAGGTACCGCCGATCCCGGGTACCTGCGCCTGGCCGCCCAGTTTCCCTTCTGTTCCGACCTCGCGCGCCACACGCGTCACTTCCGCGGCGAAGGAGCGGAGTTGATCCACCATAGTGTTGATCGTGTCCTTCAGTTGGAGAATTTCGCCGCGTACATCAACAGTGATCTTTTTTGACAAATCGCCCCTGGCCACAGCCGTTGTAACGTCAGCAATGTTGCGCACTTGGCCAGTGAGATTGGACGCCATCGAGTTCACTGAATCGGTCAGGTCCTTCCACGTGCCGGCCACGCCGCGCACGTCCGCCTGACCGCCGAGGCTGCCTTCTGTGCCGACTTCACGAGCCACGCGCGTGACCTCGGCCGCGAACGAACTCAGCTGGTCGACCATCGTGTTGATCGTGTTTTTTAGCTCTGAGATCTCACCTTTAACGTCCACCGTGATTTTCTTTGAAAGATCTCCATTCGCGACTGCGGTTGTTACCTCAGCAATGTTTCTCACCTGGCCAGTTAGGTTGCCGGCCATGAAATTGACGCTGTCGGTGAGATCCTTCCAAGTGCCTGCGACTCCCTTGACGTCGGCCTGGCCGCCGAGTTTTCCTTCAGTGCCTACCTCGCGCGCCACGCGCGTTACTTCCGATGCAAACGATGAAAGCTGATCAACCATTGTGTTGATCGTGTTTTTCAGCTCGAGGATTTCACCCTTGACATCGACCGTGATCTTCTTCGACAGATCTCCCCTTGCGACAGCGGTCGTGACTGCGGCAATATTGCGCACCTGTCCGGTCAGATTGCGCGCCATGAAATTGACCGAATCGGTCAAATCCTTCCACGTACCGGACACCCCTTCCACGCGAGCTTGTCCGCCTAGAATTCCCTCAGAACCTACTTCGCGCGCCACGCGCGTTACCTCCGAGGCAAACGACCGAAGCTGATCCACCATCACGTTCACCGTGTCTTTCAGTTCAAGAAACTCACCTTTCACATCGACTGTGATTTTCTTGGTCAAGTTGCCTTTCGCCACTGCAGTGGTGACTGTCGCGATATTACGGACGTGGGCCGTGAGATTACCGGCCATCAAATTGACGTTTTCGGTCAAATCTTTCCAGGTGCCGGCAACGCCTTTGACTTTTGCCTGGCCGCCAAGCTTTCCTTGGGTGCCCACTTCGCGCGCCACCCGCGTGACTTCCGAAGCAAATGCGCCCAGCTGATCCACCATTGTGTTTACAATCTTTGCGGTGCGCAAAAACTCTCCTTTGAGCGGCTGTGCATCGATCTTGGTGGCCATCGATTGGGACAAATCGCCTTTCGCGACGGCGCCGATCACGCGCGCCATTTCGCTTGTCGGACGGAGCAGATCCTCGATCAAAACATTGATGCATCCGATGGCATCGGCCCATGAATCGGACACGTTGTTCAGGGATGCGCGCTCCGTGATTCGGCCTTCTTTTCCGACCACATTCACGATGCGTTCCAGTTCCCGGGTCATGCGCTCGTTGGACTCGATAACGAGGTTGAACGTGTCAGCGATCTTACCGGGCACGCCTGTCCAATTCTCTGGGAGGCGGGCGGAAAAGTCACCGCGCTTGAACGCCATTAATGCCGCAAGCAATTGCTTGGTATCGAATTCACTTCCGTTAGTCTGCGCGGCCTTTGGCCTGCGCGCCTTGCTAGCCAGGAGAGCTTTCTTCATATGAGCGGATGCTCAGAGGACCGGCGTTTCTTCGCCGTGGCGAGTTCGACGCCTAAGATTGGAATGGTCATATTCCAGCGCCGTAGAGTAATCGTTCCATTAATCGCATTAGGACGCATTTTCTTCAACAAACTGCCGTCGCCGAGTTTTGTCGCGGAAAAAGCACACTGGCGAATAAATTCCTCGAATAACAGGTACAAACGACCCCGCCGCGTGAGCGGGGCGGCTCACGAAGCAAGAGCAAAAGTAGGTAAGGAGGTTTCGTTGACTAGGGCACAGCGAATGTCGGCAAACTGCGCAAGCGGAACCCGAAAAAGATCGCCAGCACGCCGACGATAACCGCGTACCACGCGATAACCCAGATGAGTGCCGCGGCGCCCGCCAGCGGGTTCCATAGTAGAAAAGCAGCGAAGATAATCGACGCCAATCCCATCAGAATGAGAAACCACTCGCCTTTGATCTCCCGCCGCATCTTGATCGCCAGTGCAATTTCCGTGGCACCAGTCATCAACGCCCACGCGGCGATGTAAATGACCAGCGCCAGTGCGGTTACTCCCGGTGCGTGGAAGGTGAGCAAGCCGATAATAATTCCGAGAATTCCAATGATTAGATCGGATCCCCATTCTTTATCGGAAGCACGATGGCCAATCGCGCCTACCACGCGAAAAATGCCATCAATCAATACCCATGCTCCAAAAAACAGCACGAGCGTCGCGGCGGCCATAACTGGATGCGTAAACGCGATTACTCCAAAGACGATTGCAGCGATACCCCGTATCACCGGAACCCACCAATGACGTTTTAAGGTTTCGATAGGCATGAGCCCGTTTTAGGGCTTGGGCTTCACGGAGGCAAGCCCGATTATAGGCCGCACTTTGTCCCGGCTTCTGAAATGCTCGAACGCGTCCGAAGCAGAGACGCCAAATAAGTATCGACGTAAGGTGCGCTATTGATTCGCGTCAGATTCGCGGGTGTCTGAAGGCGCGAAAAAATCGCGTAAGCGATCTTGCTTCGCGGAACGCTCTTCTCGCCGTAGCCAGCCGGAATGTTGCTGGACCAATAACGGACGTACTGTCCGTCGGGGCGATTCTCAAGTCCGAGAAAAATCGTGGAATGACCGTGCTCGTTTCTTCCGACTTGGCGCGACCAGAAAATCTTCATGAAATCGCCCGGCTTCGCCTGATCGAAGTTATCGAAGTTTTGGCCGAGCCCGAGCCCGTGAAAAAGACGCGCCGTGCCGGGTCCGTTGGCATTCCAGCGGCCCCAGATTCCTTCGCCATCGTGTTGATCCCGAATGATGAGCCGCTCCAGAGTGGAATAATCGAGATGGAGGTCGCCTCGCGCGCGCAAAGCCTCGATTGTCTTGATGAACACCAGATACGTTGCGCCCGAGCAGAAGCTTGGCCCCGACGGCAGAACGAAAAATTTGCCCGACTCAAAATGCGCCGAAGATTGAAGGCGGATCTTGGCGAAATGCGAAACAGAATAGCGGCCGCCTTGCGGCATCTTTTTGATCTGCTCGAGAATCAGGTCGTTGCAATCGGCAGCGAAAGAGATCTGTAGTGTGAAGCCAAGAAGAACCATCACAATCCAAACGCCCGATTTTTTCACGGCGGATAAGTAAACAGCAAAAGGCTATCTGGCAACGCCCTCCTGTCATTCCGAGCGAAGTCGAGGAATCTCTAATTCTCGTCGGCGGTCAATTAGAGATGTCTCCAGACCTTCGCATAAAGCTACGGCTTGGCAGGCGACTACGCTCGACATGACAAGGAGCAGGGCTGCCGCTACAATCACGATCATGCTGCGTTTCACGAAAATGAACGGCGCGGGAAACGATTTCATCCTGATCGATAACAGAGCAGGGGACGTTCATCTTGATCGCAGCCAAATTGCGCATCTGTGCGATCGCCACCGCGGCATCGGCGCGGACGGAATTTTGTTGCTCGAAAAAGCAACGAACCATGCCGACTTTCGCATGCGCTACTTTAATGCCGACGGCGGAGAAGCAGAGATGTGCGGTAATGGTGCGCGCTGCTTCGCCCGTTTTGCAAACCAGGTTGCCGAAGCACAGACAAAAATTTCTTTTGAAACACCGGCCGGCGTAATTTCAGCGGAGTTGGTGGGTGATCTCGTCACGCTGCAGATGACCAAGCCGAATGATTTACGGCTAGATATCGAGCTCCCGGTGGCGAATGAGAACAAGACTGTTCACTTCATCAACAGCGGCGTGCCGCACGTGGTCATTCCCATTCCACGGATCGACGACGTGGATGTGCGGCGAGAAGGTTCAGCTATTCGTCATCACAAAATGTTTTCGCCCAAGGGCGCGAATGTGAATTTCATTGAGAAACGCGGACCGAATTCCATCGCCATCCGCACGTATGAACGCGGCGTGGAAGACGAAACGCTGGCGTGCGGGACCGGGATTGTCGCGAGCGCCCTCATCTTCGCCGCGAATGAAAATACCGTCATTCCGAGCCCTTCGACTCCGCTCAGGGCAGGCTCCGTCGAGGAATCTCTAATTTTAAAGGAGAAATAATAAGAGATGTCTCGACTTCGCTCGACATGACAATTGAGTGCGTCGTCCTACAGTTAGTCACATGTTTCGGGGCATCTTTACGGCGTTGGTCACGCCATTTCGCGATGGCGGCATTGACGATTCGGCTTTCAAAAAACTGGTCGAGGCACAAATCGCCGCGGGGATCACCGGAATTGTCGCGATCGGAACCACTGGCGAATCGCCGACGCTCTCGCACAAGGAACGCGAACATGTAATTCGACTAGCGGTCGCAACGGCGAATAAACGTTGCCTCGTCCTTGCGGGAACAGGTTCAAACGCCACGCAACATGCGGTGGCTGACACGACAACGGCTGAGAAACTTGGCGTCGACGGCGCTCTGCTCGTCGCGCCGTATTACAATAAGCCGAGTCAGGAAGGGTTGTTTCGCCATTTCAAAACCATCGCCGACGCCACTTCGCTGCCGATCATGCTGTACAACATTCCCGGGCGTTGCAGCGTGGACATCTTGCCGGAAACTGTTGTGCGTTTGGCAAAAGAGTGTCGCAACATTGTTTCCATCAAAGAAGCGAGCGGCAGCGTGGAGCGCGTCAGCGAATTACGGCGACGTTTGCCCGAACCATTTACAATCTTGAGCGGGGACGACTCGTTGACCTTGCCATTCATGGCCGTCGGCGCAGTCGGTGTGGTAAGCGTGGCGTCGAACCTTTTTCCCTCTGAAGTTTGTGCGCTGGTCCGCGCCTGCGAATCAGGCGATTTAAAATCGGCGGCAAAATTGCATCGGAAATTGTTGCCGTTGTTTAAAGACTTGTTCATCGAGCCAAATCCCGTTCCCGTGAAGACGGCGCTCGGCTGGCGCGGCGCGATCGCAGGCGAAGTTCGTTTGCCGTTGTGCGAGATGAGCGAAGCGAACCAGGCGCGCTTGCGCAAAACGCTGGAAGACTTCGAGCAAAATACATGAGCTCGCCTGTGCGAGTATTGCTTATTGGCGCGGCTGGACGCATGGGAAGAAGCGTTGCCGATCTTGCCAAAGCCGATCCGAAGATCGACATCATCGCGCAATGCGATCTGGGCGACCCGATCGAGCCAGCCATGAAAAATTGCGATGTGATCATCGATTTCAGTCAGCCTGGTGCCATCCCCGAAGTCTGTCGCACCGCGTCAAATCAACGTAAATCCTTGGTCATCGGCACGACTGGTCATTCGCAGGAGCAACGTCGAACGATCGAAAAGACCGCGGAGTCCGTGCCCATTGTTTTCGCGTCCAATTTCAGCGTCGGCGTAAACGTGCTTTTCTGGCTGACCCGCAAAGCAGCCGAATTACTTGGGCAGGATTTCAATCCCGAGATCATCGAAACGCACCACAAAATGAAAAAGGATGCGCCCAGCGGCACGGCGAAAACGCTCGCTGAGGTTTCGAAAACCGTGCAAAAAAAAGAAATACCGATTCAATCTATTCGCGAAGGCGAGGTAGTCGGCGAGCACACTGTGATTTTCACGGGACCTGGCGAGCGCCTTGAGCTCACGCATCGCGCGGCGAGTCGCGAAATTTTTGCGCGAGGAGCGTTACGCGCAGCTCATTGGATCATGGGAAAGCCGCCGGGTCTTTACAGTATGCAAGATGTGCTCGGGCTGTGACACTGTAGGGCGTTTCTGTGAAACACCCCGGCGTCTGGCACAGACGCCCTACAATTTGCACGGCGGTCATAGACCGCCGCTACAGCTACAAGCATGAGAACCGCAGTTGCGCTTGGATCGAATCTTGGTGATCGCCTGGAGAATTTACGCGCAGCACGAAGTGCAATTCTCGGTCTCTCAGATGTGAAGCCGCCGATTCTTTCGTCGGCAATTTACGAAACTGAGCCGGTCGATTGCGAACCGGGGGCGGACAAATTTTTAAACGCAGTCGTTGAATTTGATTACGAAGGCAATCCCGCCAGCATGCTCAAGCAACTGATGCGCATCGAGGAAGCATTAGGCCGGAGACGCGATCATCCAAAAAATGTCTCGCGAATGATCGATATTGACCTGCTCTACTGCGGCGACCGCAACATTGAAGATCAGCGATTGCAACTGCCGCACCCGAGGTTGCACTTGAGAAAATTTGTCCTGCAGCCGCTGGCCGACATCCGACCCGGTTTGGTCTTGCCCGGGCAAGCCAAAACGGTGCGCCAACTCCTGGAGGAACTGAAGGAATCCGGCGCGGTAGTTCGCTTTATGGACAATTGGTAAGCGTCGAAGGCGTCTTACCAGCGCGGGAAAAGGCGGGCTAGCGGAGATCGCTTTCCTCGAGGCGTACGCGAACGCGGGACGCCTGACTCCGATTCTCGAAAATCTCTCGAAACTCAGGCTTGCCACGTTGGCCTGGTATATGTTGATATAAGGCGTCTCCCCCAAAGAGATGTCAGACATCCGACATCAGAAATCAGAACGCGTAAAACCGCATTATGCACAAGCGCTACGTGCACTCTATCGGATATCTCATTTCCGGCCGTTGCTTTCCTTGAGAGAGCATGGCCCCGAAAGCCTTCGGGGACTTTGTCGCGGCCGCTTGCTCGCGAAAGCTTTCGGAGTAGCCCGTGGCACGCCGAAGCCAAGCGGAGGCGGCTTGTGCAAAGGCGGATTTACGCTTCTCGAATTGCTTGTCGTCATCGGCATCATTGCCACTCTGCTGGTGTTAATCGGCCCCGCGTTCACGACAATAACTCGCGGGACCGACGTCAGCAGCGCCATTTATGGAGTAAAGGGAGTGCTCGAGAACGCGCGAGCGTACGCAAAGGCAAACCACACCTGTGTCTTTGTTGGTTTGACTGAGGTGGATTCTTCGGTTGACCCCTTGGTGAGTCCGCAGATCACGACTGGCGATACACCGTACGGCAGAGTCGCGGTGGCGGTGGTTGCGTCCAAAGACGGCACTTCACAATACCAATACGCCACGAGCGATCAGGGCAACGACTGGACAGCTAGCTATAGCAATGGCGCTCATCTCATTGCGGTTGGGAAATTACAGACATACGAGAATCTACATTTTGTGCCGGTTGATTTTGGATCGTGGAGTCCCACTGCGCATCCGAACTCCAAAATGGCAAGGTATCAACCGACCGGTCCACCGTACATTTTGGGCCACGCGCTTTCCAGCTCGGTGACACCATTTACGTGGCCGTTGGGATCACCGCTGGATTCCGGCTATCAGTATCGATTTGAGCGCGTGATAAACTTCGATTCGACAGGCATCGCGCGGATCGCTACTTCGACGAACGGGGACGCGATTGCCCATGTCATCGAAATCGATTTTCAACCCAGTCATGGGACGGTCTTCCAGCCGCTGCCCGCGGACTTCAATCAGGACGCAGGTAGCCATGCAGTGATACAACTTGGAACTACGAGCGGCGCAGTCCGGGTCTATCGGCCATGAGAATCGCTAGCGCCAAAGGTGCTCTGCTCAGGTCAGCCTGGGGCAACGCCGTAGGGATTATGGACCAAGAAGGCCTCAGCGCTGAAAGCGCGTATCATGAACACCATGAGTCGCGCATTCAGCGCTCAGCCACAATTTCAATCCAATTTCCTGGGGCGACGCCCCAGGCTGGGATTGAATCAGCGCTTTCAGCGCTAAACACATCGGCGGTCATAGACCGCCGCTACAGTTTTTATGCGGCCGCTTCTAACTCTAAAGCTGCGGCATTTTCTCTGGTCGAAATCGTCCTGGCTCTGGGCGTTGCGGCGTTTTGTCTGATCGCCATTGTCGGTTTGATGCCGGTCGGTGTGCAGACAAATCGCAACGCGACTTCACAGACCGCCGCCACTAACATCATGGCTGCTATCGTGGCGGATTTGCGGACGACGCCGGCAGTGGCCACGACTTCTCCACAGTTCGCTATAACTTTTGGGACCGATAAGACATTATATTTCGACGCTTCAGGGCAGGCCTCGACATCGCTCGGCACTGACTCACGGTATCGCCTGAATATCACATGGAATTCTGCTCCTACTGGATTGAACTATGCCGTTCTAAGAGTGACGTGGCCGGCGCCAATTGATCCTGTAACAACAACGCCAAGCGGCGCCGTGAAAATATTCGCCGCCTTCGACAGGAGCTAGCGCGATGCCTAACGAACCGAATCCACTTGAAGAGGCAGCCGTGCCGGCTGCAAGCCTTCAACACGAGCAGGCGACACGCCTGCCACTACAGCGCCTCTTCCGCGCATTAACGATGAAACAACGTGAGCGCGTCAGCGCTTTTACGTTGGCCGAACTCCTCGTCAGCGTCGGCGTGCTAGTACTGCTTACCTTGCTAGCTACTCAGCTTCTTAACAACGCGGCGACAATCATGACCCTCGGTCACAGGCAAATGGATGCCGACTCACAGGCCCGTGAATTGTTCGACCGCATGGCTATCGACTTCGCGCAGATGATCAGGAGATCCGACGTCGATTACTACCTTAAATCTTCCACCACCGCGAATGACTGCAGGCTTTGTAACAGACAAAGGGGAAATGACCAGATAGCATTCTACAGCACCGTTCCAGGTTGGTCGGCCATAACTGGAGCGCAGCAGGGTTCCGTCTCGATTATCGGATATCGGATCAATGTGAGCGGAACAACATTGTCCAACAGGCTGGAGCGATTGGGTGAAGCTTTGGTTTGGAACGGTGCCACGAGTGACACGCGGTCGGATGGCCGCCCGGCATCGGTGATTTTCTGGGCGCCCTTGAACCCGTGGGCGAATCTAACGACCAATCCGTTCGACATCATCGGCCGGGATGTTTTTCGCTTTGAATATTATTACCTGCTGA
>QHPG01000078.1 GCA_003219005.1 Verrucomicrobiota bacterium
CAGCTTAAATAGACCGGATTCACCCTAAACGCCCGCGACGAGTTCCTCTTGTCGCGGGCGTTTTCCCAAGGCACCGGTATCGGGTTTATTTCATGGTGCATAATGGCGACCAGAATTAAGACTGGCGCCGATTGCGGCCAGGCTAACTGGTAATTTCCGGCTCACAAGACCGGGGCCTTTCTTTGCAGCATTCCTCCTGCGTCCGGCTCGCGTAAGTTCGGTGGTGGGATTGAGAATTCTCTAAGAAGCTAATCGAGGAAGTGGCAATCGGTCGCGCGGCCGAGGTTGACGATCTTATTCCCGCGGTCGCAGCAGCTTGAAGACGCGTGCATGGCGGAGTTGCAACATCAGGAAGTACGCTGTGGGCGTGGCGACTAACGAGAGCAGCACCGAGATGCAGACGGCGCCAATGACGGCGATGGCGAGTGGCCGTAGCATGTCGGCGCCAGAACCGATGCCATAGGCCAGCGGCAACATACCGAGGGCGGCGGCGAGCGAAGTCATGAGCACCGGGCGCAGGCGGCGGCGGCCCGATTGCACCAGGGCTTCGCGCAAATCCATTCCGCCGGCGCGCAGATGTTCGGTGTAATCCAGCATGAGAATGCCGTTTTTGTGGACGATGCCCATGCCGATGATGGCGCCCAGATACGCGATGATGCTCAACGTGGTGCCGGTGATCAGCAACGCGACGACGATGCCAAACACGGAGAGCACTGCGCCGAAGACGATCGCGACCGGCGCGTAAAAGGAACGGAACTCCAGTAACGCCACCGTGAAGACGAGGACGATGGCCATGATCAGCACGACCATGAGGTTTTGAAACGATTCCACCTGTTGCTGATATAGTCCGCCGTATTCGATGCTCCCGGGAGGGAGGCCGGGGTCTGCGCTAATGAGCTTGCGGATCTCGGACATGGCGCTGCCGAGGTCGCGACCCTGCAGGCGCGCGGTGACCGCGATGTTTTGACGCATGTCTTCGCGATGCAGCTCCAGCTCACCAGGCGTCTCGACGATGTCCGCCACCTGATGGAGTTGCACGATCGTGCCGTCGGACGCGCGCAACGGCAGTTCGCGCAGCATGTCGAGGTGTTTGATGTTAGTCGGGGCTATGTTCACGCGGATGCTGACGACGCGGTCGTCTTCGAGCACGGTGGAGGCGGTCTGGCCGAGCATCGCGATGTTGACGGCCTTGGCAATATCATCCGCGTTCAGGCCGTAGCGTTGCGCGTCTGGGTAGCGAACCCGCAGATGAATTGAAGAACCGGTGTAAACCAAACCGCTGAAGGTATCCACCACGCCGGCCACTCCCTTTCTTGTCTTGGGATCAGGAGTGATCAGTTCTTCTATGTCCTCGGCTGTGTCAGTGAGAAACTTCAGGTCAGGTGAAAAAATTTTCACCTCGATGGGCTTGTCCGACCAGATGAGGTCGCCGATAAGGTCGCTAAGGATGCCGGGGAAATCCCACTCAACGGTCGGCAGGGCGGCGTGGAATTGTTCTCGCAGGTCGGCAATCACCGCAGCGGTGGAACGCTTGCGGTCGGGTTTCAATTTGATCAGGAAGTCGCCGGTGTTCAACTCGACCAAATGGATGCCCAAGGCCGCGCCCGTGCGCCGGGAGTAACTCTCAATTTCCGGAGTGGCTTTGAGGATTTGCTCGGCCTGGCGCATCTGACGGTCGGTTTCCGCCAGACTGGTGCCCGGCGGCGTCACGTAATCAATAACGAATCCGCCTTCGTCCATTTCGGGCAGGAAGTCGGTCTTCAATCGTGGGTATAAGACGAACGAGGCGATGAGCACCAGAACGCCGATGGCCACCGTGAACCACCGGTGTTTCAAGGCCAGCCGCACGATGAATTCGTAGAGGCGGATGACCCGGTGCAATACAAACCCGCCTTGCTCCACCTCGTGGGGCTCTCGCGATATTCTTCCGGCCGGAATGCGGATGAACCAGGCCGCGAGCGAAGGCGTGAGGGTCAGCGCCAGCAGCAAAGAGGTCAGCAGCGACACCACCATGGTCAGCGCCAAGGCGCGGAAAAAGACGCCGACGATGCCATTGAGAAACGCCAACGGGATAAACACCACAACAGGCGTCAGCGTGGAGCCGAGCAGGGCGGCAAAAATCTCGGCGATTCCCGCAGGGATCGCCTCGAGTCGGCCCATGCCGGTGGCAATCTTGGCGTAGATCGCCTCCACCACCACGATCGCGTCGTCAATGATCAGGCCGATGGCCGCGGCAATGCCGCCCAGTGTCATCAGATTGAAATTCATGCCGCAGAGTTTCATCACCAGGATCGTCAACAAGACAGTGACGGGAATCACCACCGTCGCTACCAAGGTCGTTCCCCAACTCCGCAGGAACAGGTAGAGAATGGCGATGGAAAGAAACAAGCCGAAGATGATGGCCTCCCACGCGCTAAGCATCGAGTCGTGAACGAGCAGAGATTGGTCGTAGAAGAACGCCAGTTTCACATCCGGCGGCATGTCCTTGCGGATCGCGGCAAGCCGTTCCTGTAACTGCCGGGCAATGTCATAGGTGCTGGCATCCGGCTGGGAATAGATGTTAAGCAGCACCGAATCAATGCCGTCGGCAGTAACCACGCTGAACGTGGGTTCTTTGCCCCGCAAAATGCGGGCGAGTTCCTTGAGGCGCACGGGATGGCCCTGGCCGGTGGTGATGGTGAGGTTCTCGATGTCCTGGACGGAATGGACCCGACCGTCCACGACTGTCAGGTACATTTTGTTATCCTCTTGGTGCAGCCCGCTCGCGGAAACCAAATTGTTCCGGTTGAGGGCTTCGGTCACCTCGGCCAAAGTCAGATGGAGTCCCGCGAGACGCAGCGGGTCCACGATCACCTGATACTCGGGTGCCTGTCCGCCGACCAGTTCCACGCGCGCCACGCCGGGAATGCGGAGAAATTTTGGCTTCAGGTCGTAACGCGCCAATTCCCACAACGACGAAATGTCACGCCCGGGAGAAGTCAGGCTGATGCCAATGATTGGAAACGTCGAGAAGTTCATCCGATAAACTTCAGTCTGAGCGGTGGCGGGAAGGGTATTCCGGATTTGAGCGAGGCGGCTGAGGACGTACAGCTCCGTTTCCCTCATGTTCACCTTCCACGAGAAGAAGAGATCTATTTGGGCCGTCCCACGACCGGTCGTCGAGCGGATAGTCTCACTGCCAAGGATATCTTTCATCGCCTCCTCGATGGGACGGGTGACCGTGGCCATCATTTCATCAGCGGGCATCACGCCGTTGTCCGCCATGATGACCACGCGGGGAAAGTCAGTCTCGGGAAAGACCGACGAACCCATTTTCCTTGCCGCATACCCGCCGCCGAGACAGAGAGCCAGCACCAGAAACACAATCGAAATGGCGTGCCTAACCGCAAACCTTCCGATAGCTGCCTTCATACTTTCGATTTGCTGGTGACGGCGGTGGTTGCCCAATCACTCGCTTAGTATGCGGATTTTTGTTTTCCCTGGCAGTCCGTAGGCCCCGGTCGTTACCACCTTATCTCCTGGTTGGAGGATAAGGCTCTGGATTTGCACCGTGTCGCCCTCACGAAACCCGACCTTGACGGGCTGTTGGATTGCCTGCTTGCCGCTGATCAGGTAGACCACCCATTCCCCGCTTTGATTCTTGACGATGCTTCGCGATGGAACTGTCAGGCAATCACGGCGCTCTTCGGTGATGATTCGCACGCGGACGAACTGTCCGGGCCGCAATCCGGCTTTAGACGGGACGGAAATATCAACCGGGCCCATGTCCGTTTTAGGATCAACCCGATCTTCAATGAGCGTCACCGTTCCGATCAGACCGGCTGGCGCCGGGTTGGGAGTGGCGGTTTCGGTTATGGCGAAGGTGTCGTGAACGTCGTTTTGTTCTGGAACGATCTCCACTTTCTGGCCCAACTTCACGGATGGCATTTGCGAACTGGGGACATTGGCTGCAATGATCAGGCGATTTAAGTCAGCCACTTCAACCAGTGGCGTCAGTGTTTCGGGATCCGTCGCTTCGCCAGGCCTGACGTTCACGTAAATGACCGTCCCGGAAAGCGGTGCGGCGATTTTCAACAATGCCTGATCGATAGAGCTATCCGGCTTACGAATGTCTTTGAGGGTGAACAAGGTCTGCCCTTTTTCGACCTGCTGACCCTCGAAACAGTTAACGTCGGAAACGATAGCCGCCACCGGCGATGCGATCCGGGCAGAGGCTGGGGCTTTGTCCGCCGTTCCGGGCTCAGGTTCGACCGTGCCGTATGCCGTCACGCCATGTCGCAACGTCGCCAGAGAAATCTTTCCGACGTTGACGGCCACTTCCGTTTCTCCCTTTGCCTGCGGTTCCTTTTGGTGACGCGGTAGGCTTTTATGCCATAGCGCGTACAGGCCAAATCCAACGGCTGCCAAAATGCATAACTTGACCAGCGGAGTTATTTTCATGGCTCGCAATGTTGGCTTTCCCTCTGCTTGCGAAAAAAGCGTTGGTTAGGCCATAGTCACGCACAAATGTGTTTGTTCATCGGCGTCATCTTACATGTCGCGTCCGACAGAAAGGCTAGCAACGCGACGGCGGTCATTTTCCCTTCGCGCCATGCTGGCGCAAAAGCTCGATGATCTCCTTATTGCCTTGTTCCTCCGCCTCATCGAGCGCTGTTTCCCCCGCCGAGTCCTTCGTGTTCAAGTCCGCCTTCTTATCTAGCAGCAGTTCTACCATCTCCTTTTTGCCGCGAATGACAGCTTGGTGCAAAAGGGGAATGTTTTCGTCGTCCTTTGCGTTGGGATCCGCGCCGCCATTCAACAGAGCTTCGGCCGCAGCCATGTGGCCATGGATCACCGCCAGCCGCAACGGCGTCCAACCATACTTCGCGACCTTGATGTTCATGTCTGCCTTGTTGGCCAGCAACAATTCTACCGCACCTCTCTTGTTGAATGTTGCCGCCCAGTGCAAGGGCGTAAATCCATCCCCATCCAACGAATTCACGTCCGCTTTGTCAGCCAGAAGCAATTCCATCACTTTTGTTTGACCGTAAAGCGCTGCCAATAGGAATTGTACGACCTCCTTTTTGCCGCTGCGAGCGGCGCGGGCCAGCACCGTCCGGCCCTTGCCGTCGAGGAGGTCGATTTGTTTCGGGTCCTGCGACAGAGATGCTTTGACCTTTTCGAGGTCGCCCAATTCAGCGGCCTCATGGATTTCCGCGCCCTGGATGGCGCCGCACCATCCCATGATGGCCGCGGCCAAGACCGCGCTCCTTCTACTGATGCCGCCGGAAATCTGATTTCTCGAGGAGGCGCGCTTCAGGGAAAATCGCTTTTCCGATAGGTTCATGAGTGGGCGAGTCACTAGTCAATGCCTTCTGGGCAGGGGCGTCAAGCGCGTTTGCCGTTTCTTGCGCCGCCCGCCCGTGCTCAATCGTTGGCGCTGTTCTTCCCGGCCACGGACCGCCGACAAAATCGGGATCGAACGGAAACGAATCGCCGACTACTCCGCTCTGAATCCTTGCTGGCCAGTTGAAACCGGCGGAGCCGAAGCGGCTTCGCTCAGAATCACAGACAGAAGCCACACCATCGCACCAGATCGCTCATTTTTTTGCGCTGGCCAATGCCGCAAGCGCCATTACAGCGGCGGCGGTGCGATTTTCTACGTTTAGCTTGGCCAAAATGTGCTCGACATGCTTGCAGATTGTCCCAGTGCATGCCATCAGGATCACACCAATCTCATAATTACTTTTGCCTTGTGCGATCCAATTCAGTACCTCCGCTTCGCGCGGGGTGAGGCCCAGTGAGCCAAGGGGGGTTTGTGCCGGCATTTTCTTGCCGGGCAGCAGGCCTCCGCTTGCCGGTGGATTTATCAGGCGGCCGTGCTCGACGATTTCTTTGATTTGGGAACTGTCCAGGGTTTCGTACTGCAGCAAGCCTTTTGCGATCCCTTCGAGTTTGTCGCGATCCCCCAAGAGGGTCGTCCGGGCAAGTCGATAAGCGTCATCGAGCAGTTTGCGCACCTCCTGGTCGATCTGCTCCCCAGTTACTTCGCTGTCGTCGCAAACAACAGCGTTGCACGTTGCGTTGGAAACGCGCGATCGATACCGGGGGGCCATAGCGCAAAGTTAGTTTCTCGCTTTTAGCAGAACGGCGCAAGGGTGTGCAAGACTTTTTTCGTACGCCTTTCTGCTTATTGCGCAAAAAGGAAGAATCCGCTAGAAGTCCCTCCCTAGGATTTAGGCCAAATTTTTTTAATTTTTTTCGAAACTTCACCCCGAAAAATCCGAAGAATATAGTGCGTCACCATTTTAATTGGTGAAATAGCAAAATTATCCCCCAAACCGAGAAACCAAAAAATGAAAAGAAAAACAACAATCACTCTGACAATTGCAGCGTTACTAGGGCTCACCGGCGTACTTTACGCCGCCAGTCACAGTTTCTTCAGCCCCGTCCAAGACCCTACCTATGGTGCCGGGCCCGTAGGCGTATCCGCTGCGCCGGCCGACCTGATCGCGACCGAATACTGCACCAACACGACCCTTACAAACGTCGATAAAGTCACCTGCCAGGGGGGTTTTTCGGTGTTAGCGCAGATCCCGACTCCTGGTGGCGGTGGGTGCGCTGAATTATACATGACTATCGCTTCAACGGTGGCCGCGAATGCCATACCGGTGCCGTTCGCCCCGCGCGACTATTTTATCACAGCAGGCCCCAACATCTGGCAGTTGAGGCCACCCTTTCCCCCCACACTGTTTGCGACCATCCCAGACGGAGGCTGCGGACAGGACCATACCGGGATTACGTTCGACAAGGTCCC
>QHPG01000079.1 GCA_003219005.1 Verrucomicrobiota bacterium
ACTCTTAATTTGTCTTCTGTCTCGCGCCGTAGGCTCGTCCGAAGGCGGATCACTTCATTAACGCCCTGTCATTTGCTCCAAGTGTTCGGGATATCGAGCCCCTTGCACGTCAATTTTTGATGCGGCGTGTTCGATTTCACGAAGATCTTCCAATGTAAGTTCGATTGAAGCTGCTCCGACGTTTTCTTCTAGACGGTGCAGCTTCGTGGTGCCGGGGATGGGAACGACCCACGGCTTCTGCGCAAGCAACCACGCAAGCGCGACCTGTGCAGGTGTCGCCTTCTTGCGTTTTGCGATCTCGCTAAGCAAATGAACCAATGCCTGATTCGCTTTTCGAGCTTCCGGCGTAAAGCGCGGAAGCCTGTTGCGGAAATCGGAACTCTCGAACGTAGTATTCTCGTTCATCTTTCCAGTGAGAAAGCCTCTGCCCAGGGGGCTATATGGAACAAGACCGATCCCGAGTTCTTCGAGGGTCGGCAATACTTCTTCCTCAGCCTTTCTCCACCACAATGAGTATTCATTCTGGACTGCAGTGACCGGTTGGACTGCGTGGGCGCGCCGGATGGTTTGCACTCCTGGCTCCGAAAGACCGAAGTGTTTTACCTTCCCCTGCCGAATCAATTCCTTCACTGCGCCCGCCACATCTTCGATCGGCACGTCCGGATCGACGCGGTGTTGATAAAACAGATCGATCACATCTGTCCTGAGTCGTTTCAGCGAAGCGTCAGCAACTTCTTTGATGTGCTCTGGGCGACTGTCGAGGCCGGCCTGCTCGCCTTTAGAACCGATTTTGAATCCGAACTTTGTAGCGATTGCTACTCGCTCACGCATCGGAGCCAGTGCTTCGCCGACGAGCTCTTCATTGGTGAACGGTCCGTAAATTTCAGCGGTATCGAAGAATGTGATGCCGCGTTCCACCGCTGCACGAAGCAGCGCAATCATCTCCCGCTTATTTTTCGGCGGACCGTACCCAAAGCTCATTCCCATGCAGCCCAGGCCGATCGCCGAAACTTCCAGGCCGCTGTTTCCCAGTTCGCGCTTTTTCATCGTTCCTCCTCAATGCGATTTCACAAATCTTGTAGCCATCGGCCTGTGGCCGGTCCACGTCGGTACAGCTTCACCCTAGGAAAACGGCCCACAGGGCCGTGGCTACAGCGATTATAGTTTTGTTTAGCTTAGTGATCATTCCGATTTCAGAGAGGCCATGTCGATGGAGAAGCGGTACTTTACATCGGACTTGAGCAGCCTCTCGTAAGCTTCGTTCACTTTCTGAATTGGGATCACTTCAACATCAGCGGCGATGTTGTGTTTGCCGCAAAAATCGAGCATCTCCTGGGTTTCGGGAATGCCGCCAATCATCGAGCCGGAGAAACTGCGCCGCCGCGCGATCAGACTGAACGCGGGAACGTCAAGAGGCTCTGCGGGAGCGCCCACCAGCGTAAGATTGCCGTTGATGCCGAGTAAATTCAGATATGCGTTGATGTCGTGATCGGCGGAGACGGCGTCCAGGATAAAGTCGAAACTGCTCTCGTGCTTCTTCATCTCATCCGCGTTGCGCGAGACAACGACTTCATCGGCACCCAGGCGGAGCGCGTCCTCTTTCTTGTGAGGCGAAGTGGTGAACACAACGACGTGCGCTCCGAAGGCATGAGCAAACTTCACCGCCATGTGGCCGAGGCCGCCAAGACCAACCACGCCGACTTTCTTGCCCTTGCCGACGCCCCAGTGGCGCATCGGCGAGTACGTCGTGATGCCGGCACAAAGGAGCGGCGCAGCTCCGGCGAGTTTGAGATTGGATGGAACGCGCAGAACGAAATGTTCATCGACCACGATGCTTTCCGAGTAACCACCATAGGTCACGCCTCCAAGATGCTTGTCTGGCGAGTTAAAGGTGAGGATCATGTTGGGGCAGAACTGTTCAAGGCCAGCTTTGCAGTGCGCGCAGGTGCCGTCCGAATCGACCATGCAACCCACCGCGACGAGATCTCCGGGTTTGTACTTGGTCACTGCCGAGCCGACCTTGATGACACGCCCGACAATCTCATGGCCCGGTACGATCGGATAGTTCGTGGCCATGAACTCGCTCCACTCGTTGCGCACAGAATGCAGATCGGAGTGGCAGATGCCGCAGAACAGAATTTCGATCTGTATATCGCGCTCGATTGGATCGCGACGCTTGATCTTCGTGGATGCCAGCCCTGATGTCGCGCTGGCAGCTGAATACGCTTTCGCGTTGTACGTAGTTGGATGCATGCTTGAACTTGTTCTCTCAATTGAACATCGCAACACAATCTCTCGCGCCGCGCTTACTTATCGGATTTCGTAAGATTAACCGCAGAGGACGCGGAGCGCACAGAGGCAACATGATGTTGCATCCATTTTTGGTTTGTCTCTGCGACCTCTGTGATCTCTGCGGTGAAAAACCGGAGTCTGACTCAACACAAGACAACGAAGCAAACGAGACCTGTTTTCTCATCTCTGACTTCGACGTTGGGCGCCTGCTCGCGATTTATCGGAGTTGGACGTTAAATACAAGTGCGGCTCGCACCGTTCAGCGTTTTCCGTATTCTTCGTCGCTCACCTTCTCCATCCACTCGACCACTTTTCCATCGAGCGCTTCTTGAATGGCGATATGCGTCATCGCGGTCGTCGGTGTCGCGCCGTGCCAATGCTTTTCACCGGGCGCAAATCAGACGACATCGCCTGGCCGGATTTTCTCGATCGGTCCGCCATCGCACTGCGCCCATCCAACGCCGGACGTGACGATCAACGTCTGACCGAGTGGATGTGTATGCCACGCGGTGCGACCACCCGGCTCGAACGTCACGCTCGCGCCACGCACCCGCGCCGGTTTGGGCGCCTCGAACAACGGATCAATGCGAACTGTGCCGGTAAACCAATCAGCTGGCCCTTTCGTTGTAGCTTGTGATCGCGCTCTCTTAATGTCCATCTTCTGAACGTCGGCTCAAAATCGGCAATTGCATTCATCGTCCGGAGTCCACGCCCACTCGACGATGGTTTAATGCATCATCTTCGATTTCGTTCCTTTGACCGTGAAAGCTGTCCATCGGACTCCGTTCTGTTCGGATTGCTGTGTGCCGGATAACGCCTTTCCGTCGCTGCTGAATTCCCAATCGATGCGGGATGTTACGATCGCGCCGTCTGGACCTGTCGCTACACCTTCTTCGGTCGTCGTTGTTTTGTCGAAAGTTGCGGTCAGAGCCCAGGTCCATCCGTCACTCGAGAATCCGGATACAGTATGAATCTTCTTAACCGGATCGTAGGAGAGGATCTCCATGCTATGCAGTTCCTGGTTATTGGCTTTCCAAGTTTGATCGACCTGCACGAAAAAGCCGCCGAGAATCCAGTGTTCGTGCAAATGCCAGTTCACCTTGTACTCGGGTCCGGTCGGCGTGTCCTTCGCTAGTCCTGACAATTTCCAGTCTCCGATCCAAACATCCCATTTCTTCAGTTCTGGTGGAGGTGTTGGACTCGAAGACTGTCCGTGAACTGAGGTGCTGACAAACGTCAGAACCATCATCCTGATGGCAATGGAACGCAGATTCATAATGGAAACGTGCAGCAGGTAATTCCGCTTTGATTTACAAAGAAGACATCGATTCTACGATCTCTTTCCTAAGACTTTTAATTCCGCTGATCACTGCTGAAAGCTAATCGGCGACGAGGTCGGACAACGACGAGTCGCGGTCGTGATGCTGGGTGTCGTAGCGCCGCCGCGCAAGGTCCAGCATTCGCCGAGCGTCGAGGAATAGCAGATCTCGACCGTGACGCGCTCGCGGCCCTTGTTCAATTTGGCCCAAAGCGGATTGGATTTGTCGAAAGGGATCGGAATATTGGCGTCATCGTGCGGAGTGAAAACGTTCATCGATTCACCCGCCGAGAACACACGACCGCTCATGTCGGCCTCCTCGCCCGGATGATATCCCGGCCCTAGAATTTTTTCGAGCACCTCGGCCCAATTCCTGACCGGCTGATCATCCACCTTCACAATCACATGCTTAACGATCGCTGGTCCGACGCCTTTGTTTGCGAGGGTAAAATGAATAGGCCCATTGCCGCTCTCGAATTCCAAGATGGGCCATACCGCGGCGCGCACCTGCTGGCGCTGCATGTAAGCGGTGTAAGCAGCAACAGACACAGCCAGCAATCCAATAAAGGTCGCAATGACTGCGTCGTATCGGCTGGCCGCGCGCTTCGCCTTCTCCTCCGGCACGGAGCCGATCATATTGGCGACGGAGTGAGTGTCAATCAGTCCGGTGCCTGATGGGCTTGTCAACGCATTCGCTGACGGTTTCGCCAAAGGTAGCTTTCCCGTTGTGACGACACAGGATCTCATCGCGCAATGCCACTCGCGCCCGTCAAGAGCGCGCTGGTGAAGATTATTGGAGGCGTAGAGGCACGCAATAACTTCGCTGCGTCGACAGAAAGCGCTGATCGCTCTACTCTGCTACTATAAAGTCTCGAGAAAACGGACGAAGTCCCGCCGGAACGTGGTCTCGGCAGGATTGTAGCCCTGGCGAACCAGACGAACCCGCCCGGTTCGATCGATAACGATAATCGACGGAAGCCCCAGGGTGCCAAATTTGCCACGTACTTTGCATCCGGGATCAAATGCCAGCGGTACGGTGATACTTTGTTTTTTGGCAAATGTGCGCACGCGTTCCGGCGTGTCGCCGCCCACGTCGCTTCCGATCAAAACAAACTGAATATCGGATTTATCGTTCAAGTCAGAGTAAGCGGCCTGCAACTCGGGCAACTCTGCTTTGCACGGCACGCACCAGGTGGCAAAAAAATCCATGACCAGAATTTTTCCGGGCTTCCAGGCAGTTGGCGCAGACCCGCCGCTCACAGGCTGCAAGGCAAATGACGGCGCCGACTCCCTGGTGAAGTGATTGAGCCTGTCCGCCAGCAGTTTCGGAAAATAGGAAATGCAGCACCACAACGAACAGGCGAGTAGCGCGGTTAAAGCGATGACGACGGCAACGCCATCCAACGCCCGTGCGTGGACCGCTTTGACCACAAACAGACCAATCGTTACCGCGATTGCCCAGAACAACAGCACGAACCACAACGCGGGGATTTGCGCGAGCACCAGAAAACTGAACACCGCGAAAAGTGGAAGAACCAGGAGTCCGGCAATCAGGCGTTTTTTCAAGCCGCCCTCCTTCGTGACGTTGTGTCCACATTTATGGGATGCGTTTGCGTCCCGATCCGGATTCAAATAAATCGCAGACAGGCAATCAGGGATTTTCGGATTACGAATTTCCGGTTAACCTCAGATAACCCATGAGTTTCGATACGCAGACGAAACTGGCGATCTACCGGCACTTTGCCGAAACCGGCCAAAGGCCGTCACTGGAAGTGGTAGCTGAAAATGTGGGCTCCGCTGTCAGCAGCGTTCGCGAAGCCTATCTTAGGCTGCGCGCTCAGCGGGTGTTAGTGTTGGAAAGGGATGGAGCATCCATCCGGATGGCGCCGCCATTTTCTGGCGTGCCGACCCAGCATGTCGTGATCGTCGATGGAACGAAGTATTTCGCTAATTGCGCGTGGGATTCATTCGGAATACCGGCGGCGCTGCAGCGCCGCGGTCAGGTTCATTCCCGCTGCGAGCAATCCGGTGAACCGCTTAATCTCGAGATTGGCTTGGACGGTCCGCCGCCTAGCAGCTGGCTTTTCCATTGCCTTGTCCCCGCCGCCAGGTGGTGGGACGACATTGTTTTCACTTGAAGCAACATGCTTTTCTTCCGGTCGGAAGAACGAGTTCGCGAATGGTGCGCCGCGCATGATTATCCCGTGCGGCCGCTCGTCACGATGGACCAGCTATGGACGCTCGCGACCACCTGGTATTCGACGCGACTGCAAGAAGACTCGCGACGTCCTCAGCCGGACGAGATGCGTTCCATCTTCGCCGGTCTCGGCTTAGGCGGCGACTTTTGGCATCCGCAGTCGAATAGTTTCGGTTAGCAGACTCGCTCCGTTTGCACGCAGCGGTTCGTGGTCGTCTCCGATTCGAGGTTCGACGTTGGACGTTGGGCGTTCGGCGCCTGCTGCTAGTTCTCCAAGCCCATCATTGATCTGCACGTGTAGACGCTGACTTGATATCGACTACCGGAGT
>QHPG01000080.1 GCA_003219005.1 Verrucomicrobiota bacterium
AACCGCAACGAACGCGTGAACTCCCGGCGTATCCGCAATCTCTCCGGCGACTGCGTTCTTGTTAAGATCGACAACGACGACTTTCGTCGCGTGGGAAAGGTAGAGACGATTAGCCGGGGAATCGATCGTCAAAATATCCCAGCCGCCTTCGCCACCGATCGGAATCTCATTTAAAAACAGGTAAGCATCATTGGCCAGCGCTGAGCTAATGAGGAACGCCAGCGCAAACCCAACTGAACAAACGTGAATAGCACGCATTGTGGTTTGATAATTATTCGACATGATAGACACGAACCTCGGCTTGTTGCGAACCATGATGCGGGACAGCGATGAATAAAGCGTCTAGCTCAGGTACGAATAATCCAGTGCGAGCGCCAATCGCTGTCTCCGTTTCACTGGAGCGCCTGTAGTTGTTAGGATCAGTTTGCTCGATGATGTCAATCTTACCTGCTCCGCAGACGGCGTAAATGCGATGGCGCTTGCTGTCGTAAAAAACCTCGTCGGGATCGCCTGAGATATCGATTTTGGCGACAACAGTGCCCGAGTCGGTGTTGAGCACGACAAGCTTGGATGGAATCCGACACCCGACAAATAACCGATGGTTTCTTTCATCGAGCGCCATCGGAAAGTTTCCAAAGGCCAGATCTGTTTTCCACGTCGCAGTCACCGCGCCTTTGTCTTGATCGATCACCGCGACGTTCCGAGCGTTCGGCACGTTTACGAAGATTCGCTTGCCGTTCTTCTCCAACTCGAACGCTTCGGGATGACCTGAAAGTTTGATTGAGCTGATCTGCTTCCCGTCCTGTGCGTTGACGATCGCGATTCCGCCGCTGCCAAATCCGACATAAATCCTTTTCGTCGTGTCCTCGTAACGAACATTGTCAGCATCATCCTCGAAGTTCAGTTCACTAATCTGCTGGAACGATTTTCCGTCGTAGATTTTGAAAATCCCACCTTTGTCATTCGCAACAAAAAGGCGATCGAGTTCGGGGATATAAACGATTCCCTGCGGTGCACCGAGGCCGGTGATCGAGTGAATTCGCTCGCCCTTGCGCAAATCCAGCACCTCGACGGTATTGTTGCCAAGTGCGCAGACAAATAATCTTTCACCCGAAGCATCGAGTGCGAAATGATCGATGCGGCCTTCGACTCCTGGCAGTGGAATTGTCTCTCTTAATTTGAATGGTGCCGTGTTCTGTGGAGCTACTGTGACGGTCCACGCGCAACAAAAGGCGATGGCGAGGCAAAATGTCTTCCGGAAAAAGGATGTGCTCAATCTTACAGGGGCGAACTGACCTTGAGCAGCCCACCAACCAAAAGTCCGCCCTTGACGGCGTTTGCCAAGTCTTTTGCTCGCCCGCGTCCCCAATAATGGAAAAACATGATACGCGGTTCCTCGTGCGTCATGTGTTGATGAATCGCCACGATGTTGATCTTGTCCTTGATTAACGATTTCAGGACGGGTTGCAATTCGTCTTCCGTCACGGCGAAGTCCCCATCGACGACGGCACTGTCATCGGTGCCGGCGAATGCCGCCCATGTGTTCACTCCCATGTCCTTGTCGATCGTGACACCTTGCATTTTTGCAGCGCGACCAATCGTGAACTTTACCATTCCGTCTTTCGATTCGCCCTGCGTTTCGAAGATCTCGTTAAGAGGTGCAGCGGTGATCGAATTTTTTTCCGGCAACGATGTTTGCCCAACGACAGAAAACGATTCTGCCGGCTTCGCGTTCAGACCGCGAATGGCTTTGGTCGTGTCGTAAACTTTTTTCACGGCGCCCGCCAATTTATCGACGGCGCCTTCGCCTTCGATGTGCATGAAGAAAACTTTGGGCTGATCGAAAAAGAAATGGTTATGGAGCGCGGTCACCTTGAGACCGTTATCGAGCGCAGCTGTCATCGCAGCGTTCACCTCGTCTTCAAACAGAACGGTGTCGCCCATCACCATTGCTTCGGTGTGCGCGCCTTTTGTGAATGCAGACCAGGTCCCGAGACCCATGAATGGCGGCATCGTCCATCCATCCACAACGACTTTTACGTCATCGCGCGGGAACGTGACTCGATAAACGCCCTCTTTCTCGTTCATCTTTCCCTTGAGGCCGGTGATCTGGTCGATACGCGCCGTGTCGAGGCCAGCCCCGACCGCGCTTGAGATAATTGCGAGGAGAATTGCTGCGGGAATAGAAAAGTTTTTCATGATGAGGTCGTTTACGCGAAAAAAAGCCGCGTTGCTGATTGCGCTGTAATCTCTAGAGACAAGGCATGTCTGATGTAAGTTCAAATAATATTTGCAATACATCTTTCATTTGGTCAGCATGAGCTGTGATCACGGCAAGCTCGTGGCTATTGTTACTCTTCACTCTCCCGACAAATCGCAATACGGAGCGAGTGGCTGTCTGGCGGCGTTTGAAAAAGATGGGCGCTGTCCAACTTAAAACATCCACATATTTGCTGCCGGACGAGCCCGCGCAGTACGAGCAGTTTCAATGGCTGGCACAGCAAATCCGTGATTACGGAGGTGATTCGACGCTCGTTCGCGCGCAGGAAATCGAGGGACTGACGAGCGAGAAGGCCGTCGCCATGTTCAACGAAGCCCGCGCCAGGGATTATGTGGAACTGCGACGGTCTCTGCAGAGTTTTATTGGCCGCCGGAAAAAAATGGACGCCCAAGAAGCGGCGGCAGGACTTGGGCGGCTCACCCGTCAGTTTCGGGAGATTCGGGCGGTCGATTTCTTCGACAGCCCCCGCGGGCACGACATTGCCATGCTGCTTCGGCGCGCCGAAGGCCCAAGACGCTCTCGGCAACTCGAGAGATTGGATGCGCAGCAGTATCAGGACAAGACGTGGCTTACTCGTCCACGGCCAGAGATCGACCGCGTCGGCTCAGCGTGGCTGATCTCGAAGTTCATTGACCGCAAACCGAAATTCGTCTTTGCGCCAAGAGCTGACGCCGACCCAGATGCAATTCCGTTCGATATGCTCGACGCCGAATTCTCGCACCATGGCAATCACTGCACGTTCGAAACGCTCACAAAACGCTTTGCGATTTCCGACAAGTCGCTCGCGAAGATTGGCGAGATGATTCACGACGCCGACCTCGACGATGCGAGATTTCAGCGCGTCGAGGCGGTCGGTATCGATCGAGTGCTCAAAGGTTGGGCGAAGCAGGGCTTGCCAGATGAAGAAATTTTGCGGCGTGGCTTCGAGTGCTTCGACGCGCTTTACAGCTTTTTACAACGATGATGAAGGCGACTTCCTCAGAGCGAACAGTTGCAACCGAAGATCGACGTCTTGCACCCTCGTTGGCTGAGGCATGCCGATTCTGGCTCAAGTTTGGTTTCATTAGCTTCGGCGGACCCACGGCTCAGATTGCGCTGCTCCACGGAGAACTGGTCGAAAAGAAGAAATGGATCAGTGAGACGCGGTTTTTCCATGCACTCAATTTTTGCATGCTGCTGCCAGGCCCCGAGGCCCACCAGCTCGCGATCTACATCGGTTGGTTGCTGCACAAAATTCGTGGCGGCGTTATTGCGGGAACTTTGTTTGTCCTGCCCGCCGCCGTTTTCCTCTGGGGTCTGACTTGGGTTTACGCCGCCTACGGCAATATTGCCTGGGTTGCGGCGATTTTCTTCGGCATCAAGCCTGCCGTCATGGCGATCGTGGCCGAAGCCGTGATTCGGATTGGATCGAGAGCATTAAAAAACGCGGTGATGTGGACGCTGGCCGGGCTTGCTTTCGTAGCCATCTTCTTTCTCAAGGTTCCCTTTCCACTCGTTGTTTTGACGGCCGGTATTACCGGGTTGGTCGGCGGCAGGTTATGGAAAGATAAGTTTTTAGTGTTTGGTCAAAACAAATCCGGCAAGAAGGATGCCGAGACCGTTCTCGGTGACGATATAGAATCGCCTGCGCATACGAAACCATCGCTCGTCGGCGCCATCAAAGTCTGCGTGATTTGGCTCACGTTATGGTGGCTGCCCGTTCTGCTCGCTGGCCTTTGGCGTGGGTGGAATGACACGATTTTCCGTGAAGGTTTGTTCTTTAGCAAAGCGGCGGTTGTCACTCTCGGCGGTGCTTATGCTGTACTGCAATACGTCGCCCAGAACGCGGTGGAGTATTTTCACTGGTTGAAACCGGGTCAGATGATGGACGGACTTGGTCTCGCCGAAACGAAACCAGGGCCGTTGATCATGGTGCTCCAATTTGTGGGATTCATGGGCGGCTGGAACGTACCGAACGGTCTGCCGCCGCTTACGGCCGCAACGCTAGGTGGTTTCATCAGCACATGGACAACGTTCGTGCCTTGCTTTCTTTGGGTCTTTCTCGGCGGTCCGCACATCGAACAACTGCGAGGAAACGTACACCTAACCACTGCGCTCTCCGCGATCACTGCTGCCGTTGTCGGAGTGGTGATGAACCTCGCCGTATGGTTTGGAATGCATATTCTGCTACCCGAAAACGAGCCGTTCAACTGGTTCGCCGCTATTGTAGGGATCGTGGCTTTTCTCGGAATGTGGCGATGGAAATGGAATATTGTGTACGTCGTCCTCGGCAGCGGCTTGCTCGGATTTCTGTTTAAGTTCGCGATTGGTGGCTGAACTGTGTGGTTGCCATAGTATCGCTGGAGTTCATGTTGCGTTGGTAGCTATTGGCGCAATGCTCGGCGGAATCATTTACTCGACCGTTCGCGCTTACGCGTGAGTTGCCGGCTGTAGCCCGGGATCGTCGATCTCGGCACATTCGGGCCGTGGTCACCGACCCCGGGTACAAGGTCGTACGCGCGAGTGGACGCGGCGAAGACGACATTAGATTACGCCGCTTCGCCGCGCTTTCACCCCTGATCGCATTGAGCCCCTCGACAAGTTGAGAGCCAATGAACAACGCGATCCACCTGCGATTAGTATTTCTCGCCTTTTTCTTTGTGCTCTTTCGCTTCGTTGTGCTTGCTCAGCACCTTGCCGTTGGCATCCATTTCGACGCCCATCTGCTTGCCGTTCTTCTCGATGACGGCTTCAAAGTTGGCGCCCTCTTTTTCCCAGCGGACGATTGTCCCGCCTTTTGCCTCGGCTTTGGCAGCCTGCTGCACCGC
>QHPG01000185.1 GCA_003219005.1 Verrucomicrobiota bacterium
CAGCGGATTCCAGATGATCCAGCCCGGCGCGCACGGAGTCCTGTCGGCACTTTCCGCCCCGAATGATCGATCGAACCTTTTTGAAATTTTCATCGCGCACGATCGTTTTGATTTCATCGTGTCGATCTTCGCGCGCGACGACAACAATTCCATCGACAGAGTTGGCGCGCTCAAATGCGCGTATTGTATGAGCGATGACTGGTTTGCCGGCAATCGCCGCAAACAATTTATCGAAACCCATGCGGCGGCTGTCCCCAGCTGCGACAATGATGGCCGTTAGCATGAGCGAAAAAAGAAACGCCCAACGCCCAACGCCCAACGCCCAATCTTAAATCCGAATCGGAAGAATTCGGTGTTAGTTGTCAGGTGTTCCGCGTTCGACGTTTTCCTCACTGTAGTTGCTTCTGCACTTCAGCGCTCAGCGTCTTGCCATCCGCGCGACCGGCGACTTTCGCCTGCAACGCTTTCATCACGGCGCCCATCTGCGCCTTTGATGTGGCGCCGACTTCCGCAATCGTTTCACGCACTACCTTGACCAACTCATCGTCTGTCATCGCCTGCGGCAAATACGCATTCAAAATCGACAACTCTTCTTTCTCTCTGCTGGCCAGTTCGGCGCGTCCGCCTTTTTCGAAGCTTTCGATCGAATCCTGGCGTTGCTTGACTTGCTTCCGAATGACCTGCGCGGCTTCGGCGTCACTCAGTTCGGCTTCTGGTCCTGATTTTGCAATCGCAGCGTACTTCAAAGCTGATTTGAGCATTCGCAAGACGCCAAGCTTCGTGGTGTCCCGGGCACGCATGGCTTCTTTCAAATCCAAATCAATGCGCTGTGAAAGATCCATCTTCTGAGGCTACGGCAATGATGCTCCTCCGCAACACTGTCGCAATGAATCGGCGGTCGCAGACCGCCACGACGAGAATCGCCTAACGAATAGTCACCACGCCAGCTTCTATCTCATCGCGTTGCGGTTCAGGAATCGGCCGGGATTTGGCCGGCGGGATTTCCAGCCAGCCTGCTTCATCAAAGAACCACGAGCGGCGTTCTAGTTTAACAAAAATGGCGGACGCAGATGAAAAACTGGAGACCGGAATGGTGAGTTGGCCCGCGAAAGCGTTGCCGTAATATCGTGCCCCAGCGACGTCGTCCGGCGAGGCGGAATCCAGCATTTCAACGCCTGAAGATCGGGCCGGGACGCGCATTGTCGCACAACGCAACGCGCCGGCTTCGTCGCGTCCCAAGACAAAAAGCGCCGGTTCAGTCATACGCATGGCTTTGGGAGCGAGCCGCAGCGCTACGCGAAGCGAATGAGGCAACCTGAAAACTGAAGTAGTCGAGCCATCGGCAATGGTCTCGTCGCGCACCCCAAGTTTGACCAGCCGCTCCGGCCGGCCGGCGTATGCGAGAAATCGTTTTCGCGATAATTTGAGCTGCGTTTTGTGGCAGCGAATCGCCCGCAGCTTGGTTGCTGCTTCGCGATGGGATTGGCAGATCGTCTTTGAACGATCAAAGAACGCGGAGCTCCTGCCGTGAACGACATAACTCCAGACAGCCATTCGGCCTGCCGCCATCGCGTCTGAAAAGGATTCGCTAAGGACCAGACGAAGCATTACCGCAAGCGCGCTATGGTCGGGATGCGTATCACAAATCGACGGCACCAGAAGATCCGTCGGTCTCCAATCAGCAATGATTGCTGCAAGGAGCTCAAGCGCAGATTGACCATCGCATATTAACAAGGCGGTCAATTTTTGATCGGGTAATCCCAGAAAACGTGTGGCCGAACCGTTCACGCCCAGAACACGCAATGCCTTGAGCGCTTCTGTACGGCGCAACCTTCCCCAGCGCCTGCGGTCGGTTGCGTTCAGACGCCACTTGCGTTCGAGCACGCGTTGCGGCCAGGGATTATCGTCGCCGTCTGTAACATAAACGACGTGAACCGCTGCACCGGCGCGCACTGCTCGTTGCAGAAGAACGCTGCACGCAAGCGATTCATCGTCCGGATGCGGTGCGAACAGCAACAGGCGAGAACCCGAAGTAAAAGCTGGAACCAGCACGGCTAAGTCTTCTAGCAGAAGCGCAGCCAAACGCAATGCCGGAAACTCCTACCATTTTGGCCGCCGCGGGAAGTATTTCTCTGGGAGAAAATTCCGATCCACTGCCCGGGCCCAGAGAGCAGCCAGTTGTGTTCGCGATGACGTTTGCACAAAAGTGTGTTCGCCAGGTGCGAGAAAACGCGCACCCTCATATGGCGTCCCGTCGAGCGTTCCCGTTACCGGGCCATCGCGTGCGATAATCTTGTAAGGCGCTGGAATCACAACTTCAAACTCCATCCGCCTGCCGTCGGTTGGAGAGGGTCTCAAGAACCTTCCCACTACCCTCAAGTCGTTGCCGACAGAAATATAATTTTTCCAGATAAATTGCTTCGCCCTGAGTGGCATCCTCCCCTTCATTGCTGCGACGCAGGCACGGGTTTCAACTGCTCGCGCAGCGGCGTTGTCGACCACAAGGTGGCGCGCGAGACGCTCTAACATGATTGATTCGGTAACGGGCCAAAAGCAGCGTTGCCGAAAGATAGTTTCGCCTTTGCAATCCAGAACGTAGTCGCCGGGATCGGTCAATTTCAAAACGCCGCGAAGCAAACCTGTCTCGAGTCGGGCACGATCAATCCAGAACGGCCGACTTGCGATGAGCAGAATCAATTCCAGTAAAGCGACAAACGCCGGCAACGGAATGCGGCGGAAATAACGCCCGATACGCGAGTCGTATCTCGCGAAGTACGGCGAAATGGCCAGCAAACCTCCGCTGACGAGGATGAATGCCAGAGGATAATATGGAAGATCATCCTGACGCGTGAGCAGATTCCAAAAGCTGTACAGAGCGGGCGCATAGAAGCCACAGACGAGAAAAATGAACCCGCGCCGAAATGCTAACGCTGGCTCAGGAGCTGCGCGAACGATTAGCCGCGCGGCGTAAATCACAAACGGGAAAACGATGGGAAAAATAAAGATCCACCAGGCTGGATGATTTTTACGACTAAGATGCGGAAGAAGGTTGTGAAGAAAATTGCAATAATAAAACTCGCGCCACACACCGCCGAGAGCGAACGCGGCCGCGATGATTCCAGGAACTAAGAAGGTTGTGAAGAAAAAAGCCGTCGTACAACGCGCCAGATGTGGCCATGATTGACCCAGCTTTTTTCTCCCCACCAGAAAGAGCGCAATCGATGCGCCGACCAGGAGCGCAAGTAGCAACAAAAACGATTTCATGGAGACACTGAAGCAAAACCCGAGCAAAAGCCCGGCCTTCAAAGCTCGAGGCACTGTCAGCCTTCCACTGACAAGCGTAAGCACGCACAGAAGCCATAGCGGCGCCCAGAGGTTGTCGGTCCGAAACTCGAACGAGGCGAAATGATACTTGGTAAAAAGACCGGTCAGAATGATCGCCCACACGCCAGCGCGCCGTGAGAAAAGTATTTCGCCAATTCGGTAAGTGCACCACGCTCCGACAAAATACATCGGCAACAGAATGAAACGCATCCAGTAAAGAATAGTCGCCCGGTCGCCGATCAGTCCGAAAATCGGCGCAAACATTATTTGGAAAAGAGGCATGTGATTATCGAACACATCGCGGTATTGGACAAAGCCGCGTGCCCACGCCCAGATCACGTGCATATGCTGCGACTCATCGCTGTCGAAGCGGTAGTGAGGCATGTTTGCCAGCTTAAGCGCGATCATCAGCGCGAAAAGAACTGCGGCAGCCGCGAACTCCGCCGGCCCGGACATGCCAAAGTAATCGGCGCAGCGTTGCGCGAGCGATCTGCGGCGCAAGGGTGCAGGTCGACTTGTCGATGTTGTAGATTCCAGCGCCATCTAGACTTGATTCCCAGCGAGACTAACCGTGCGCAGTAATTTTCTCAGCGCACTTCCGTACCGACTCCGCGTCACTCACGGACATCACGTCTGCGTCTTTGCGTGCGCGCCGCAATAAACCAGCCAGCACACCGCCCGGCCCCAGCTCGATGAAAAAATCGCAGCCAAGTCCTGCTAGCCGCTCCTCGCAATCGAACCATCGCACCGTTCCCGTAACCTGATCCAGCAGGGTCTGACGAATTTCAATCGGCGTTTCAACTTCTCGACCAGTCACGTTGCTAATCACAGGAAATCGCGGCGGCTGCACCGTAACGTGCTGAAGTGCCGCCCCCAACCTTTCATAGGCAGTTTCCATCAAACGCGAATGATACGCGCCGGCGACATTGAGCAGCGTCGCGCGGCGAATCCCATATTCCCTCGCCACGCCGACTGCCGCTTCCACTTTCGCCAGCTCACCCGAGATGACGATCTGGCCGGGCGCATTGATGTTCGCAATATCGACGTCTTCATCCGCGGCAAGCTGGCGCACCACGTTTTCATCTGCACCGATCATCGCCGCCATTGCTCCTTTTGTGGCCGCGCAAGCTTCATCCATCAATTCGCCGCGTCGCTGCACAAGCTTCAGGCCGCTCGCAAAATCAAAAGCGCTAGCCGTCGCGTGAGCGGTGATCTCCCCTAACGACAATCCGGCTGCGCCGCCAATCGGAAAATTGCCCGCCAGCTCGCGCAGGACCGATAAGCACGCGAGTCCGTGAACGAAAAGTGCCGGCTGGCAGTTTGAAGTCTTCGTCAATTCTTCGATCGGACCGTTCCACGCGATTTGGCTTAACTTCCGCTCGAGAATTTCGTCCGCTTGCTGAAACAAATCCGCCGCGGTAGGAAACTGCTCGGCGAGATCGCGCCCCATACCGACGCTTTGCGCGCCCTGACCTGCGAAAAGCAGTGCGATTTTTTTGGGCATAGCGAGTTGTAGTTAACGCGAGGCCTGGGAGCTTGCGAGCGAAAGTTCTGGGGAGCGCACGCGTGTCGCGTGCTGGTTGCGGCATTCTGCCGCAACGAACTTTCCGTTGCCGCCAGATAAACTCGTTTTGGCCGCGGACTACAAAGTTCGCGATGGCAGAATGCCATCGCCAGCACTCTGCAAGCGTGCGCTCCCCAGAATTATCTTGCGCGCGATGGTTCACGCGGCAGCGTAGATCAACTGGTCCTATGCCATTTACGGTGCGCGAAATTGAATCGCCTGACCCGGTCACGCGAGTGGCCGCGGCCGATGCAGCGTTGCATCTCGAGAGCGACGACATCGGCGAGAAGATGGTGCTTAACATGGGGCCGTCGCATCCGGCCACGCACGGCGTTTTGCGCCTCGTGCTCGAGCTCGATGGGGAGATCATTACCAAGGCCACTCCGGACATTGGTTTTCTCCATCGCGGCAACGAGAAAATCGCCGAGAACATGCAATACAATCAGTTTGTCCCGTACACCGACCGGCTCGATTATCTCGCGCCGCTTTCGAACAACGTGGCGTACGCGCTCGCGGTGGAAAAATTGATGGGCTGGGAAATCCCGCCGCGTGGAAAAGCGATTCGCAACATTTGCTGCGAAACCTCGCGCATTTCTTCGCACCTGCTTGGACTTGGTTCGATGGCACTCGATCTCGGCGCGATGACGGTGTTCCTCTACACATTCACCGAGCGCGAAAAACTCTATAATCTTTTCGAGCTCCTCACCGGCGCGCGTTTTACGACTTCTTACACACGCGTAGGCGGACAAATCCGCGACTTGCCCGAGCGTTTCATCCCACAACTGAAAAAATTCCTCGACGATTTCGAGCCGAGCCTGAACGAGTGCGACAGGTTGCTGACCCGGAACAAAATTTTCGTCGATCGAACGAAAGACATCGGCGTTATCTCAAAAGATCGTGCGATTGCTTATGCGCTCTCCGGCCCAATTCTGCGCGGGAGCGGAATCGAACACGATTTGCGCCGCAAACATCCATATCTCGATTACGACAATTATGATTTCGATGTTGTGATCGGAAGTGCGGGCGACTGTTACGATCGTTATCTGGTGCGGATCGAGGAAATGCGCCAAAGCGTGCGGATCTTGCGACAGGTGATCGATAAACTGCCCGACGGACCGATCAATGTCGCTGACTGGAAAAACATGACGCCACCCAAATCACGCGTGATGACGAAAATGGAGGAGTTAATTCATCATTTCATTGTGGTAACGGAAGGACTCGACGCGCCGCCTGGGGAGGTTTATTTCGCAGCGGAAAATCCGAAGGGCGAGCTTGGCTTTTACATTAACAGCAGAGGCGGCGGCGTGCCGTATCGGTTAAAAATTCGCGCGCCATCGTTTGTGAACCTCAGCATCCTGCCAGAGCTTCTGCCCGGATGTATGGTGAGCGACGTGCCGGCAGTGCTCGGGAGTCTGGACTTCGTCATGGGCGAATGCGACAGATGAAGGGAGGAATGACGAATGTCGAATGAGCGAATGACGAAGGAAATCAAAATGACGAGTGAGCAAGGGACGAAAGAACCTTCCCACAGGATAGCGTCATTCGGGCTTCGTCATTCATTCGTCATTTTTTCGGCCACGCGCCTCTTGCTTGTGATTCTGATCGCGTTCTGCGTTTCCTGTTCCGGCAAACGCATCACGAAGGCGAACGTAGATCAGGTGACAGAAGGCATGTCGAAGAAACAGGTGGAATCGATCCTGGGCCCGCCCACTTCTCTTACCACTGAGGATTTCGTGATCATGAAAAAAACGACCTACGTTTATCGCCAGGACAAAGACACGGTCACAATCGTTTTCAAAGACGATAAAGTGCAGTCTAAAGACAGCACATTATCCAATTAATCGACCACTTTCGGTGGACTCGACGAGCATAGCTGTTCCCGCAGAGCTGGAACGGAAAATGGACGAAGCGATCGCGCGCTATCCGAGCGATCACCGGCGAAGTGCGGCCATGCCGCTGTTGCATTTGTGGCAGGAACACTTCGGATTCATCAGCGACGAGGCCGTGCCATGGATCGCTGAGAAGCTGGGCTTGCAACCCATCAATATTTTTGAGCTGGTCACCTTTTATCCAATGTTTCGCCAGAAGCCGGCTGGCAAAACTCACATTCGCGTCTGCCGCACACTCAGTTGCGCGATGGCTGGCGGTTTCGAGCTGATGGAAAATTTGTGTGCGAGCCTTAAAATCCAGCGCCCGCCTGATGGCGATGGAATGCACAATCCCATTACTGTTAGCGCAGATGGAAACTACAGCGTCGAGTTTGTTGAATGCCTGGCAAGCTGCGGCACCGCGCCCGTCTGCATGATTGGCGAACAGCTACATGAGCAAGTCAATCCAAGTTCGATTGGGGATGTCCTCCGAAATCAAACATCAAACATTAAACATCAAACAGCCCCTCACCCTCTCGAACACCGGTTAATTTACAAAAGCATCGGACGCACGGATTGGACAACCGACATCGATTGTTACCTGCGCGATAGCGGTTACGAACAGTTGAAGCAAGCGCTGACCATGTCGCGCAGTGACATTGTCAATAAAGTCAAAAACTCTGGCCTTCGCGGCCGTGGCGGAGCCGGATTCTCCTGCGGTCTGAAATGGAGCTTCATCAAACCGGACGAAAAGCGGCCGGTCTATTTGATTTGCAACGCCGATGAATCGGAGCCGGGCACCTTCAAGGATCGCTACATCATTCACGAAGACCCGCATCAGCTGCTGGAAGGAATCTTGATTTCGTGTTACGCGCTCAATGCGCGCACGGCTTACATCTACATACGAGGCGAATTCCCGGAGGGCGCGAAAGTCCTCGAACGCGCCATCGAAGAAGCGCGGCAACACAATTTTCTCGGCAAAAATATTCTCGGCTCTGGATTTGACGTCGAGGTGTACGTTCATCGCGGCGCTGGCGCTTACATTTGCGGGGAAGAAACGGGGCTGATCGAATCGCTCGAGGGCAAGCGCGGTTACCCGCGAATCAAGCCGCCGTATTTCCCGGCGGTGCTTGGCCTTTACATGTGCCCGACAATCGTCAACAACGTCGAGACGCTCTGTGCTGTAAAACACATTATCGCCATGGGCGGCGCAGAATATGCGCGCCTCGGCCGGCCTAACAACACCGGCACGCGAATTCTCTGTGTGAGCGGCGACGTCCAGCGCCCGGGATATTTTGAGCTCGAAGTCGGTGCGGCGACGATGGGCCAGTTGATCTACGAGATGGCTGGCGGCCTAAGACCGGGCCGAAAACTGAAGGCGATTATTCCGGGCGGGAGTTCCGCGAAAGTCTTGCGCGCCGACGAGCGATTCAAGCTTAAGGTGAAACAACCCGACGGATCGGTAATCGAACAGGAAATGTCGATCAACGACATTCCGATGGATTTTGATTCGCTCGCTGCGGCCGGTTCGATGGCTGGTTCCGGCGGCGTGATCGTGCTGGACGATTCGCGCGACATGGTCTGGGTGTTGAACAACATCAACGAGTTTTACGCGCACGAGAGCTGCGGCCAATGCACACCCTGCAGGGAGGGCTCGCTTTGGATGCAGAAAATCACCGACCGCATGCTGCACGGCGGCGGCGTTGTGGAAGATCCACATACGCTCAAGACCATTGGCGATAATATTGCCGGCCGGACGATCTGCGCGTTTGGCGAAGCATGCGCGTGGCCGACGCAAAGTTTTGTCGAAAAATTTCCAGAAGAATTTGCCGCCCGTGCGCAGAAACCAGTCCCTCCGCCACTGCCGCCTGAATACACGCCGGAAGAATTAATCGAGGAGGAATCGATTCCCACGGTTCCGCTGGCGCACGATCCCGGCTGGGAAAAAGCTGGAGCTGCTGGAACAGTTTGATTATGTCTGAGCCGAATACGCCGATGTTCAACGTCCAGATTGACGGCGTGTGGCATCAGTTTCCCAAAGGCACGCGAGTGATCGAGGCGTGCGAGCAAGCCGGCAGTTATGTGCCGCGCTATTGCTATCACAAAAAGCTTAGCTCGCCCGGCAACTGCCGAATGTGCTTGATCGAAATGGGCTTCCCGAGGCTCGGCCCGGATCGTAAACCGGAGCTGGGCGCCGGCGGCAAACCGATTATCAATTGGATCCCACGTCCGCAAATTTCCTGCGCGCAGGATGTGTCCGAAGGCATGGCTGTTCGCACCAACTCGCCGCTGGTGAAGGAATGTCAGCGCGGTGTGATGGAATTCCTGCTTATCAATCACCCGCTCGATTGTCCGATATGCGATCAGGCCGGCGAATGTCGTTTGCAGGAGTTCAGCGTCGATTTCGGCAACTCCAAATCGCGTTTTCTTGAGAACAAAGTCAAGAAACCAAAGAACATTGTGCTCGGACCGCGGGTCACACTTGATGACGAGCGTTGCATCCTCTGCTCACGCTGCATCCGTTTTTGTCAGGAAATCGCACACGACGACGTCCTCGGGTTTGTCGATCGCGGCAGTTATACTGTGCTGACCGCGCACCCCGGCAAGCGGCTGGAGGACAATTACTCTCTCAACACCGTCGATATCTGCCCGGTGGGTGCGCTCACTTCGACTGATTTTCGTTTCAAGATGCGCGTCTGGTTCCTGAAAGAAACGAAGAGCATCTGCACCAGTTGCGCGACTGGCTGCAACACCATCATCGGCACGCGTGAAGACGTCATCTACCGCCAGACGCCGCGCGAAAACGATCACGTCAACTCCTGTTGGATGTGCGATTACGGACGGTTGAACTTCAAATTTCTCGAAGCCGAAAACCGTTTGCTCGAACTGCAGATTCGTTCAAACGGAAAACTCGTTGCCGCGGATTGGCCAGCAGCGATCGCACAAGCAGCGCTGCAATTGAAACAGGTTACCGCCAACGAAATTGCCATCGTCGCTTCTGGCCGCATGACCAACGAAGAGCTTTGGCTTACGTCGCAGCTGGCAAAGTCGTTAGGCGTGCAGATGATCGATATCGTCCCGCGGCGCGAGCCCGGGGATGACATTCTGTTGAGCGAAGACCGCAATCCGAACACAAACGGTGCGCGCTTGGTTCTTGGATCAACATCCGAGCCTGGGGCCAAACTTATGGCGATTGCCGAAGCTGTGAAATCCGGACAAATCAAAGCGCTGGTCATGTTGAAAGAAAACACGATGCATTTGGGCATATCCGTTGAACAACTCGCGCAGCTCCCGGTTTTCATTGTGATGAATATTTTGTCGAACGAGGCGACCGAAAAAGCGACCGTCGTTCTTCCGGCGTGCGGCTTTGCAGAAAAGCACGGCTCGATGATCAACGGCAAAGGCCGATTGCAACGATTGAATCGCGCCGTGCGCCCACCCGGGAAAGCGCGCGATGATTGGGAAATCTTGCGTGATTTGCTTCAGGCAGTTGGCGGAGGCGACTCCCTTTCCTCTATCGATGATGTCTTTCGCCGGATCAGCGAGACAATTCCGCACTTCGCCGGGTTGACCTTGAGCAAAATCGGCGACCTCGGTGTGCATATTTTGGAAATGGAAGAATTGCCGCCGACGCATCCCAGCGACGAAAAAGCAATCGAGCAAGCAGTCGCGATCCAGGCAAGACGCCGTGCCGTCGGACAACAAGTCCATGAGGCCCGTAAAGCTTTAGGCGTTGCAATAGATTAGGGCCGTAAGTTCAATATGGATTTTTTTTTCATCATCACTTCACTGCTGAAAATTGTCGGGATTCTCTTTGTGGTGATTCTGCCAATGGTTTCCTACGCGGTTTACGCTGAGCGACGTGTGAGCGCATTTATTCAGGACCGGCTGGGACCGAATCGCGTGGGGCCTGCCGGTCTCTTCCAGCCCATCGCGGACATGTTCAAACTGCTGCTGAAAGAAGATTTCACGCCGCGAGCGGCAAACACATTTTACTACTGGCTCGCGCCATGTCTGGCTGTAATGCCGGCCATCATCACGATCGCGGTGGTCCCATTTGGCAGCACCTTGTTTGGTGTCCCGATGGTGATCGCCGATGTGAATGTCGGAATCCTGTTCGTGTTCGCCATTGCCTCGCTCGGTGTGTACGGAATCGTGATCGGCGGTTGGGCGTCGAATTCAAAATATCCATTCCTCGGCGGAATCCGTTCCAGCGCGCAAATGCTTTCCTACGAGCTATCGCTCGGGCTCGCCGTCGTTCCTGTCTTTATGGTCGTCGGAAATCTGCGGCTGACCAGCGTGGTGCTTTATCAAATTGGGCACGGTTGGTTCATCGCGCCGTTTGTCGGCGATTGGATGAACCCTTGGAAATGGTTGCTCGCTGTTCCCATGCTCATTTCCTTCTTCGTTTTCATGATCGCAGTTTTTGCAGAAACAAACCGGCTGCCGTTCGACCTCCCTGAAGCCGAGCAGGAGCTGGCGGGTGGCTACAACACCGAATACAGCTCGATGAAGTTTGCTCTGTATTTTCTCGGCGAATACGCCGCAATGATCACCGGCTCGGCTGTAATCGTGACATTGTTCTTTGGCGGCTGGCATTTCCCAGGAATTCCCGACGGCTCGCACGGTTGGATTTTTGGCCTGATCAACATCGCAGTCTTCTTCACAAAAGTCGCCGCCGTGATTTTCGTATTCATGTGGGTCCGCTGGACGCTGCCCCGTTTTCGTTATGATCAACTCATGCGACTCGGCTGGCTTTTCTTCTTCGAAATTGCCCTTGTGAATATTTTTCTTGTCGCAGCAATTCTTCCTTACAGTTCAAGGTTATGAATCTGGAAACCAAGAGACCAGGAAGAATCGAAAAATCATTAATCTTGGATTCCTGGCTTCCAGATTAGCAAGTAATGGCTGTCACTGTCCCACGACCGAGATTGAACTGGCGCGAGCGATTGTATCTGCCCGCCATCGTCGCCGGCTTGGCCATCACCTTTAAGCATTTCAAGAATATGCTGCTCGGACGCACCAAGGTCACCATGCAATATCCTGAGCAAAAATGGGACAGCAGCCTGCCGGATCACTACCGCGGCGCGCCTGCGCTCGTGCGAGACGAGGATGGCCGGGTCCGTTGCGTCGCCTGCCAGCTCTGCGAATTCATTTGTCCGCCCCGCGCGATCAAGATTATTTCCGGAGAAATTCCCTCAGCAGATCGCTTCGCCAAAGTCGAGAAATTTCCAGAAGCGTTCGATATCGATATGATCCGCTGCATTTTTTGCGGGATGTGCGAAGAGGTTTGCCCCGAACAAGCGATCTTTCTGCGCAAAGACTATGCCATTACCGGCTTTACGCGTGCGGACATGGTGCATCACAAGGAGAAACTCCTCGAGATCGGCGGTGTGATGCACGGCGTCGTGTTGAAATGGAATGAGAAAAAGTGACGAATGTCATCCCGAGCGGATGCGAGGGATCTCACACTCGAAGCATTCAGCTCGCAAGATGTTCGGCGTAATCAATCGGCTTGCGTGAGATCCTTCACTTCGTTCAGGATGACAAAATAATCGGCGGAGTAATGCACGACGTGCTGAAATGGAATGAGAAAAAATAAACCAGAACTCGGAGATCAGAAGTCAGAGAGCAGATTTCCGAGCGGAAGAATCCGCAGTCCGCGATCCGCAATCTGCAATTGATTATGTCTCCGTTCCTCTTTTGGATCTTTGCGCTGATGACGCTGATCTTCGGCGCCGGCGTTGTCATCAATCGTAATCCGGTCGCGAGCGCGCTCAGCCTCGTTGTTTCGTTTCTTGGGTTGGCCGCTCTTTTCATGTCGCTTGATGCCTTCTTTGTCGGAATCATTCAGGTGCTGGTGTATGCAGGCGCCGTGATGGTGCTGTTTCTTTTCATCATCATGCTTCTCAACCTCCAGACCGAAGAACGGCGTCGAATCAATGGGCTCGCTGCCGCGGGCGGCATCGGGGTAGCGCTCATCTTGCTCGTTCAGATTTGCTTTGTGATCGGGCACTTTCAAGCTGCGCGGCAAACGTTTCCACCGCTGGCACGCTCGACAACTGACGATGTGTGGAACATCGGCGCACTGCTTTTCAGCAACTACAATCTGCCCTTTCAAATCATCGGCGTTCTGGTGCTGGTCGCGACCATTGGCGTGGTGCTTTTGAGCAAACGCCAGCCTCGATAGGATGATCACACTTGGCGATTATCTTCTGGTAAGCGGCATTCTTTTTTCAATTGGGTTCGCCGGAGTGATGTTGCGACGCAATCTCATCATCATCCTCATGTCGCTGGAGTTGATGCTGAACGCAGCAAACTTGTCCCTCGTTGCTTTCTCGCGATTCCGCGTCGATCCAAACGGCCTGCCAAATTACAACGCGCAAGTGTTCGTCTTTTTCGTCATAACCGTGGCGGCTGCCGAAATAGCGGTGGGCCTCGCTATTCTCGTTGCCCTATTTCGCGCAAGGCAAACCACGGACGTCAAAGACATCAGCAGCTTGAAATTCTGAGCGGCGACTTATCCCATGAATTCAATCTTGACGTGGATCATTCTGCTCGCGCCGCTGGTGAGCGCAGCTGTGATCACGTTGTTCACCCTGCGATGGAAAATGTTGAGCAGTTCAATCTCAATCGTCGCGGTGCTCGTAAGTTTCGTCTGCAGTTGTTTCGTGTTTGCACACTCAACTGCCGCCGCGGCTGAGTTCACATGGATCGGTATTAGCGGCGTTTTCCAAGTCCCATTTGGCCTGACTTTGGATCCATTGAGCAGGACAATGGCGGTTCTCGTTTCCGGTGTTGGAGCGGTCATTCATATCTATTCGCTGGGTTACATGCGAGATGACGAAGGCCGGTCCCGTTACTTCGCGGCGTTATCACTCTTCATGTTTGCAATGCTCGGCATCGTTCTCGCGAACAATTTCATAATGCTTTTCATGTTTTGGGAATTGGTCGGCTTTACTTCTTACGTCTTGATCGGCCACTGGTTTTATCGGGACGCGGCTGCGGATGCGGCGAACAAAGCATTCATCACTACGCGCATTGGCGATTTTGGATTCATGATTGGAATCCTGATGGTTTGGATGGCGACTGGTTCTATCGTTTTCGCTGAGATCGCGCCGCGGATGTCGGCACTGTCGAATCACTCAACGTTTGCCACAGTTGTCGCGCTCTTGATTTTCTGCGGAGCGGTTGGCAAATCCGCCCAGTTTCCACTGCACGTTTGGTTGCCGGACGCGATGGAAGGCCCAACGCCAATTTCCGCTTTGATCCACGCCGCGACGATGGTTGCGGCAGGTGTTTATATGCTGGTGCGTGTTGCGTTCGTCATTCAATCTTCGCAAACCGCGCTTTTGGTCGTGGCGTGGATCGGCACGATCACCGCGGTGATGGCTGCACTAATCGCGACCCAGCAAAACGATATCAAGCGGATCCTCGCCTACTCCACGCTATCACAACTTGGTTACATGGTGATGGCTGTGGGCCTTGCCTCGAATGACGCAGCTATGTTTCATCTTTTCACTCACGCGTTCTTCAAGGCGCTGCTGTTTCTCGGGGCCGGCTCGATCATCGTGATGCTTCATCACGAACAGAACATCTGGAAAATGGGAGGGCTTTCGCGAAGGCTTCCAATTACATTTGTGACTTTCGCCGTTGGCGCGCTGGCGTTGATCGGCTGTCCGCCGTTCAGCGGATTTTTCAGCAAGGACGCAATCCTTGCGCTCGCCTACGAGCGAAACACGCCAATTTTCGCCGTAGCGTTGTTCACTGCGTTTCTGACAGCTTTCTACGTGATGCGAATGCTCGTGATTGTTTTCTTCGGGAAACCGCGCACCGACATCGCGCGCGAAAGCCGCGAATCACCGGCGATAATGACGGTGCCGTTAATTGTGCTCGCGCTCCTCGCGACGTTCGGTGGATTTGCATTTTTCGCGAGAAACCTCCTCACACTCCCAGTCGAAAAGGAAGTCGCGATCGTTGTTCCCGTACTCGCCATTGTCGCGTTGATTGCGGGAAGTGGGCTAGCGATTTCTCTTTACCGCAATCGAGCGAGTGAGTCAGTGAATCTCGAGTTACTACGCCACAAGTTTTATTTCGACGAGTTCTATAGCTGGCTAATTTACTGGACACAGGAACTCCTCGCGCGCGTGTCAGCTTTCTTTGATCGATGGATCATCGACGCCGGCGCGGTGGGCGGGAGCAGTCGTGGGACCTGGGGCATTGGCGCTCTCTTACGGCTGGTGCAAGTGGGAAACCTGCAAGCCTACGTGTTCCTGTTTGGTTTGGGTGTCGTTGCCATCATCTATTTCGCCGTTTTCCGGTAATGGTTCTTTTTATCATTTTCTGCCCGATCGTCGCAGCCATCTTGATCATGGTTGGCGCGCCTGCGCGCAAAACGGCGTTAGCCGCGTCGGTTTTAATCTTTGCGGGAGCATTGTTTCTCTTTGCGTCTTTTGGATACGGCCAACGCGATTTTCAACACGTCACGTCGTTTACCATATCCCCCGAGTGGCGACTGAGCTTCACGACGGGTATCGACGGCTTGAGTCTGATAATGGTCCTGCTTGCCACCATCGTCACGCTGGCCGCCGTTTGGT
>QHPG01000186.1 GCA_003219005.1 Verrucomicrobiota bacterium
TGACCACGTCCTGATTTAGCATTGGCACGACGCAAATGGGGAAATCGCCCGCGATGCCGCCGCCGATTTGGAAAAAGCCAATGGAGGACCCCTGCGAGACGCGCCGATACCATTCGGCCAGCGCGATCATGTATTCGATTCCGGAGCGGATCGTGTGCACGTCAGTTATCGCCCTGGTGATGCAGCGCGCGGCATAAATATTTCCAAGGGTCGAATCTTCCCAGCCGGGCACAAAAATCGGAAGGTCCTTGTGCGCGGCAGCGATCATCCAACTGTCGCCCGGGTCGATCTCGTAAAATTTCTTGAGCCGGCATTCTTTGAGGATCGTGTAAAGAAATTCGTGCGGAAAACCGCGCTCTTTTTTCTTTGCCGCGGTAACCCATTCATCGATGACCACTCGTTCGATCCGCCGAATGGCTTCCTCTTCCGGGATACAGGTGTCTGTGACCCGATTCAAATGACGCTTGAGAAGCTCTTCTTCCTGTTGCGGACTGAGCTCGCGATAATTCGGAAGACGCACGTACTGGCTGCGCGCGACGAGATTGAAAAGGTCTTCCTCCAAATTCGCCCCGGTGCAGGTGATGGCGTGGACTTTGTCACGGCGAATCATTTCCGCCAAAGAAACGCCCAGTTCCGCAGTACTCATGGCGCCCGCGAGCGTGATCATCATTTTTCCGCCGCGATCCAGATGCGCGATATAGGCCTCGGCAGCGTCTTTCAAGACTGCGGCATTGAAATGCCGGAAATGGCGTTCAATGAACTGGCTGATGCTGCCCATCTTCGCTTCACCAACTTTTGCAATCAGTGATACTTGATTTGATGCAAAACTTCTGGCGCGGTAGTCAAGCCTTAATCGCGTTTTTCGCCGAAATTTCTTACGGCATCGCGGCGAGGATCTGCGCAGCCAGGATGTCCGGCATCACACCAAGCAGAAGAACTGCCGCGGCCAGCAAGGAGATTGCGGACGTTTGGAGAACATAATCAGTCATCACTGATCGGTGATCGGCGCCAGCCTCAGCCTGTTTGTCCACGAAGATGAACTTGAGGACCATGAGGTAATAATAAAGCGAGATGAAACTGCCAAACAGCGCGAGCGCCACGAGCCAGAGCAAACCGTGGCTTGGACTGGCTTGCAGCGCGGCCCTGAAAAGGTAGAACTTTCCGAAAAATCCGGCGAGCGGCGGGATGCCTGCCAGGGAGAGCATGAAGATCGCCATGCATCCGGCCATGAGCGGTGAACGCGAACACAATCCGGAAAAGTTCGATAAATCGTCGCCTCCGGTTTCGTGCCGTACGAAACCCACCACGCCGAATGCGCCGACGAGCGTAATGGCGTAAGTGGTTGTGTAAAACAAAGCCGCCGAAAAACCGTCGCGCCCGCCCGCCACGAGTCCGAGCAACGTGTAACCAGCGTGTGCAACCGCAGAGTACGCGAGCAGCCTGCGCAGGTTCGATTGCGCCAGCGCAACCAGATTGCCAAGCAGGATCGAGAAGGCTGCCAGCGCAGCGAGCACCGGCGACCAGCCGGCTACCATGCCGTGCCATGCGGCGCTGCCGTGCACGGGCGCGAATCCGATCAGAACGATTTTCCCCAACACCACGAACGACGCGACCTTTGACCCCGAAGCAATAAACGCGGCGCTCGGAACCGGCGCGCCCTGATACGCATCCGGCGCCCAAAGATGAAACGGCGCGGCGGCAATCTTAAACGCAAAGCCGACAAGCGTCATGACGATACCAACTGCAAGCAGCGGTTGCACTGATGCGGTCGCCAATTTTGCCGAGATCGCAGCCAGACCGGTTGTTCCCGACATCCCGTAGATCAGGCTGATTCCAAAAAGTGTGAACGCGCTCGATGTGCTGCCGAACAGGAAATATTTCAGTCCCGCTTCGGCTGAGCGGAGATCGGTCTTGTCGAATGCGGCCATCACGTAAAGCGATAGACCGAGCAACTCGAGCCCGATGAAAATCATCAGCAACTCTTCGCTGCCAACGAGCAGCATGAGGCCGATCGTTGCCAGCAGAACAATCGCCAGGTATTCGCCTCGATGACGCAAAGACTTTTCTGATGTCGTCAAAAGGATTGTGAAAAACGCGAGTACGATGCAGATGATTTTGAACAGCGACGTCAGCGGCGTGATCACCAGCATTCCGCCAAAGAGCGTCGCGTTACGCGGCAACATCAGCACAGCGCCGATTGCGACGGCGAGGCCGAGCACGGCGACAAACGCGCAGAGCGCGGCACTTCGAGTGCTGGACCTGCTACCAGCATTTCCAGTTGGTCGCGCCGTTGACACCGTTGCGCCCGCGGCCTCGCGCCCGGTCGTCAGCCCAATTGTGAGGACCACAAGCGCCGTGATAACGACGATCGCTTCCGGCGATGCAAGTTTGAGAAGCTCGAGGTAAGACATCGTTACAACGTTAACCTCCGGATTTTAAAAACCTCATCGCCTCGACGGCCGGCATAATCCGATCGAGCAACAGTTTCGGATAAACTCCGACCACTAGCGTTGCGAACATCAGCAGGCACGCTCCTATTTTTTCCGCGGCTGTAATGCTCTGTTGCTCGTTCCAATCCGGGTCGAGCGCCACCCGGCCTTCCTGCAGGCGGACGACGCCTGAACCTGCCTCGCCAAAGAACGATTGCTTTAACGCGCGCAAGGTGAACGCGGCCACGAGCACCATGCCCGCTCCAGTGATCCAGACCGCCAGCGGATAAGCTTTCCACGCGCCGATGAGAATTGTGATCTCGGCCACAAAACCACTGAAACCGGGAATGCCAATCGACGCTGCCGCAGCGATGACGAACGTAAAGGCTGCAAATGGCAGCGCATGGCTCAGATTCATTCCCGCGAGCGCATCGAGTTCGCGCGTGTGTGTGCGGTGATAGATCATGCGTCCAGCAACGGCAAAGAGGAGGGCTGCGATCACGCCGTGCGAAAACATTTGCAGCACCGCGCCGGAAACGCCGAGCACGTTCGCAGTAGCCAAACCAAGCAGCACGAAACCCATGTGGCTCACGCTGGAATAACCGATTACAAATTTCAGATCACTTTGGCGAAGCGCCACCGCTGCGGCATAAACAATTCCGATGACCGCGAGGACAGCGATCGATTTGCTCCACATTTGAAATCCCTGTGGGAAAAGATTCATCGCGACGCGCAGACCCGCGTAAGAACCGAGTTTCATAACGATCCCAGCGAGCAACATCGAACCCGCAGTGGGCGCAGCGGCATGGCCCGTCGGCGCCCAGGTGTGCAATGGCCAGATGCCAGCGAGCACCGCAAAGCCGAAAAACAACACAGGAAACGCCCACGATTGCAGCCCGGGTGCAAACTGGAATTGCGCTAGCTGATTCAAATCCAATGTGCCGCCAGTCACGTAAGCGACAAGAATCCCGATAAAAACGAACATGCCGCCGAAGAAAGAATACAACGTCAGCTTCATCGCGCCGTATTCCTTGTTCGTGGATCCGAAGATGGCGATGAGGAAATATTTCGGCACGATCACCAGCTCGTAGAACACGAAAAGCAAAAACAGATTGGCGCTGAGGAAAACGCCGTAGCAACCGGCCACTACCAGCAAAAGCCAGAAGAAGAATTCGTTCTGCCGATTCTCCACATCCCATGAAAACAGTACTGTGCTCACGGCTGAGATGCCGGTGACGAGAACCATGGTGAGGCTGACACCATCCAGCGCCAGATGGTAGTCGATCCCGAGGGCGGAGACCCAAGGCACACGCACGATCGTTGCGAAATGCGCCAGATCGGCAATGGGCGTGCAAACGAAGGCGGCGAGGCCCAGGGCCAAGCCACCGATGGTTGTAAGCAGCGCGATCCAACGCGCGAAAATGCGCGGCAAAAACAGGAGCAGAAGCGCTCCCGCGAACGTGATGTAAATCGTCCAGGCGATCATGCGCGTCTGCGCACCCGATAGCGCGGCGCCTTCTCGCGCACATGAAATCCGATTTCACGCCGTGGCTTTTCCGGCGGAGCCATCAGTTGCCGGATCGCTTCCAGAATTGCGGCGATTTCTTCGTCTTGCTTTCCAACATGCCTTTCGAGTTCCGAAAACTTCTGGGCCAGCCCGCGATTCGTCTCGAGCATCTGGCGCAGTTTCACAAATGCGCGCATGATCGCGATGTTGACTCTTATAGCCCGGTCGCTATTCAGCACGCTTGAGAGCATCGCAATTCCTTGCTCGGTGAAAGCGTAGGGGCGATGACGACGCCCGCCCCGTCCTTTTGATCTTCCAGTTTGGAATATCAAATCGTCGGCCTCTTCGGCGGTAAGTTGGAACATGAAATCGGATGGGAAACGCTGCGCATTGCGTTTCACTGCTTTATTGAGATTTCCAGTGGTCACGCCGTAGAGCGTAGCCAGGTCGGAATCCAGCATCGCCTTCTGTCCGCGGAAAACAAAAATTAGGTGAGCGATGCGCTCCACGGGAATGATCTCTTTGCTCATTTGCGTGAGGCTCAACCAAACAGCCGCGCCATTTGGACGACCGTTGTGTTGAAGATGTTGAACATGAATTGCGGCGCGATGCCGATGGCGAACATGAGCAGTGTTACGGGTACCACGACAAGTTTTTCGCCCGTCAAAAGATCGGGAAACGCGCTGCAATTTTCTGCCAGCGGGCCGCTGAACAACGATTGCATGGCGCGCGCGAAAACGATTGCTGTCACGAGAAGACCAAGCACAGCAATGGCGGTAAACGAAGCCGCGATTGCGAACGAGGCTTTGAAAATCAGGAATTCGCCGATGAATCCGTTCAGTCCCGGCAGGCCGAGCGAGGAAAACATGGCAACGCTCATCCAGCCGCAAAGCAGCGGTGTCCGCTGCATCAGTCCGCCGAAGTCGCCGATGCTCCGGCGGCTGCCGGACCGTTGTTCGAGCAATCCAACGAAGTAAAACAGGGTGGCTGCGGTGATGCCGTGGTTAAAAATTTGCATGAACACACCGCTCAATGCCGCATGCGTGTCGATATTTGCAGCTACGGCCGGTGAGGCGGCTACCGCAAAAAGAGAGAGCATGCAGTAGCCAAGATGGTTGATCGACAGGTAAGCAACCATTCGTTTCAGATCGCGCTGTGCCCATGCAGCCAGCGGCGCGAACACGATCGAGCATACTGCCAATGCAAGCAGCCACGGGCCGATGATTCTAATTTCATTCGGAAAAAGCGGAAGGAACAGACGCACGAAACCGTAAACGCCCATTTTTGAGAGTACACCCGTCAACACCATCGACACGCCGGTCGGCGCGGTTTGATAGGCGTCGGGTAACCAGGTGTGAAACGGAAATAGCGGCACCTTCACGGCGAGCCCGATAAAGATTCCGGCAAACGCAAGCCACGCGACCTTGCCGGTGAGCAGACCGTTTTTTCCGAGGGAGGCCAGCGCGGAAAAATCGAACGTCCCTTTGGCAAAATAAATTCCCAGAAACGAAAGCAACATCGCCACGCTGCCAAGAAATGTGTAAAGGAAGAACTTGGTCGCGGCGCGATCGCGGTTTTCGCCGCCCCAGATTTTGATCAGCAGAAACGCCGGGATCAGGCTCATTTCGTAGAACAAAAACCAGAGAACGAAATTTTGTGCCGTGAACGTGCCGTAGAGTGCGGATTGCATTACGAGCATGGTCGCATAGAACCCGCGGCTGTCGGCTGGAACGGGTCGGGCTAGAAATGCGAATGGAACGATTAGCGACGTGAGCAAGACAAGCAGCAAACTCAATCCATCAACGCCAACCAGATATTCAGCATTGATCGCCGGAATCCACGCATGACGTTCGACGAATTGCATGCCCGTCGCGGTGGCATCGAACTTTCGCCACAATCCTAACGCGCACGCCGCGGAGATAACGTTAAACATCAGAGCAATGACGCGGCAATTTCTTTGCGGCCAGGTGCAGACCGCAAGCGTACCAAGCAGCGGAATGAAAATGATCGCTGTAATCATACCAACCATGCGTAGAGAAGAAGGAGTGCCAGCATGCCGATGGCGACCACGCCGAGGTAAATTTGAATCTGCCCCGAGTGCGCGGCAGACATCAGCCGGCCAAGCCCGCGAGCGCCAACGGTGGTTTCATCGACTCCAGCGTTGATGCCGCGCTCATCGACGCCGGTGGTGAACATTGCAAACACTTGCCCGATTGCACCGAAGCCACGCACAAGCCCATCCCAGAAGTAGCGATCCAACCAGTCAGACAGACGCGCGGCCATCCAACTGAACGCGATGACTGTGCGATAATAAAGTTCGTCGATCCACATTTTGTTTGCCAAGAAGCGAAACAGCGCGGGCTGCGCGTATTCAAGTGGGTCGATCTGAGCTGGGCGATCTCCAGCTTGCACACCCGCCTTGCGATACATCCACAAACCAACGCCGATACCCGCACTGACGAGCACGAGCGAAACAAAAAGCGCCGGCTGAATCAAACGACCTATCTCAAAGTGTACGGGCTCGCCGGTCAGATACTCATGCAGCCATGGCCATGCAGGCGTGAGCACGACGCTCAATAAAATTGCGCCCAGCGCGAGCGCGATCAGCGGCCTTGTCATCACGCGCGGGCTCTCGTGCGAGTGGTCCACAGAAGCGCGCGGGTCCCCAAAAAAGACGTAGATGATTTGCCGCGTCATGTAGAGCGCCGTGAGAACGACGCCAGCGAACATCAAGTAATACGGTGCGTGCGACGGCGGCCAATGGCCTACAGCGTGAAGAATTTCCTCTTTCGTCCAGCCGCCAGAGAAAAAGAGCGGCACGCCGCTGAGCGCCATCATCCCGATGGCGTACGTCACAAACGTAACCGGCATGAAGCGCCGCAGGCCGCCCATTTTGCGAATGTCCTGTTCGCCGTGACATCCGTGAATGACCGAGCCGGAGCCGAGGAACAGAAGCGCTTTAAAAAATCCATGCGCGATCAAGTGCATGATGCCGGCTGCCACCCCGCCCACGCCCAGCGAGACCATCATCAAACCAAGTTGCGACACCGTTGAATAGGCGAGGATGCGTTTGATGTCGGCCTGTGCGATCGCGATGAGCGCAGCCATGAGCGCCGTGGTTACACCGATCCAGACAACAACGGTGAGCGAGGAGGTCACGCCGTTGATCGCGCCTAACGAGAATAGCGGATACACGCGCGCGACCAAAAAAACTCCAGCGGCGACCATCGTTGCCGCGTGAATCAACGCGCTCACCGGTGTCGGACCTTCCATCGCATCAGGCAGCCACACATGCAGCGGGAATTGTCCGGACTTGCCGACTGCTCCGAAAAAAATCAGCAGCGCGATGAACGTGGCGCTGGCGCCGAGCATGGCCAGGCCGGCGCTTTCGAGACAGCCTTTGCCGCCGTCGTAAAAAAGAAGTGTGCCGCTGCGATTGTAGAGCCAGAGCATGCCGAGAAAAAATCCCATGTCGCCGATGCGCGTGGTGATGAATGCCTTCTTTGCGGCAGCCGATGCGCTCGGTCGCTCAATCCAGAAGCCGATGAGCAGATACGACGCGAGCCCAACCAGTTCCCAAAAAATGAAAAGCAGAAGCAAACTGTTCGCGATGACCACACCGAGCATGGCGCCGGAGAAGAACGATAAATACGCGAAAAAGCGGACAAAATTCTTGTCGTCGGCCATGTAGCCAATGCTGAAGACAAAAATGCAAAGCCCAACCAGCGAGATCATCAGCAGCATCGCAGCGGCAAGCGGGTCGAGAACAAATCCCAGTTGGAGCGCGTTATCGCCGAAAGTGAACCAGGTGAAATTTTGAGCCGCGCGGAAGCCGTGCGTTTGGACCGTCGGCAGGAACGCTACAACCGACAATGCGAGCGCGGCGACTTGTCCCGTGGCTGCCAGCGCCGCGGCTCTTCTGCGCCACGCGTTCGGCAAACTCAAAACTATCAGCGAAGCCGCGAACGGCACGGCAGGGATCAGCCAGAGACGATCAAGAATCCACGCGCTCATCTTTTAGTGAATTCTTTCATCCTTTGAGCTGATCGAGTTGATCGACATTCGTAGTGTGATAGTGGCGATAAACGGCGATGACCATCGCCAGACCAATCGCGGCTTCGGCAGCGGAGATTGCGATGGAGAAGATTGCGAACATCACGCCGGTCGGCTGGTGCGGTTGCGGAGCGAAATGCCAGAACGCGATGAAATTCAAATTCGCCGCTGCGAGCATAAGCTCGATGCCGATGAGAATGAAAATGGCGTGACGCCGACTCAATGCGGCGAGGAGTCCAATGGAAAACAACGCGCCGGAAACGAGAACAAAGGCTTGTAGTGTAGGTGTCATCGCAGTCCAGGCCGAAAACACCCAGCGTCCAACTTAGAGTCACGTCTGAAGTCAGCATTGAGCGTTGAGCGTTGAGCGTTGAGCGTTTGCTTCATCTTTCTCATCGTTTTTCCTCCATTACGAGAATGAGCGCGCCGATGAGAGCGGCGGTTAGCAGAAGACCGACGCATTGCAACGGCCACACGTAACCGGTCATTAACGCTTCGCCGATTCTTTTGACGGTAAGCGCCCGAATGTGTGGGGCGACGATGGAGAGTGATTGCGTCTTGAGAATCGACCACGTCAAACCACAGAACACAGCAAGAGCAATGAGCACACCGGCCCAGTTAAAGCCGCGATCTTTTCCCACATCGCGCCGCGTCAGAAGAATCGTGAAAACGATCAACACCGCGACCGCGCCGATGTAAATGAACACCAGCGCGAGCCCGACGAACTCTGCGCCGAGCAAAAAGAAAAGCGCCGCGAGGCCGACCAAGGCCACCGCGAAACTCAGCGCAGCATGCATTAGCTTTCGCAACGTCGCAGCCGCTAGCGCCGCGGCGAGTGTGAAAATCGCGATGATAACAAATGCGGCGTTGCTCATTCTGCGAAGCGATAAACGCGCGGCCCGAATTTTCTTCGCGTATCGAGCAGGATCGATAGGGCGCTGTAAACCATCACGATTACAAACAGCGACCACAGCCACCCGCGCAGGCCGCGCCCGGCATAATGCCAGACGGCCGCCGCGATGACGCACGTGAAAGCCATCGGCAACATGAATTTCCAGGCGAAGTTCATCATTTGATCGATGCGTGTGCGCGGCAGCGTGCCGCGAATCCAGATGTAAACGAAAAGCAGCCCGCTCAGCTTGAGGAAAAACCAGACATAAGAAGGGACAATTTCGAGCACGCGTACGGGCGCATGCCAGCCGCCAAGGAATAACGTCGCTGAAAGGCCGCTGACGGCGAACATCCCGATGTATTCCGCCATGAAAAATGTCGCGTATTTGAAGCCGGAATATTCAGTCATGTGCCCGGCGACGATTTCCGATTCGCCCTCGGGCACATCGAATGGAGTGCGATTCGACTCTACGAGACCGGAAACGAAAAACAAAATGAAGGCGACACCACCCCACGGCGTGAAGACAAACCAGCGCGGCACAAGGCCAAACGTGTATCCAGCTTGCGCGGAGACAATCCGGTCAGGCATAAGCGAGCCGACCACCATCACTACCGGCAGAACGGTAATAATGAGCGGCAGCTCGTAGCTGAACATTTGCGCGATCGCGCGCATGGCGCCGAGCATGGAGAATTTATTGTTGCTTGCCCAGCCGGCCATGAAGACCGCGAGTTCCGTTGCCGATCCAACGGCGAAGAAAAAGAGAATGCCGCCATCGATAGTGAACGGCGTCATGTTTCGTCCATACGGAATCACGGCGAGGGTAAGGATCGCCACCGCGGCGATAAGCACCGGCGCGAGGAAATGCACGATCTTGTCCGCCCGCGCCGGCACGATGTCTTCCTTGATCAACATTTTGATGCCGTCGGCGATTGGTTGGAAAAGACCGAACGGGCCGACTCGATTCGGGCCGTAGCGGTTTTGCATCCGCGCGAGAATTTTTCGCTCCAGCACGGAGATGAGCGCAAAAAGTGTGAGGAATACAGCGAGTAGCATGAAAACATTGATCAGAATAGAAGCCACCTGGATCACCCAGTCGGGCGACCCCGCCAGCCATGAGAGCAGCCATTGCTTGGCGTTGACGAAAACTTGGTCGATAGATTTGCTCATCCCGCATGAAGAAAACCGTTGATTGCCAGGTTAATCAAGACAGAACACTGTGACTTTGCCATGAAGGCAGCTCGTAACAGGGACGGCGGCAATATGCATCTTTCGTACGGAGTGGTTTTAGCTTTGCAGGGAGCTTTGGGTGCAGTACCTTTGGCGTCCGCCATGCGAACGCCGCTCTTGTTGCTCGCCGCTCTTTTTGCGAGCGCCGGTTTGATCCGAGGAGAAATCAAGACTCCGGAGAACGCGCCCATTGAGATCACTTCCACAGGGGAGACGACATATGAAAATGGGCTGGCAACGGCGCACGATAATGTGGCGATTCACACTGGCAATACAGACATTTACGCCGATTACGCACAATACAATTCCGCCACGCACGAGGTGGAGTTGAAAGGCCACGTGCGAATCTATCGTGATATCAGCCTCTACGTTACCGAACACGGTTTCTACAACACCGAAACAAAAAAGATCCGGGCGATCAGTGGGCGGACTGAGTCGCTACCTTATTTTCTCAGCGGCCGAGATGTGAGTTCAATTTCCGACAATGGTTATCTTATACGAAACGGTACGTTTACGACGAACGATTCTGCGAGGTCCGATTTTCATCTTCACGCGCAAAAGATCCGCATTTACGAGAAGGACCGCGTGATCATGCAGTACGTGACGGCATATATCGGGAAGGTGCCGGTTTTTTGGTGGCCTTATCTGTACGAATCCCTCAGTGACACGTTCAGTTTTACGGTTTCGCCGGCATATTTGAGCTCATGGGGACCATCGCTTCTGACTCAGGTGATGTTTCCGATTACGGATAACATCAAGGGACGCCTCCGACTCGATTACTTTGGCCGTCGCGGACCCGCCATCGGCTTCGATCCCGTTATTGATTATGGGAAGGACGAGAACAGTCAGGCGAGGGTAAAGACCTTTTACATTCAGGATCAAAACCCGAACCTGAATCAAACGGCCGTGCCGCGGAAAGGTGTTCCTACCGGGCGATACCGGCTGAGCCTGGAAGACCGGACCAACTTTACTGATGACATCTACGGTATCGCGAACACAACGAAGCTAAGCGACCAGTACGTGATGCAGGACTTTTACCAGGGCGAGTTTCGGATCGATCCTGTTCCGGACAATGTAGTCGCATTAACGAAAGCGAATCCTTTTTTCACCATCACGGGCATCGCCCGTTTCCAGGCGAACGAGTTTTTCTCTACCACAGAACGTACACCGGAAGTGGTACTGGACATTAAACGTCACGCACTTTTCGGTGGACCCATTTTTTACGAGGGCGAGAGCGGCTTTGCTGATTTGCGGTTACAATTCCCCCAGGGTTCGGGTTTTGAGAATTACGGCACCACTCGGTTTGATACCTTCCATCAACTAACTTATCCAAACACATACTTTGGATGGCTTTCGATCGTGCCGCGCGTTGGCTTCCGCGGCACCTATTATGGCAAGACATGGGACTTGGGATCGACAACCTTTGTGCCTCCATCAAATCCGCTGGTGCCTGACTTTATTCTCCCGCCGCCAACTTCGGCTAACCCAGTTCAGTTTGATGGAGACACATTTCGTACGGTTTTTAACACCGGCGCAGAAGCTTCGTTCAAGATCTCGCGCACCTGGGAGAATGTGCAGAGCCGCGCGTTTGGGTTGGATGGACTCATGCACGTTATTCAACCATTCACAAACTTTTCGTACGTGGATGAGAACGGAGCTAATCCGACGGCAATTTTGGGGTTTGATCGGTATGAACCTTCGACCCAGCTTCGGGCGATTGACTTCCCCCAATTTACGACCATCGACTCAATCGATGATTGGACGGTGTGGCGGGTGGGCGTTCGCAACCGCCTCGAAACGCGGCGCGACGACGCAACGATGACGTGGTTTGAACTCGATACCTTCTTTGACGTGAACTTCGACAACCCCTACGATCGTACCAACTACTCAAATTTCTTTAACAACATTCGGTTTACGCCTCTCCCGTGGGTCTCGCTTTCAGTCAACTCACAGGTACCGGCCTTCTCGAAGGGTTTTACCGAAGTGAATACGATCGCGAGCGTGCAACCGCTGGCCAATCTGCAATTAAACGTCGGGCATCGCTATTTGAACGACAATCCTTTCTTTCTCAACAGCAGCCTGTTTCTTGTTGGTGGATATTATCGAATCAACGATAACTGGGGCTTTGGAGCCCAGGAGCAATATGAAGCCACAACAAGCACGCTGGAGGAGCAACGCTATTCCATTTACCGGGACCTCTCGAGCTGGGTGGCGTCCCTCGGCGGCGTCATACGCGACAATAATGGGGTGAAGGAGTATGGCATCCTGTTTACCATAACGCTGAAGGCATTCCCGAAGCTTGGATTCGACTTGAATTTTGATCCTGCGTCCTCAGGGCAATGAACGAACGTGCGCGAATAATCTCGAGGCCGCAGGATGCTCTAGCCCACTTGTGCTGCGGCTGATCTACCTGCAGCATTCTCCAATCATGGATCTCGCGATCATCGGTTCCGGTTACGTCGGCCTCGTTACCGGCGCCTGTTTCGCCGATGTTGGCCATAATGTCATTTGCGTCGATAACGACGCACAAAAGATCAAACAACTACAAGCCGGCGAGGTGCCGATTTATGAACCCGGGCTTGAAGAAATAATTCATCGGAATGTCTCGGCGCGTCGGCTGCACTTCACCGGCAGCATTCAGAACGGAGTGGACCACTCACAAATCATCTTCATCGCCGTTCCTACCCCACAGCAGCCGGATGGCGACGTCGATCTTAGTTTTCTGGAGAAAGTTTCGCGGGAAATCGCAGGTGTGTTGACCGATTATCGGGTGATCGTTGATAAGAGCACAGTGCCCGTGAAAACGGGCGAAAAAGTGGCGGAGTCAATCAAAAGATATAACCGCCATGGCGCGAAGTTTGATGTGGTCAGCAATCCCGAATTCTTGCGCGAAGGCTGTGCAGTAGCCGATCTGATGCGTCCGGATCGGATTGTGATCGGAGCGCAAAGCGAACACGCCATCGATCTCATGAAGAAGGTGTATGAGCCATTCATGGCGCCGATACTCGTGACCGATATCAACAGCGCCGAGCTCATCAAACATTGCGCAAACTCATTCCTGGCGCTGAAAATTTCATATATCAACGCGGTCTCGGCGATCTGCGAGGCGAGCGGCGCGGACATCGAAAAGGTCGCTGACGGAATTGGAATGGATCACCGCATTGGCCGCGATTTCCTAAACGCTGGAATCGGATACGGCGGTTCCTGTTTCCCAAAGGATATCGCTGCGTTCATCACAATCAGCGAGCGGCTTGGCACTCCATTCAATCTGCTTAAGGAAGTGCAACGCATAAACAATGCTCAAAAAGAGCGTTTTCTAAAGACGATCCGGGAAACCCTGTGGGTGTTGCGGGAAAAGCGGATTGCAGTCTGGGGCCTCACATTCAAACCAGATACAGACGACGTTCGTTCGTCCGTCGCAATCGAGCTTGTGACGAACCTCCTGCGCGAAGGCGCGCACGTGGTTGCCTACGACCCGAAAGGAATGCAAAAGGCACGCGCCATAAAAGCGATCGCCGATGCAGAATTTGCTTCGTCGGCTCTCGAAGCAGTGAGCAACGCTGAAGCGCTGGTCATCGCCACAGAATGGAGTGAATTTGACAACGTGGATCTCACAGTGGTGAAAGAAAAAATGAGAACACCGATCGTCTTTGACGGGCGAAACCTCCTTGATCCTGAAACGATGAAGCGACTTGGGTTTCATTATCACGCGATCGGACGCGCGAGCGTGAAGCCGCAGTAACTGCAGGAAATATGGCGCAGCTCTCTGCTCGCCAAATCGCGCTGCAGGCCTTGCGGCTGTGGCGAAAAGAAAAGCGCTTCGCTGATTCCATCATCGCAGAGTTTCTTGCGAACACCGAGCTTACGCCTTCGGACCGCGCATTCGCCTTGGAATTGTTTTACGGCGTCCTGCGCAATTTAACGTTGCTGGATTTTTGGATCGCTTGCCTGCGTGCTTCGCGGGTTGAGACCGGTCTCCACGATATTCTGCGACTCGGTTTATATCAACTCTTCCTTCTCAAAACCGCTCAGCACGCAGCAGTCCACGAAACGGTAGAGCTTACGCCGAAAAGGCAGCGAACGATCATCAACGCGATGCTTCGCGTTGCGGCGCGGCAGGCAACTGAACTGCTCGCGCGCGTCGATGCGCAGCCATTGTTCGTTCGAACTTCGCATCCGCAATTTCTTGTCGAACGCTGGCAGCAGCACTTTGGCGTCGCGCACGCGCAAGAGCTGTGTGAATGGAACAATCTTCCTGCGCCAGTTTATGCGCGCATCAATTTGTTGAGAATCGATCGAACAAAATTCCTCCGGGCTTATCCCAAATCCCGTCCTGTCTCTGACAACCCGAACTTCGTGGAAGTCAGTTCGTTACCCTCCGACGCTTTAGAACGGGGTCATTGTTACATTCAGGACCCGAGCACCACCCTTGCCTGCCAGTTGCTGGACCCAAAACCTGGAGAAAGAATCCTCGATGCGTGCGCAGCGCCCGGCGGGAAAACCGGTTACGTCGCGCAACTTATGGAAAACCTGGGAACAATCGTGGCATGCGATCGCGATCTTGCGCGGCTGGAAATCTTGAAGGAGAACATGGCGCGTCTCGGCGTCGGAATTGTGCAGATTTTGAGGCACGATTGGACACATGGTTGCGTACCGCCGAAAATCGCATCTGTAGCACCATTTGATTGCGTCCTGATTGACGCGCCGTGCACCAACACCGGAGTGGTCCGGAGGCGCGTCGATCTCAAGTGGCGATTACGACGAACCGATTTCGATCGCATGCAACAACGGCAGATCGAGATTGTTCGTGCGCTTATCCCGCTACTACAACCGAAGGGCGCGCTTGTTTACAGCACATGCAGCCTTGAGCCGGAAGAGAATGAAGGGGTCGTTCGCCGCATCCTCGAGGAGACGCCGATTCTGCGCTTGGAAGCGGAAAGAGATTCGTTGCCTTTTCGCGACGGTTTAGACGGCGCATTTGCGGCGAAACTTATTCGGACCGCCTAAAGTTTGGAGTTCCGCTTTTAGATGGTTTCTTCCTGAGAGGCGCGTAACCACGGAACTCCAAACGTTGGGGTCGCACGAGTTGCATCCGGCCCGGCTGGTGGAATGATAAGCGCCTATGCACGACGTCCGGTTCGACAAGCTCGCAAAACTCCTGGTGGAATATTCCATCCGTCTCAGGCGCAATGAAACAGTCCTGATCGAAGCATTCGATATTCCTGCTGAAATGACCGTCGCGCTGATCCGCGCGGTGCGGAAAGCGGGCGGGGTGCCATTTGCGCAGACTTATCAAACCCGCGTAAACCGCGCGCTCGCTCTCGAAGCCTCGGATCGACAACTAAACCTGATGGCAAGCCACGAGCTGGCGCGCATGAAAAAAATGAATGCTTATATCGCCGTGCGCGGCAGCCACAACGTCACCGAATTAGCCGATGTGCCGCCGGAGAAGATGAAACTGATCGGCAAAAAAATGCGCCCGGTGCAGGACCAGCGGGTTAAAAAGACAAAGTGGGTCGTCTTACGCTGGCCAACTCCCTCAATGGCACAACTTGCCGGAATGAGCACCGAGGCGTTTGAAGACTTCTATTTTGATGTCTGCACGCTGGACTATCGCAAACTGCAGCCCGGCATGAAGGTACTCAAGCGCTTGATGGAAAAAACCGACCGCGTGGACATCATAGGCCCCGGCACGGATCTGCACTTCAGTATCAAGGGAATTCCAGCTGTGATCTGCGGTGGCGATCGCAATATTCCCGATGGCGAAGTTTTCAGCTGCCCGGTGAAAGATTCCGTGGACGGTCAGGTCACGTTTAATGCGCCAAGCATTTATCAGGGAATCGCTTTTGATGGCATCCGTCTCGAATTCAAGAACGGCAAGATTGTTGCTGCGACGAGCAACGAGACGAAAAAGCTGAATAAGATTCTCGATTCAGATCCGGGCGCCCGTTACATAGGTGAATTTTCGCTCGGCTTTAATCCCCGGGTGCTACAACCGATGCGCGACATCTTGTTCGACGAGAAAATCGCCGGCTCGTTTCATTTCACCCCGGGACAAGCTTACGAGGAAGCGGACAACGGAAACCGGAGCCAGGTTCACTGGGACATGGTCAGCATCCAGCGTCCCGATTACGGCGGCGGAGAGATCTACTTCGACGGCAAATTGATTCGCAAAGATGGCGAATTTCTGCCCAAGCAACTGCGTCCGCTGAACCGGAATTGATCAGGCGCGCTTGGGTCCGCCAAGAAGGTTCAGTTGCACCATGGCAATGTCGCCATGCTCGTTGAGCTCGAGATTTGCGATTTCAAACATGGGCGCGCCTTCGGCGGGATTCGGGCCGGCGCCGGGCAACTGAACTATGACCTGCTTGGAGTTGGAATTCAG
>QHPG01000027.1 GCA_003219005.1 Verrucomicrobiota bacterium
ATCAGCACGAACCGAGGCGGGCACATCGCGAGCGCGTTCAACAACGTCAGCGCAGGCAGCGCTCTGACGGCGCAAACCTATTTGGATTTTGAAATCGAGAATGCCGGCTTCGACAACGGCAGCGGCTTCGCACCCGGTGGGACGATCGACGCCGATGCAATTCTCGACGTGAGCGCTGGTAACATGTCCACCGGGACCGACTATTTTAATGCGCTCATCTCCAACGACGGCGGTGGGAATATCGGCGGCAACGCGATCATCAATGTTATTGCCTCAGGCGCAATAAATGCCAGCACTGACGCCTTCTTCACCATCACTAATAACCAGAACGACGAAGGCCCGCCCGCCGGAACGATCGGTGGGGATGCAGCGATCAATATAACGGCGATCAATATTTCCACGGGGGGCGGCCTGTTTGCGACAATCGACAATTCAGGCGGTGGCAACATCGGCGGAAATGCGGATCTCGAATTCAGTCTCACCAGCGATCTCACAACTCAGGGCGACGCGGTCTTCACAATTGATAACAGCAACGGCGGGACAATCGGCGGGAATGCTATAGTCGATGTGACCGCTGCCAACGTTACTGCGAATTCTTTGACGGCTCAGATCGATAACACGGGCGGCGGCATCGGCGCTAGTACGGAGGGTAGCGCCACCATCAACATGAATGTTTCGGGCACTGCTACCGTGACCAACGACGCGACGGTTGCAATTTATGGCAACGATGCGGGAGGACCGACTGCGATCAATATTAATGGCGGCAATTATAATGTCGGCGGGACGTTCCTCTCCTACATGGACGGCAACGGAACGATCACATTCAGTAACGCCACCGCTCACGCGGATGTGCTCAAAGCCGGCGTGTTCGGTAGCAATGGCACACTCAATATTGGCGGCGGCATGCTCTCGGCTGATACGGAGTTGAAACTTTATGCGTCGGGCAGCAATGGTTCGCTTAATTTCCTTTCTAACGTCACGCTCGGCGGCGGTGCTCTCACAAAAATTCTGGCTGCAAATACCATCAATATTCTTGACGGTGTCGTGGTGACGATTGGCGGATCAACTCCAGCCGATGTTTACACCAACAACGCCAATTACACGGGCTTCGGCGGTAATGGCACCACGACCGGGACGTTTGCCGGCGCGGGCGCGAATAATCCGCAGCCGCTGGCAAGTGCGCCGCCGTTCGGTCCGTCCTCGCCCTCGCGGCCTAATGTGAGACCCGGCAATCACGGGGCTGAGAACCGCGGCACAATTAATGTCGGTAACACGGAAGAGTTGCTGGCACTGCTTGATGGCGCTCCGGTCGGTCCCGACGGGAAGATCAAGATCCCGGGCTCCAAGAGCCGCATTGATTTGAAAAGTCTCAGTCGAACGGATACGAATCGTCTGTTGAGAGCAGAACGTCGAATGCTAATGCAGCAGACGCGCGACCGCACCACTGCGCGCATTGGCAGCCGGCGGGCTTTGTGATAAAGACTGGATCCTTGGAGAATCCAAAATGCATTTAGAAATCCCTAATCAAATTATTGGCTTGAGGTATGAAACGGGCGGCCTAAAAAAAAGGTCGTGCGCGTGAAGCATTGCCTCCGTCTTCATGGAGCCGGGTTCGTCACGATCGTGTGCGCACTCTGTTTCATCGTCGCAAATGAAGGTTCCGCGCAGAGTGCGAACCAGGCGCAGTTGACGCGCGATCAGGCGCCGGCGCCATTTCCTCCGACCGTGCCTCCCACCGGTGTCGAAGGCGGCCATGCGGTGGCCGCGCCTGGCGATGCCGATCTCGGCGAGCAACAAATCCTCAAAAGGGTGGAGGAGTATCAACCTTTTACCATCTCGGCTGGCGTGCCGTTTTATTGGACATCAAATGTCGCGCTCACCCGGAATAATGAGCAGAGCGATTTTGTGGTGGCGCCGGCGGCGGCTGCTTTCTACGAGCCGCGGATTACGCCAAACTTGTACGGACTGATCGATGTCCGCGAACAGTTGTTTTACTACGACCGGTTCGACGAGTTCAACTTCGGAAGTTTTGACGTTGAAGCCGGCCTCAGATACCTCGTGCCGCAGTGGCATAATCTTCTTTTGCGCCTCGAGTACGATTACAACCGGCTGACGAAGAAAAACAGCTTCTCAGCTTTCTTTCAAAACCATGGCTTTATTCTAAACGCCGAGGTCCCGTTTCGCTTGAGCCGCGCGCAACAGCTTTCGTTTGGCGTGGACGTGAACATCAGCGCCGCAGCCGAGGAATCCAACCAGCCGCCTCCTCCGAACATAAGCTCGATTTCAGCGCGCCGAAACGAGTATGAGACCTATGTGGCTTACTCGGCGATTGTCACACGCGCTTTTTTCATCAACGCTGTCGGTCGCATCGTGGTGCGACAGTATTGGGAGGGAGGGCGCGATGACGTGAACGAAATTCTCGCGTTGACCGCGAATTATCGGGTGAACAAATATCTTACGGTGAGTGCCGTAAGCACGTTTGGACTAAACCAATCTAATCAGAGCGTTTTCGATTACCAAGTGGCCAACGTCGGTGGCGCGGTTGCGTTCGTCGTGAAGTTTTAGGAATAACGGTTCGCGCACAGCTCTCTGCGTGACCGAAGATTTGCTCCCGCGAAACACGCGAATGAACGCGAATGGGAAGACAACAATTTTTGCTCTATTTTGGCGAAGCCTTGTCGTGATTCGCGTCTATTAGCGTGATTCGCGGGCAGGAAAATCTTCGCTAAACGCAACCATCTTGGCCTACGGAATAACCAGCGTCTCACCGGCCGTAAGCTTTTTCGGGTCGCGGATATTTTTTCTGTTTGCCTCGAGAATCTCTTTCCAACGCTTCGGCGATTTATAAAATTTTCGCGAAATGGAAAAGAGAGTATCGCCTGACCGCACAACATAGGTTCGATCTGCTTTCTTCGCGGCGGTTTTCTTTGAACTTGCGTCGCTTGCCTGCGATTTCTCCGGCGCACTGCGCAATGATCCAGGGCGTGCTTCAAGCTCTTTGCGCAGATTTAGATTTTCGTTGCGCAACTGGACCGCTTCCGATCGCGGGATAACCGAGTCTCCAGAGAGTGCTGTCAACGCGGCGATTTCGTCATGTTTGATAGAATTCGTGACCTCTTTCGCGTGAGGGCCGTTTGGACTTAACGCGATATAGCGTTTGAAATGGTGCAGTGCGCTGACGGGATCGTTCAATTTGTCGTCATAAAGAAGAGCCAGTTTATAGTGGATCTCGGCGCAACGCGGACTGTCATCGAGCGCCGCTTCGTACAGATTAATTGCGCGCTCAAAGTCGCCCCGCGCTGCTTTGTTGTCGGCGTCTTGAACGAGTTGATTGTAGCGAAACGGAATCAAGCGGTCGCAGCCCACGAAGCAGAACGCGACAAAGATCGACAACCAACAGAGCCAGAACTTGTCGGCAGGCGGCATTGCCGTCAATTTGCTTACTTGTGAACCTGCGCGCACTTGAATTCTTTTCCTTTGCAGCCCTGGCGCTTTTCCTTCCCGGTACGCATCTGGGCGGGGCACTTTCAAGCGGAGCGACCTATTCGCTCAGTTTTGTTGATATTGATGGCAACAAACTTTCCACCGCTGATGGACACGTGACTGTCTTGGTGCTGGCTACGACCTCCGATTGGGAAAAAGCGCGAGAAGTGGGCGAGCGCGTTCCTGATTATTGTCTCGGCAATCCGAATTATAGAATGATCACAATTATTCGATTCATCAGAAAGCGTGGTCCTATCATGCGGAAGATTGCGATGGCGGTAGTGAAGCACCGGGTTACTGAAGCGGCGAAGCGGCTTCAGAGCCGATATGATACAAACAAAATCATGCGTGATGCGCGCCAGGACATCTTCACTGTAACAGATTTCGATGGAACGGTATCTTCGCAGTTGGAGGCGCCGGCAGGTGCAACGGAATTTTGCGTCTTCGTATTCGGGCGAGATGGGGAATTGTTAGTTCAATGGCACGATGTCCCCAGCGCCAAACAGTTGGCTGACGTGGTAAAGTAATTTCATTAACACCGCAGCTTCATAGGTGTTTTGCGCCAAAGGCGCCGGTATTCAAATCGAGCCTGGGGCAAACGCCCCAGGATAGATTGAAGAATGAACGCTAGCGCTGAAAGCGCGATTCAACCCAGCAACGCGTTCGATCGACATACCTAATTGAAGCGCGCCTTCAGCGCTTGTTTACACGCCGATTCACATTCCTGGGGCGATGCCCCAGGCTAGCAATGAAACAGCGCCTTCGGTGCTAAACGAATACCAAGCTTCAGCCGCGCGGTGTTGATGCCAAAATGGGTCAATATTTCGGCACGCTCGGATCGATCTGGTCCGACCACGCGTCGATTCCGCCTTCGAGATTGTAAATGTTCGTAAAACCGCGTTGCTGCAGCAGTCGCACCGCCTCGGCGCTGCGACCGCCGCTGTGACAATGGATAACGATCGTCTGTTCGCGTTGCAGCTCGTCCGCCCGCCCCGCGATTTCTCGCAGTGGGATTAACTTCGCGCCCTCGATCCGCGCGATCTCGTACTCGAACGGTTCCCGCACATCGATTAGGTCGAATGCTTCGCGCGCATCCATCTTCCGCTTCACCTCGTGCGCAGACATCGCAGGCATCGTCTCGTCCTCTCGCAGGCCACAAAATTGTTCGTAGTCGATCGGCGAAAAGATTGTTGGATTTTCGCCGCAAACAGGACATTGCGCATCGCGCCGCAGGTTAAGCTCTCGAAATTTAACCTT
>QHPG01000118.1 GCA_003219005.1 Verrucomicrobiota bacterium
ATCAGAGAAGGCCAAAACAATGAAAGAAAAAAGGAAAATTAAGCTTATGAAAAATCGCTTCACAATATTCACAACGAGCCTGTCCGTGCTTGCCTGCTTTGCGTTTCTGCCTCACATGCAGGCAGCTCCGCAAGTTGCTCCGCCGCCGGACGGGTGCTATCCCGGGTTCACCACAGCAGAAGGATGCAATGCGCTTCAACACCTCGGCGCTGGCGCCGGAAACACAGGAGTTGGTTGGTATTCGCTCTTTTTTGCCGGCGACGCCAACTACAACACCGGCGTTGGCGCCGGAACGCTCGTCCTCACCACTACCGGGGCGGATTCCAATACCGCAGTTGGCACTGCAGCAATGTTGCTCAACACCACCGGCTATGAAAACGTAGCCGTTGGAACTAACGCGCTTGTCTATAACGACAGCGGCTTCCGCAACACTGCCGTCGGCGCCTTTTCGCTTACTAACAACATCGACGGGTCCTTCAACACCGCTTTGGGCCGTTGCTCGCTTTCTGGAAATATTCACGCCAGCAATAATGCTGCCATGGGTTTTCTCGCGCTCTTTAGTAATGACTCGAGCGGAAACGGTACCGCAGCCTTTAACACGGCAGTTGGCACTAGCGCCCTCATGAATAATATTGATGGCGATTACATCACCGCATTAGGCGCTAATGCCGGTACCGACTCGGGCATCGTCAGGAACAACATCTACATCGGCGACGCGGGTGCTTCCGGAGATGAGAATGTGATTGCCATCGGCGCTATCGCTGCCAGCGGAACCGATTATACGGATACGTTTATCGGCGGCATCTATGGGGCGAGCGTTAATGTGGGCACCGCTGCTGCCGTGTACGTCGATACCGACGGGCACTTAGGGACGGTTCTTGTCGGTGCCAGTGGAAAACCGGCGGCTCCGCGTGTGCGTCGTGGTAAGGCTGCCCAGCCCCAAGCGATGCTGAACCGCAAAGTTGAGAAGTTGCAAGTGACGACGGCGCAGCAACAGAAGCAAATTGGCCAACAACAGAAACAAATCTCCCAGCAACAGAAACAAATAGAGGTTCTCGTGGCCCAACTCAAAGAGCAGGCCGCGCAAATCCAGAAAGTGAGCGCCCAGATTGAAGTGAACAAGCCGGCGCCGCAGGTCGTCACGAACAAACCGTAAAGTTGCGAAATAGATTGGCCTGGTGTGTCCAAGCACCAAGGCGAATTTGTAAAGGCGTTCGCTCCAGCGAATGCCTTTACTTTTGTATTTTTCCTTCTTGACACACTATCTGGATTTTTGGCAAAAGATCTACAATCGCCGGAAATGAAGTTCTTGAATGAGAAATCAGAGAAGGCCAAAAACAATGAAAGGAAACTTAAGCTTATGAAGAATCGCCTCACAATATTTACAACGATCCTGCCCGTGCTTACCTGCTTTGCGTTCTTGCCACAAATGCAAGCAGCTACGCAAGGTGGTTATGGTACTCCGGCGGACGGGTGCTATCCCGGATTCACGACAGCCGAAGGGTGCGATGCGCTTAGTTCCCTGACCACCGGCGTTGGAAACACAGGAGTTGGGTGGCGTTCGCTCTTTTCGGTCAGCGACGAAGGTTTCAACACCGGTGTTGGTGCTGGAACGCTGGTCCTCAACACTGCTGATTCCAATACCGCGGTTGGCGCTGCAGCGTTGCTACTCAATATTACCGGCTCAGACAATACGGCCGTTGGAGCTGACGTGCTCGTCTATAACGTTGCTGGCGAGGACAACACCGCCGTAGGTGCCGAGGCGCTCGAGTTTAATGACGGGACCGCCAGCAACAACACGGCAGTTGGCGCTGAGGCGCTCCAATTCAACACGAGTGGCAATCCAAACACCGCCGTTGGTTATGCTGCGCTCAATAATAACCTTACCGCCGGCGGCAGCACGGCCGTGGGTTATGACGCGCTGTTGTTTAATGACGCCTTGGCGGACGGGTTCCCATTCGGCTGGTACAACAATGGTGTCGGCGCCGGTGCGCTTCTTAGTAATGTTGACGGATACAGCAACAACGCTTTTGGCAACGACGCGCTTTTCTTCAATATTAACGGTGTTGCAAACACCGCCGTTGGTTATTACGCGCTCTGGAATAATGACTCGGATGCACTCGGTTTGGCCAATAACAACACGGCAGTTGGCGCTGTGGCGCTCTTCAATAACGTTGATGGTAGTGAGAACACAGCCGTAGGTAAAGGGGCAGGACCAAACGTGATCACGGGCTTCAATAACACTTATGTCGGCGACTTCGTTGGTACCCTCGCTGCCGACGAAAGCGATACGATCCGCATCGGCGACGTCTCGAACGGGAACGGGGCCGGGTCATTAGAGTGCTTCATCGGTGGTATCTACAATAACTTCCAGCCTGTTGGCAGCACCGTTGTTCAAGTTACTCTGAACCTTGCGGACGATCACCTTGGCTGGGATTTCGGCCCGAGCCAGGATGGTAGCGCACCTGTGCAACGTAGCGCGCCGCAACGTCGTAGCGCACCGCAATCTCCCCAGCGGCCCCAACGCCAAGCCATGCTGAATGACAAAGTTGAGAAGTTGCAGGCAACAGTTGCGCAGCAACAGAAACAAATAGCGACTCTCACAGCCCAGCTCAAAGAGCAGGCCGCGCAAATCCAGAAAGTGAGCGCCCAGTTTGAGATGAACAAACCTGCGGCGCAAGTGGTCGCGAACAAACCGTAAAGTTGCGAGATAGATCGACCTTGTGTGTCAAAGCACCAAGGCGAATTTATAACGGCGTTCGCCGCGGCGAACGCCGTTACTTTTTGCTTGACATAGCATTTACGTTTCGGCAAAACGCCGGTGAGGAGGTTTTGCTAAGGGACACACAAAACCAACGTTAACCATGAAACGGGCCGGACATGAGTTCTCGGGGAAGCCGCCTTCGCCGAAGGCTACGGCGCGCCAGGGAAATCAGAGAAGGCCAAAAAATAATGAAAGGAAAATTAAGCTTATGAAAAATCGCAGCAGCCTGGCAATATTCACAACGATCCTCTCCGTGCTTACCTGCTTTGCGTTTTTGACACGCATGCAGGCAGCTCCGGAATTTGTTCCGGCGCCGGACGGGTGCTACCCCGGGTTCACGACAGCGGAAGGATGCAGTGCGCTTCTTCACCTCACCACCGGCGCTGGAAATACGGGAGTTGGTTGGCGTTCGCTCTTTTCGACTACGGGCGGCAGCTACAACACCGGTGTTGGTGCTGGTACGCTTGTCTTCAACACCGCGGATGAAAACACAGCCACCGGCACGGGGGCGCTTTTATTTAACACCACCGGCGGCGCCAACACGGCCAACGGTGTTGATGCGCTCTTTTACAACACCGAGGGCGACACCAACACAGCCATGGGTTTTTTTGCGCTCTTAAACAACACCACCGGCAACGACAACACTGCCGTTGGTGTCGATGCGCTCGTTAGCAATATCGCGGGCCATTCCAATACCGCCGTCGGTTTCGAAGCGCTCGACGCCACCACCGGTTCCGGCAATACGGCCATCGGCAATCTCGCGGGTGGGTCCCTCACAGGCGACGGCAACGTCTGCATCGGCGATGGCATCACTGGTTCCGCTGGTGAGAGCAATCACACCTATATTCGCAATATCGACACCACCAGTGTGAGTGGCGGTAACTCTGATTCTGTTACCATAGACTTAAACACGGGCTTACTTGGGCACCTTAGCTCCTCGCATCGATACAAGGAGGACGTCAAGCCAATGGACAACGCCAGCGAAGCGCTGTACCAGCTCAAACCAGTCACGTACCGATACAAGAAGGAGATCGATCGAACACAAAGCCTCGAATACGGTCTGGTCGCCGAAGACGTGGCCAATGTGGATCCCAACCTGATCATCCGCGATCGAACAGGTCAGATTGAGAGCGTCCGATACACGGCGGTCAATGCGATGTTGCTTAATGAGTTCCTCAAACAGCACAAGAAAGTCGAAGAACAGCAAGCGACGATCGCTGAACTTAGGTCAACCGTCACACAGCAGCAAAACGGAATGGAGGTTCTCACGACTCAGCTGAAAGAGCAGGCCGCGGAAATCCAAAAAGTGAGCGCCCAGCTCGAAGTGAATAAGCCGGCGCAGCAAGTGGTCGCGAACAAACCGTAAAGCTGCGAGCTAGATCGGCCTTGTGTTTCAAAGCACCAAGGCGAATTTGTAAAGGCGTTCGCTACGGCGAACGCCTTTACCGTTTCGGTTCCTCGATGGTATCGGCCCGTTCGCGTTGAAGCAGGTCTTCGAACCGTCGGGAAAAATTCGCGTAGAATGGATAAGGCCGGTCCGGCTTTGCGGGGCGGTAGCGCCAATGTTTGTACATCCAAAGCCAGGGCGCTGGATTCCTTCGCACATAAGGTTCGAATGAATCCCAACAGGCTTGGGCGATTTGCTGATGAGTCATCGCAGCGGTGCGTTCGATCTTCGGATGGAAGATGATCCGGTAACGTCCATGGGGCAGGGGTTCGCAGTGCGCGGGGATGATCGGGGCGCCGGTTTGCTCGTGCAGCCAGGCGTGCGCGGAGGTCACGCTTGTTTTTAGTCCGAAACAATCAATCGCCACCGCGCCCTGAGCCGGCGGCACGGTGAGATCGACCAGCAGCGCGGTGCGCCCCTTTTGCCGAAGCACTTTGTAAAGCCGAATAATCCCGCGCTCGCGTGGAACCAATTCGTGACCGGATTGCTCGCGCAATTTCTTGAAAATTGGATCAAGCAACGAATTCTTAAATTCCTGCGAGATAATCGTGCCTTTTAACTCCAGAAAACCACCGGCCAGACTCAGCCATTCGAAGTTGCTGTAGTGGTAGCACGCGATAATAAAGCTTCGCTCCGGCCCCGCGCTGCGCGCTGGTTCCTCCAAATTTTGCCACTCGATATAGCGAGAGAAATTGTGCTGGGTCAGACGAGAGCTCCACAGCAGATCGACCATGGTCCGCGCAAAATGTTGAAATGATTCCCGCACAATTTTTCGTCGCTCACGAGGAGAGAATCGGTCGCCGAACGCGACCTCCAGATTACTCAGTGCGATGCGATATCGAGGCCGATCAAAAAAGCTAAGCAGCGCGCCAGCTGTCCTGGCAAGGTGATAACAGGCCCTTCGCGAGAACAATGGGATTAATTTTGTGGCAAGGACCAGTCCTAGCCACTCCAGACGATACCGGATTCGCTTCCACTGTGAGCGCATCATCGTGATTTGTTGAAGCGTTACACCGTTACATCGGACTTACGATTTAACGATTCAACCGATTTAACGAGATCCGGTGTTACCGGACCTGGCTGGGAATGCTTTCCGGCGGGAGGCCCTTACGAAACTCGGCCTGCTGTCGCTCAGCTTCGCGTCGTTGTTGCGCCTCGCGCGATGCTTGCTCGGGGTCTTGACCTTGATTTGCGCAGCCGAAGAAGACAAGCGTCAGCGTCGGAACCAAAAACATAAAAGTGGTCAGCTTTTTCATAGGGCAGCCGCAACATAATCAAGCCGACGCGTGCGGCAAACTTGCAGAGACGTCATAAGAATGACGAAACCCTCAACCCATTTTGTCATTCCGAGCTTAGTCGAGGAATCTCTGGCTGTTTCGGGAAAAGATTTAGAGATGTCTCCAGACCTTCGCATAAAGCTACGGCTTGGCAGGCGACTCCGCTCGACATGACAAGTCAGGCGGGCGCCTCAATCGGGTCGGTTATCCGATTGCAGCCGCAGATAATCGCGCTCCAGAGCTTTCAAGCGTTCGATAATTTCGTTCAATGCGAGCTCGTTCTTCAAATTTATTTGATAATCGATTTCGGCGCGTAGCCGGTCCTTGTGAGCCTGCCGGTTCTGCGACATTAAAATGATAGGCGCTTGCAGCACGGCGAGCATGTTAATCATAGTGCTGAGCAGCAAGTAGGGATAAGCGTCAAAGCCGTGGTTTGCGAGCAGCAAGGTGTTTATTACAACCCACGCGTTAAAAAAGAGCACCGCGCTGATGATAAATTTCCAGCTGCCGCCAAACGTCGCGATGAGATCCGCCGCGCGATCGGCAAGGGTCAACTGCGCTGCTTCCTCCACATTGACATTGCGCGTGGCACTGTGACGCAACAGCTCATCGGTATGGCGGAGCCGGTTGGCAAGAGCGCTTAGCAGCTCCAGCGCGACGTTCGGACTGCTCCGGACAAAAGAGAGAAAATGGTCTCGCGAGAGCACTGCCAGGCGCGCGTCCTCTGCCACAACGGCATCGGCTGAGCGCCGCTTTCCGTTTAGCAACGCCATTTCGCCAAAAAAATCTCCACGGCCAAGCTCCGTTAGCGTGAGCTCGTGTCCCTGAGTTGTGCGAACGCAAATCCGGATCTTCCCGCGCTCGATGACATACATGGCGTCGCCTTCCTCGCCAGCTCGGAACAGAAATGTGCCAGCCTTCCGGTCGAGGCTATCAAGCAGATGACATAATTCGCCGGCCGCCTCGTTATCGAGCGATTCGAACAATTGCACCTGACGCAGTGTATCGATGGTCATTTGCGAAAAACGACGGAATGCTCATCAGAATAGCGGCAATTCGCGTTGCCGAGAAGCTCCAATTGTGATGAGAAATGACGAATGACGAATGTCGAATGACGAACGAAATTCGAATGCTTGAATGACTAATCAGCGCGGAGCGAAATTTCTCGTCATTCTGATTTCGTCATTCTTTCGTCATTCGTCATTCGCGCTTTGTCATTGGCTCAGCATGTCCCCGCTCAAGGAGGAGCGAAACTTTTTGCGTGGCTCCGGATAAGCTGATCTGATATACGAGGAATATGTTTCATCTACTCTGGTATATCATTGTCGGCTTAATCGCTGGATACATCGCCAAATCAGTGATGCATATGCATCTGTCGCTCACGTGGACAATCGTGCTGGGCATTATCGGCTCAATTATCGGCGGCGCCGTGACCCATCTTTTTTATCCGCCAAGCGCAGGAGGCCGATTTCATCCCGGTGGCATAATCGTTTCCATTCTCGGAGCGATTTTAGTCCTTTATCTTTGGTATAAGTTTGGCGCGCGCGCGCACGTGCAACTACCACGCGGGTAATAAATGGTACGGCGCGACCGCCGGGCGCGCCGAAGTGTGTCCGGCTTCAAATTGACTTGAGCACGTTCAATTCTAGGTTGAAATGGCGCTCGGTCGCGCCCTGCGAAACGTGAAAAGCGTACTCTTTGTTTGTACCGGTAATATTTGTCGCAGCCCAATCGCGGAAGGGCTTTTTCGCCGATTGCTTGGGAACCGTAAAGACATCGAAGTTGTTTCGGCTGGCGTGCATGCGGTACGCGGCCAGCCGCCGAGTCTTTACGCGGTGCAAGTCTGCGAAGACGAAGGCGTGGATATCAGCGGCCAGCGCAGCCAGCCTATCAGTTCATCCCTGGTCGATCGCGCCACGCACATTTTTGCCATGACCGGTGGTCACGTCGAAATGATCCAAACACAGTTTCCCCAAAGCGCCGACAAAACATTTTTGCTGCGCGAATTTGAAGAGCCGGGCACAACGGTGTGGCGCGACGTGCCGGACCCAATTGGTCTCGGCCGCGAAGTGTACGAGGATTGCGCACACATCATCAAGAATGCCCTGCCCAGCGTGCTCGCATTTGTCGAGCAAGGCGCGCTGGTCCCGCCAGGTGCAACTCGCACTGGCGATGTTTATGGCGGTGTTGATATTTCTCATCCCATGGAGCCGGAAAAAATGACATCGTCGTCGCGCACTTATGGCGAAGCATTGCGCCTCACGGATCCGGAAATTTTCGACGCGATCATGGCTGAAGAAAAACGGCAGCGTGAAAACATCGAATTGATTGCTTCCGAAAATTTCACCAGCCGCGCAGTGATGGAAGCGCAAGGCAGCGTCCTCACGAACAAGTATGCCGAAGGCTATCCGCGGAGACGCTGGTACGGCGGCTGCGAAAATGTCGATACCGCTGAACAGCTGGCAATCGATCGCGCAAAGCGACTCTTCGGCTGCGAGCACGTGAACGTGCAACCCCACAGCGGCGCGCAAGCAAACATGGCGGTATATTTTTCAGTGCTGAAACCTGGCGACAAGATTCTGGCGATGAATCTCGCGCACGGCGGCCATCTAACACACGGGCATCCCGCGAATTTTTCAGGCAAATTTTACACCGTCTCACAGTACGGCGTGAGCGAGAAGACCGAGCAGATCGATTACGACGCGTTGCAAAAGCAAGCCGAGGAGGTGCGCCCGCTCATGATCACCGCCGGCGCATCAGCTTATCCCCGCATCATTGATTTCCCGCGGCTACGCCAAATCGCAGATTCGGTCGGCGCGCTCTTGTTCATCGATATGGCGCACATCGCCGGGCTTGTTGCCGGTGGTCAGCACCCCAGTCCGATTCCATACGCGCAGTTTATCACGACTACCACGCACAAGAGTCTGCGCGGGCCACGAGGCGGCATTGTGATGTGCGAAGAGCAATTCGCCAAGCCAATCGATGCGACTGTTTTTCCAGGGGTGCAGGGCGGACCGCTCATGCACGTCGTTGCGGCGAAAGCGGTTTGCTTCCATGAAGCGCTCCAGCCGCAGTTCCGCGAATACCAGCGGCAGGTCGTGCTTAACGCGAAGGCGCTCGCCGCGGGCCTTGCGAAACACGGTTACCGCATCGTTTCCGGCGGCACCGACAATCATTTGATGCTGGTCGATCTTCGTCCAAAGGAAATTAATGGCAAAGAAGCGCAGGAAGTTCTCGACCGGGCCGGCATCACCGTAAACAAAAACGGCATCCCGTTCGATACTTACCCAATCTTCAAACCCGGCGGCATTCGCGTCGGCACACCCGCGGTTACGACGCGCGGCATGAAAGAAGAAGAAATGCTCGAGATCGCCGATTTAATGGCCGAAGCCCTAACGAATCGCACCGACGAATCCGCGCTCAACCGCGTTCGCGAAAAAGTCCGCGAGCTCACGCGGAAATTTCCGCTGCCGAGCTAATCAGTAGCCGCGCTGCGGACCAGCGCGGGAATTTCGAAAAGGCTGCCGAGAACGTAATCGGCTTCCTTTTCGTAGTCGCGCGGATTGACAAAGCGGGTGTCGGGGATAGCGGCTACGCGCATCCCAGCGGCCTTGCCAGCGGCGATGCCGGAAAGCGCGTCCTCGATGACGAGACATTCGTTCTCGGGCACGCCGAGTTTTTCCGCCGCGCGCAGGTAGATATCGGGCGCCGGTTTGCCGCGTTCGATTTCGTCACCCGTGACAATGACTTCGAAGAATGCAGTCAGCTGATGTCGATCTAAGAATGGTCGTGCCGACGCGCTCAGGGAACTCGTCGCGACAGCGAGGCGCAGGTTCATTTCCCGCAGCTCTTCTAGTACGGCTCTCGTGGAAGGAAAGAGGCCGATGCGATTGGCAAAGAATTCGGCAGCGATCTCTCCCCGGCGGCGCATCAATTCTTCAGTAGGCACTGAAAGACCAAACGTTTTCTTGTAGAATTCCACCGCCAGCCGGTAGCTCACGCCAAGCACGTTCCGGTGATACTCCCCACGGTAAGCAACGCCGTACTCGCCGAGGAATTTCTTGTCGATCTCGTTCCACCACGGCTCGGAGTCGGCTAGTACGCCATCGAGATCGAAGATCACAGCGCGGAATGACATGTTGTGCCGCATCTGTTACGCAGGCGGCGCGTTTGATCAACGCGGCCGACGCGGTCGCTGTCATCCCGAGCGAATGCGAGGGACCTCACACTCGTAGCTTGGGTGGCCGATGAGTTGCAAAATATTCAATCATCGTGTGGAAGATCCTTCGCTCCGCTCAGGATGACCACCCGATTGTATGCGCGAATTTTCTCTCTCCCCCTTCAGCGGAAATCTGCGTAATCTTCGGATACGCATGAATCGAGCCGCTGATCAACCGGAACCAAATCCGCTCCGCGAAGGATTAGCCACGCGCCCCGTGCCGCAGCCGTGTAGCATTGTGATCTTCGGCGCTACAGGCGATCTCGCCCATCGCAAGCTTGTCCCTGCGCTCTATAACGTCGCGGCCGATGGCGACCTGCCGCCCGCTGTAGCGATTCTCGGTTTCGCGCGCCGCAAGAAAAGTGACGAGGAATTCCGGCGCGATCTCGAAGAAGCCACGCGTAAATTTTCCCGCCAGGCTGTGCGCGATGAAATCTGGAAGACGTTCGCGCAATCGATCTTTTATCACCAGAGCGAGTTCGGCGATGAATCTGGTTACAAGAGGTTGGCCAAACGCCTCGATGAAATCGACAAAGACCACGGCACGCGTGGCAATCGCCTTTTCTATTTTGCGGCCGCTCCAGACCAATTCGAACCGATTCTCAAGCACTTGAAAGCCGCCGGCTTGAACGAGACGTGCAAAGGAAGCTGGGTTCGGGTAATTGTCGAAAAACCGTTCGGAACCGATCTCGCCTCGGCGCGCGAGCTCAATCGCATCGTCCACAATTCTTTTACCGAAGAGCAAACCTACCGGATCGACCATTTTCTCGGCAAGGAAACGGCCCAGAACATTCTGGTTCTCCGATTCGCGAACGCAATTTTCTCGCCGCTCTGGAACACGCATTACATCGATCACGTGCAGATTACAGCGGCGGAAACGCTGGGCGTCGGGACTCGCGCCGGCTATTATGAACACGCAGGCGCGTTGCGCGACATGGTGCAGAACCACTTGCTCCAGCTTCTTTGCCTTACGGCCATGGAACCGCCTACGGACCTGGGTGCGGACAGTATTCGCGACGAAAAAGTCAAAGTCGTTCGATCACTGCGTCGTTGGCCGCGCAATGAAATCGCGGTCAATGTTGTGCGCGGTCAATACACCAAAGGCGCGATCCACGGCGACCCAGTGGCCGGTTATCGCCAGGAAGAAAACGTCAACCCAGATTCGCAAACCGAGACTTTCGTCGCCCTGCGTTTGTTCATCGACAACTGGCGATGGGCCGACGTTCCGATTTATATGCGCGTCGGGAAACGGCTTCCCAAATCGGCCACTGAAATTTCCATTCATTTCAAAAAAGCGCCGGCGGTGCTGTTTAACAAAGATTTGCATGACCTCAATGTGCTCGTTATTCGGATTCAACCGGATGAGGGAATCGCGTTGCGGATTCATGCAAAGGTCCCCGGCACGAGCTTTCACATCGAGCCGGTGAAAATGGATTTCCATTATGGAACGTCTTTCGGAAAAGCCAGCCCGGAAGCGTACGAGCGTTTGCTTCTCGACGCGATGAGCGGTGACGCTACGCTCTTTGCCCGCCGCGATGAGGTCGAGCAAGCCTGGGCTTTCATCGATCCGATCGAGGAAGCCTGGCATGCGAAAAAGGATGTGCCCGAGTTATTTTTTCATCCAGCGGGATCGTGGGGACCGGAGGCGGCAGATGATCTGCTCGCCCGCGACGGCCGGGCGTGGAGGAGATTATGAGCGATCTATTTGCGGCGTCATCCCGAGCGCAGCGAGGGACCTCTCAAAATCAGAGCGCGTTACGCCTCGATGAGAGATCCTTCGCATCCGCTCAGGATTACCGCGCTTTTTAAGTAATGGCACCCATCGCTGAAACATATTCGTTAGGCCTTCCCGTCGAAATCGGGAGTATTGATCACGAGCTAAAAAAACTCTGGCGGGAAAGCGAAGGCGCCATGACGCGCGCTTCACTCATGAACCTTGCCGTTTACAGCGAAGAGCCGGGCTCACTGAAAAAAAATACCCAACTGATGGCGAGAATTACCGAGAACCACGCGTGTCGCGCGATCGTCATCGAAGCTGATTGCAACGCACAAGAGGATGGGGTTGACGCCTGGATCAGCGCGCACTGCCACGTCAGCCGTGCCGGCAGCAAACAAGTTTGCTCTGAACAAATTTCATTCTGTCTCAACGGCGGGTGCACTACTCAGTTGCCGAACATTGTTCTCTCAAATCTGGATTCGGACTTGCCGTTGTACCTTTGGTGGCAGCAGGAATTCCATAACCCGATGGATCCGCAACTTTGGACTTGGGTCGATCGAGTTATCTACGACAGCCGGCCCTGGCAGGATTTTCAGGCGCAAATGCGTCTCGTGGAATCCGCACAAGCCGAGGCAAAACAGCGCATCGTCCTTTGCGACCTGAATTGGACGCGACTGGACAAGGCTCGTTTCGCGCTCGCGCAATTCTTCGATCATCCCGCTTCGCATCATCATTTCGCTAAAATCAAAAAAGTACGAATTGATTACGCGTCCGGATTCCGATCGACCGCACTTCTGTTTGTTGGCTGGCTTGCGGCGCAATTGAATTGGCGCTCTGAAAAAACAGATGGGGAGAACAAGCTTCAATTCGTTGGCTCCTCCGGTCGCAAGATCGATATCGAAATGCGCCAGCGCGACGGCGAACCGATTCACGAAGTCGCGGTGACGGCGGGCGATATAGAGTTCCTCATTACCCATGCGAAGTGCGGCGATCTTTTGGAAATTTCACGCGGGAAAGCTGGGGGAAAACGTGTTCCACAATTAATGCCCGCAGGAAAAAACGATTCAGTAAGCCTGATGAGCGAAGAACTGATGCGCGGCGGACCGCATCACGTTTACCTGCACGCGATCAATTGCGTCCGCGAACTACTGTAGCCACCGCCCTGTGGGCGGTCCTCTTTAGCATAAAGTCCGACGGACCACAGGCCGGTGGCTACAACGCCTCGGCGCTCGTAGAGCGCCGCTACAAAAGCAACGCGCATAACTCGCGAACGTTCTTCTCAATTGAGAAAAGCTCTTGCGCACGCTCGCAGCCGGCTTGGCCAAGTTTTTGCGCCAACGAAAGATTGTTGATCACTTTCTCGATCGCATCAGCAAGCGCAACTGCATCGCCCGGTCGCAGTAGAAAACCGGTTTCATTTTCAACGACCATTTCTGGAATCCCGCCGATCTTCGTCGAGACGACGGGTAACCCTGTCGCCATCGCTTCCATGATGACCGTGGGAAGATTGTCCATGCCCCCTTCGGGATCGATCACACTCGGCAACACGAAAACGTTCGCCGCAGCGAGACGCTGCCGGACTTCACGCTGCTGCTTTGCGCCGGGCAACACGACGCGGTTTTGCAGATTCAGCCGCTCAATTTGCCCGCGTAATTCGTTTTCGAGCGGGCCCTCGCCGATGATCTCGCATTGAAACGATTTTCCGCGCTCCGCAATTAATCCACAAGCGCCAATCAGATCGGCAAAACCTTTTTTCGCAATCAAACGGCCGACTGCCAGGATCAACGGTGGAGCAGAAGAAAAGTCCGCGCGTCCGAATTCGGCGAGATTCAAGCCATTGTAAATGCGACGGATGCGATCGGCGCGTTCTGGGAAGCGCTCCTGCAAAAACTTTTTCGCGAAATCGCTTACAGTGACGATTACGCGCGCTGTATCGACAAGCTTATCAAGCCCGACCTCGAAGTTTCGCGGTGCGAAAATGTCGTTCGCGTGCGCGGTAAAGCTGAAGGTCAGCGGGAAAAATTTGTGGATCCAGAAAGCTGTGCGCGCTGCCATTCCCATGAAGTGCGCGTGAACATGGCCAATTCCCATTTCCTGCAGGCGCAATCCGACGTAAACAGCTTGATAGAGTCGAAGAAAATCCGTGCGCCGCCCCCATTCATCCAGCGCCGCGACAATTTCGGCAGTGAGCTTCCGATTTTTGGACGCCTGCCGAACGTCGTCCAACAATTCCCTTTCCTCGGGCAGATAATGCACGCGTTTGGCGATGCGCGCGTCCCAATCCTGCGGCGGCTCATCTTTTGGATTGCGGACCGAAAAGATCGGCGGAGTGATGCCCTGCCGCGCAAGCTCAGCGACTTCCCGGTAACAAAACGTTTGTCCGAATGACGGAAATCGTTCGAAAAGATAAGCGAACTGCGACATCAAAGAAGTGACAAATGACGAATGACGAATGACGAAATAATGCCGAAGCTCGAACGACTAATCGGAATCATTTCGCGAAGCCCATCGTTCCCTCTCCAGCGAGCTGCGTTGCCTCGTCATTCATTTGTGTCGATTCGTGTTTATTCGTGGTCAATTCCGTTTCACCGGAATCGGTTTCCCGGATTCATCAACGGCGACCAGAGTAAACACAGCATGTGTAACGCGAAGCTCTTCACCGGTCATGTAACGCGTTACCCAAACCTCCACCGGAATGGTCATTGAAGTCCGGCCAATTTTCTCCACGCGCGCGTAGCATCTGACGGTGTCCCCTACCCGCACTGGTTGAAGAAACGACATCCCTTCCATTGCTACGGTAACTACTCGGGCCTGCGCGGTTTTCGCCGCGAGAATTCCGCTGCCAAGGTCCATTTGCGAAGTCAACCATCCGCCAAAAATGTCGCCGTTCGGATTTGTGTCCTTGGGCATGGCAATCGTTTGAATCACGAGTTCGCCTCTCGGTTGGTCCGGCATTGAACGCATATTAGCACAACCTGTGACCTCGCAATCTTCCTCTTCCTCTGCTTCTGCTCTCTTCGTCTCTAGAAGAAGATTCAGAGGAAGCGGCAGAGGAAGATTACAAAATCAGCATGCAATCGCCGTAGCTGTAGAAGCGATAGTGTTCGCGACTCCCTTCCTCGTACGCGCGCAGCAGAAATTCGCGGCCGGCAAACGCGCTGACCAACATCAGCAGAGTCGATCGCGGCAGATGGAAATTTGTCAGCAGAACATCGACCGCTCGAAAATGATAAGGCGGATAAACGAAAAGGTTGCTCGTTCCCTGTTGCGCTAGAACTTTTTCGCCTTTGCGTCTTGCCGATTCAAGCGTGCGCGCTGTGGTCGTTCCAACAGCGATAATCCGGTGCGCTTCATTGATCTTGTCTGCGGCTTCTGGCGAAATAGAGAAGCGCTCCGCATGCATGCGATGCTCGGCGATCTTTTCCGAGCGTACCGGCAAAAATGTCCCCGGGCCCACGTGCAGCGACACGAATGTGTGCGGAATTTCACACAAGATTTCCAGGGTGAAATGAAGTCCGGCTGTCGGCGCGGCGATCGCGCCAGCCTCACGCGCAAAAACAGTCTGGTAGCGGGCCGCGTCGTTCTCATCGCTCGGGCGCCCGATATACGGCGGCAACGGCATGGAACCGCCGGCATAAAGATCGACATCTTCATCCAACGCGACGATGCGCTCACCATCCGGCGTAATCGCGTCAACCCGCAACGCGACATTGTCGATCTTTGCCGTTGCGCCAACGCGCATCTTGCGTCCCGGCTTGACCAGACATTTCCAACGCGCGGGGCCCATGCGTTCGAGAAACAAAAATTCAATCACGCCATCGTCAGAGAATTGGCGCGCTGGGAGCACGCGCGTGTCGTTCAAGACCAGCAGGTCGCCAGGCTGCAGAAACGTTTTTACCTCGCGAAACTGGCGATGTTCGATCGTCTGGCCCGCGCGATGCAGCACCATCATCCGAGAATCTTCGCGGCGCACGAGCGGACGCCGCGCAATTAATTCCCGTGGCAGGTCGTAATCGTAATCGCTTAACTGCGCGCTCATCGTTGCATCATCAAAGAGATTGCATCCAGAGGCAAAATTTTGGATGATCGCTGGAAATGACAGAGCCAGCTCTCGATCTCGTTATCGCAGCGCTGGAAAAGATTCGAGAGTCAAGCGACCGCGCGCCACGCGCATCGAGAACGGCGCTCACCCGATTGCAAGCCGCTCCCCCTGTAGCGGCTTCCCTGTGGGAAGCGCGCGCGTCGCCCGCATGGCGAAGGCTACAGTCGGCGCCGAACAAGGCAGAATTACTTGACCCAATTCGAGAACGTGTCCGCGTTTGCACGAAATGCGCACATCTCGCCTGCTCGCGCACGCAAACAGTGTTTGGCGTAGGAAATCCTGACGCCGACCTAATGTTCATCGGCGAAGCACCCGGTGTGGACGAGGACCAGCAAGGCGAACCGTTCGTCGGACGCGCCGGACAATTGCTGACGAGAATTCTCAAGGCGATGAACTTCGCCCGCGAGGACGTTTACATAGCGAACATCCTCAAGTGCCGGCCGGACACGCCACCGGGCAGTTTCGGAAATCGCGCGCCCACGGCGACGGAGATGCAGATGTGCCGGCCGTATTTGGTAGAGCAGATTGAAATTATCCAGCCGAAGGTGTTGGTCGCGCTGGGCGCAGTCGCGGTGGAAGGCCTGCTCGGAATGCGAGGAACGATGCGGGAATTGCGCGGGCGCTGGCACGCTTACAACGGCATCCCGCTCATGATCACCTATCACCCTGCTTACCTGCTCCGAAACCAGGCCCCGTCTGAAAAGCGCAAAGTCTGGGAAGACATGCTTCAGGTTTTGGAGCGACTCGAGCAACCAATCACCGAGCGACAGCGAAATTATTTTCTGTAGCCGATTCGTCGTCATTGCTGCGATCAAGTAAAAGCTAGCTCTACCTGGCTTGAGGCGGCTTCGAGAATTCGACCTCGGATGTTGTTGCGATTCGCAACAAAGATTGTTACGCGGTGACCAAAGCCGGACGCAGTTCGCGAATCCGCTGGACTGACACGGAAACTTCCGACTGCTTTTGAATGGCTGGAGCCAATCCTTGGACTAGAAGACTGAGTGCTGCCTCTAGCAGTCCGGCCGGTGCACGCGGTGTCTCTTCTTCGACAATTGCGATGTCACGTGCTTTCACGCGAAGTTGTTTACCAAGCTCGCCGCGAGTCAGGCCTGCCTTCTCCCGGAGACACGCGACAGCTCAGACCTGCGAAGTTCCGAACATGCCGGAAACAAAGGCGCGTCCAAAATTCACCGACACAACCGGCAACCAGATAGGTGTATTCGTCCAGATCATCGGCCGTGCTGAGCGCGCGAATCTCCTGCGAGTTATCGAAGCGCTGCAGATCGAGCATCTGGCCGTGAGTGATTTTCTCCAGCACGACGCGAATATCCGTGCGATCCGCCTGCTCCATTCGCTCGAGCCATGCAAGGCAATCGGGCAACGATTCAAGCAGCTGTTGTTCGCTCTCGTTTTCCTGTAGCGGGACAAATGAGGCGATCAGATCGACAACAACGTCGCGCGAACCTTTTCCCTGAATCCCATCCGCGAGCATCTTGAGAGTTTCGATTTGCACGCTCCTGGAAATTTTCGCCGTGTCGGCGACCGTGTCGGTTGTCCGCGCGAGGAGATATGCCAGCGCAATCGGTTCGCGTAATTGTGCGGGCAAAAATCGGATCGAAAGATAAAATGAGCGCGAGACCGAGCGCAGAAGAGCTGTCTCCAAATTCAATCGCGTGCTCATGGAATGTAAATGTTGGCCGCGTATGGTACGGGAGAAAATCAATTTCCAATATTTCGGACCTCGATTCGATTGGGCGCTGACTTGCCGAGGCCGAGCTGGCTGGCAAAATCGATGTAGTCCGCGAGGCGGCCGATCTTAGGCAGACTCGCCCGTGCGCGCCATTCCTCCAAACGCTTCAAGGCGATGGCGTCCAGAGCGACCGGGTCCCTGCTCGCGTACAACGTGGCATGATGCGTCGCATAGTTCGGCTGCGACTGCGGGCCGCCAGCATATTGCGCGATGAGGCCGTCCATCAAATTGAAGACGACCTTCTTTGCGATCAGCGGGTTAGCATAAATTTCTGCAAGACTATTTTCGCCAAAACGCGACCCTTGCGCAAAACGACGCCAGTTATCGATGTTCGGAATGGTCATGTTGTAAATGCAACCGGCGATTCCGTTCGTTTCACTGATACTCATCACCGGGGCGTTGATGATCTTGCTAACTTCGCCGGAAAGGATCTTCGAAAAATGACTGACATTGCTGGCGTTCTCAGTGTCAGAGAGCATCTTCCGTGCGTCACCAAGGTAGTCCAGATCCCCCCAAATCAGTTGCCCCAGCAAAGGCGCGGTAAGGACCGCTTTCGTATCGTAGCCGTCGTGCGGCGTGATTGCTTGCAGCTGATAACCATCAGTTCCCGCGCGATAACCGGCTTCTTTGATTCCACCGAGAGAGCGGTCCCAAACAATGATAGTGCTGCGAGGATGGCCCGCTGCCACGAGGCCGTCCACAATCGCGTTCACCACATCATGATGCGTGGTGAAAAGTTCGCCGCCTGCCGCGGAGATTTTAATTCCAATCCGGTCGTTAGGCGACACGAGCGACGCCCAAGCCTTCGTCACGTCAGACTGCCCGGTTGCGGCAAGGACGAGCCGGTTCACCATCTCATGCACAACGCGCGGGTTCGTCTTGTAATCTTTGATTGAGGCAGGATTATGCACCGCATACACAATTGAATTTGTCGGCGCGGGCTGGGACGTTTGCGCCAGCACGGAGCAGGTAACGGCGCAAAACAGAATGAGAGCTACAGATCGCTTCACAGTGGCAAACGGATTTTATGAGTAACAGCCCGAATCACAACTGCTCTCACCTGAGGGTCATCCTGATCCCGCAGTCGCGGGAGAAGGATCTCGCCCACGAAGCTGGGGATACGCTAGACGAGAAGCGTAATCCAGCACCCTATGAGAGGTTCCTCGCTCCGCTCGGAATGACACTCAGAGAAATAATATGATCCGCCATCTGTACGTTCACATTCCTTTCTGCGCGCGTATCTGTCCGTACTGCGCTTTTTACAAAGATTTGCTCGACCGTTCGCAGACTTGGCGATTTTGTGAAGCCGTATCGCGCGATCTCGACCAGCAGCGCACACATTTTGCGATTTCGCCTGAAACGATCTATTTCGGTGGCGGCACGCCCACAGCGCTGACGACTGCGCAATTGGAATTTCTGCTCGAAGGCTTCCGCCGACGGTTCGATCTCTCTTCTGTTGAGGAGTGGACCATCGAATCGAATCCGGGCAGCGTGTCAGCGCGCAAGGCAGCGCTTCTTCGAAATCTGGGAGTGACTCGAATCAGTCTCGGTGTTCAGTCTTGGGACGAGAAGTTGCTGAAGCTGTTAGGCCGAGAACACAGCGCACAGCAAGCCGAGGATTCGTTTCATCTTCTGCGCATAGCCGGGTTCTCGAACATCAACATCGATCTGATGTTCGGCTTGCCAGGCCAGACCATTGAGCAGTGGCGATTGACGCTGGAGAAAACCATCGCGCTCCAGCCTGAGCATATCTCCGCCTATTGTCTGACTTACGAGGAGGACACGGAATTTTTTCTGCGCTACGCGCACGGCGAATTTCGTCAGGATGCAGACATGGACGGCGAGTTTTTCGAGACGGCCATGTCGATCCTGGAGGACGCCGGATACGAACATTACGAAATCTCAAACTATGCGCGGTCCGGCTTCTCGTCAGTTCATAACCGCGCTTATTGGCTAGGCAAAGATTATCTGGGCATTGGTCCGAGTGCGGTTTCGACTGTTGGTATGCGGCGTTGGCAGAACGTCTGTGATTACCGCAGCTATATCGAGCGCGCTCTTGCCGGCGAATCACCGTGCGCGTCGAGTGAAAATCTGACTCACGAAATGAAACGCATGGAGCGAATCGCGCTGTCGCTGCGAACACGCGACGGAATTCGCACTTCTGATTTGAAACGTTTTACGCAACAAACAAACGAGTTTATTGCGCTGGGGCTACTTCAAAAATCGAACGGCAATTTCGTTTTGACTCGGAAAGGCAAAGCCCTGGCGGATTCCGTTGCCGAAGCGTTTCTGTAGTCGGCATTGCTGATGCCGGTAGCCAACGCAACTCAGGCCGGAATCACCGATTCCGGCTACAGGTCGGCTAGTAGATATCGTTATCAGAGCTGTAGCCGGAATCGCCACGAATGCGACGCAGACGGGCGCGGCTGCCCCATTCGGACCGATTGATCTGGCCGACTGTGATTTTCACCAGCCACGGCGCCGCGGCCAACGCGCCGATTGCCACGAGCGCTATTGCCGCTGCTTGCCGCAGGGAAGGCTTGATTTTGTCCGCCATCAAAATTCCCAAGCCAAGGCCGATGGCTGTGCGGGTCACGACGAGGAGCGGATCAAGCGGAAGCTGTTCGGAAGTTTTTGAAATGGATATGGGGAAAGACATCGCCTACCATATACGTCGCGCTTGGGAAAAAGAAACGGCAATTTTGCCGCCGGGCGGAGTCGAGAAACCCCGCTGCGCCACCCTTGAAGTAATTCAACGGGATGTCTCGACTTCGCTCGACATGACAGAAAATTAAGAGACATGCCCAATTCGATCTATGCGCTCATCCTCGCCGGCGGAAGCGGTGAACGCTTTTGGCCCTTAAGCAGACGGGCGCGTCCCAAACAACTTCTGCGCCTCGTCGCCGACAAAACTCTACTCGAGGAAACTTTGGCGCGCCTCGAAGGCTTTGTCTCGCCCGAGCGCATTCTGATCCTGACGAACAGCGAACAGGAAAACGCGGTTCGTAAATTGCTCGGGAATTTTCGGAAGGAAAACATCGTAGCCGAGCCGGCCAAGCGCGACACTGCCGCTGCCGTTGCGCTAGGCACGGGGTGGGTGGCATCCCGCGATCACGCAGCCATCATGGCGGTTCTCCCCGCCGATCATGTGATTGCGAACCGGACAGCTTTTCAGGAAACGCTGGCCCTGGCTGCCGAGGCAGCCGAGGAGACAAGCGGGCTTGTAACCATCGGCATCAAACCAAGCTGGGCATGCCCCGGATTCGGTTACATCGAGCAAGGCAAGCCGGTGCATTTGCGCAAGCACCCCGACGACGATTCAATCCATCGCGTGCTGCGCTTTCGCGAAAAGCCGAATCCCGATCTGGCGGAATCATTTTTGCGAAGGGGAAATTTTCGGTGGAACGCTGGCATGTTCGTTTGGTCAGTCCCCACAGTGCTGCGCGAATTCAACCGATACGCGCCGGAGTTGGCTGATTTCATTTCTCAAGTTCGGGCGCCGGAAAATTTCGAGAAGGCCTTGCGTGAACGCTTCAGCAAAATGCCGCGTATCTCATTCGATTATGCGATTATGGAAAAGGCGGATCGCGTCTTTGTGGTGGAGGCCAGCTTCGACTGGGACGACATCGGGAGTTGGAGAGGAGTCGCGAATTATTTTGAGAAGGATAAGCAAGGAAACGCCGCGAACCGCAGCATCACCGCGCTCGATTCCAGCAATAACATCGTTTTCGAGGAAGACGGCACAACCATAGCGCTGCTCGGAGTCCATGATCTCATCGTCGTGCGAACACCAGATGCACTTTTGATTTGTCACCGACACGAAGCCGAAAGGATCAAGGACCTTATCGGCAAAATTCCGCCGGAACTGCAATGATGTGAGCTGCGATGAATCCAATTTTAGCTCTCGATTTCGGGCGGGTACGCATCGGCGCGGCGATTTCTGATGAATTACAATTGCTTGCGCATCCGCTGGAGACGATCCCAGCGACCGAGCGAGCGCCATCCCGCGTCGCGGAAATCGTCCGCGAAAAGAAAGTTGATCATGTCGTGACCGGCATTCCCCGGCGGATGGATGGTCAGATCGGCGCGGCCGCGACCGAAGTCCTTCAGTTTGTGGAAAAGCTGCGTGAGATTCTACCATGCCCGGTCGTCCCCTGGGATGAGCGGCTGACCACCGCCGCAGCGCATCGGGCGTTGCGCGATGCAGGCAAGAAAACGCGGCAGACCCGGGGTTACGTTGATCAAGTAGCGGCTCAAATGATTTTGCAAAGCTATCTGGACCGGCGCGCTGCGAAAGGCGAATAGCAAAGTGGTTAGTGATCAGTGATTGGTTAATGTCATTCTGAGCGAAGCGAAGAATCTCGGATTAGTTTTGGACCCATCTCGCCAGCGGAAGTAAACCAGAGATGTTTCGCTCCGCTCAACATGACAGCGTCGTGTTGGGAGATGAATTCCGTTACCGATGACCGATGACCGATCACGAGAATCGCAATGACACGAAGGCTAAAAATGATCATCGCGTATGACGGCGCGCCGTTCGCCGGCTGGCAGAGCCAACCTCACGGCAACACTATTCAGGATCATCTCGAACGCGCGTTTGAGCGCGTCACTGGCACACCCGTACGCGTTCACGGGGCCGGCCGAACGGACGCAGGCGTCCACGCCCTCGCGCAATGCGCACACGTCGATGTTAACAAAGCTTTAGCACCTGCGCGTTGGATGGAAGCGCTCAATGCGTTACTGCCTGCGGCGATACGCGTGCTTCGCTGCCGCTATGTGTCGGACGATTTTCACGCGCGTCTTTCCGCAAAAGGGAAAATTTATCGCTACAGAATCTGGTCGGCCCCTGTTTTACCTCCGTTCGAGTACCGTCGCGCCTGGCACATTCCCCACCCGCTTGATCTAAAAATCTTACTGAAAGCAGCCAAACATTTCGTTGGTACTCATGATTTTGCCGCGTTCGCTGGCAATCGCGGGAAACCCGAGAGAAGCACCATCCGCACGATCAACTCTGTGCGCGTGCGGCAAAATGGTTCTTGCGTGACAATCGAATTCGATGGCGACGGTTTTCTCTACAAGATGGTCCGATTAATCGTCGGCTCCCTTCTGAAATGCGCGCTTGGCATAATGCGTGTCGAAGATCTTGTTGCGCGGTTGGACTCCGGTCGCGCGACCCCACCGCGTCTTGTCGCTCCTGCCGAAGGATTAGTTCTGGTTCGCGTGCGCTATTGACGCGTTAACAAATGGTAGGGACGGCGCGCCTCGCCGTCCGGACATCGCAGCGCGATGTTCCTACCTACACGACCGGTAGAATGCATCCGCTCACTTCGCCGAAACCGACGCGATAACCGTTGCCTTGGGCCCAACCGGTGATGGCGAGAGTATCGCCGTCTTCGAGCCACTTGCGGGTTTCGCCGTTCGGAAGCTTGAGCGGGTTGGCACCGCGCCAGGTCAATTCCAACATGCAACCGCGCGACTCTTCGGTCGCGCCGCTAATCGTGCCGCTAGCCAGCAAATCGCCGGCTTGAAGATTACAGCCGTTCACAGTGTGATGGGCGAGTTGTTGCGCGATGCTCCAGTAAAGATTTTGAAAATTCGTCCGCGTAATGACATGCGGCGCTTTCATCGACGAAGTTTGCAACTGCGCTTCAAGCCGAATGTCCAATGTGAAATCGTTTTCCCAGCGCAGATACGGGAGCGGTTCGGGATCCTGCTGAGGCAGCGGTTCTCTGAATGGCTCAAGCGCTTCGAGCGTCACAACCCAAGGCGAAATACTGGTGCAAAAGTTTTTCGCCAGAAACGGACCGAGCGGCTGGTACTCCCATGCTTGAATGTCGCGCGCGCTCCAATCGTTCATCAAGACGAGACCGAAGACGTGATCGACGGCGCGATCGATCGGAACCGGTTCGCCAAGCGAATTGCGGGGCCCGATCAGGAATGCCATTTCCAATTCGTAATCGAGGCTTTTGGTCGGACTGAAGATCGGCGCTGAGGCGTCAGGCGGTTTGATTTGCCCTTGTGGCCTGCGTACGTCCGCCCCGCTGACAACAATTGAACTGGCACGTCCGTGATATGCCACGGGCAACCACTTCCAGTTCGGCATCAGCGCGTTCTCCGGTCCGCGCAACATCGTGCCGACATTGTGCGCATGATGATAGGACGAATAAAAATCGGTGTAATTGCCAATCCGCGCTGGCAACTTCATCACGACGTCTTTTTGCGCATGAAAAACTTTTTCACGCAGCCGCGCGTCATCGCGCAGTGTGGGCGTCTCGGCCGAGAGGAGACGTTGCAGAATCTCGCGTGTCTTTCGCCAAGCCGGGCGGCCCAGCGCGAGAAACCTGTTTAGTGAATCTTCCGAAAAGACTTTTTGGTCCTGAAATTCCGGTGACCGGAAATGACCCAGCTCTTCCAACACGGAAAGATCGACAATCAGATCGCCGATGGCAACTCCCACGCGGGCGTTGCCGCCTTTCGGCTGGAAAACGCCAAAGGGAAGATTTTCAATGGGAAAATGCGAATCGACTGGAACGTCGATGAAACTACGCAATGGCGAACTCATCAACTTGATTTAACCACGAAGCACACGAAGGCCACGAAGAAAATTCAGAATCACCTCCAAAGAAACTTCGTGCTCTTCGTGTCCTTCGTGGTGATCAAAGAAATCCGAGAGCGCTCAGATCCTCGCGCGGTTCGTCGAAACTACAACTGCCGAACGATGCGACGAACCTTCTGCGATATCGGAGCCGCTCGACGTCGATCTTCCATTCGCGCCACGCGAAAGAATCTTCGCCAAATGAAAACGAATCTGCGTTTTCATCTTCCAGCATGGTCGCAGCTTGTTTTGCATCCCACCGATGCTCCGCCGCAAGGACGGCGGCTCCCAGCACATTAAGAAATCCGTGCATTTTTGTTTTCACTTCTTCGCGGAATTGCCGGATCGGATGATGCAGTCCTGCTGTAAATTTGATCGGCAGCTGATGCGTAGCTGGAGTCACGAGCGCGCTGGCGATTTGCGTCGAAGTTGGAAATGCATCCGCTGTCACTCCACCAGTGCGCAATTTGTAGCCAAACGTTGCCGCGTCCTCATCCGAATTGTGTTCCGCCAGCAACGCGGCGGTTTGCTCTGCTCTGTCAGGTGGCGCTTCCCAAAAAACCGGCAAATCACGGACAATCGATCTCGCCTCTTTTACCAACGCAAGATCGACACCATGCGGCAAAACCATCTCCAGGTGACTGACTTCAACGAGATCGACGTCGTATCTCGAGAACGAACGAATCGCCGCGTCCGCGTCTTCGAGCGCGTCAAGAAAGGCGTTTGCATCCACGGTTTTCGGTCCGAGTGCCGCAACACGGAGCGGATGCGCACGATCGAACAACGAAAGCAGTTGTTTCGCCCCATCAAATTGTTCAATCGGAAGGACGAATGTATTGAGCATCCGCGCTTCGGACGACCGCACATATTGCGCATGGTTCTGCAGAGCTGGCTCGAGCGCAAGGCTGCAAGGCGGGAACATTCCCGCATAATCAATCGATTTCGCGAGCAGAGTCTCAAGGGAAGCGGTCGGCATGGGAATGAACGAACCGTGCGTTTGCACGCTTGCCGGGTCAAATCGCTACTGCCGATAGCTTAATGACAGGCTCGACTTTCTTTCGAAATGCTGTAGAAATTTGGGCTTTAATGGAGCTCACGGAGTCCACCTCAGGCCTTGACTTGGTAGTGTGTGCATGCGGAGAACAGGAATATACTGCGCGCGATGCAATCGATGCGGCCATTTTCAGGGGCGAGTTAGACGTAAAGTGGAAAGAATTTCTCCACCAAGTCGCAGCGGAAAGCCGGGCGGATGAGCTAGATCTCGAGGCAGATCAGTCCGCAATTTCCAGTGCGGCAGAAGCTTTTCGTTACGAATACGATTTGATCACTGCCGAAGAAACGGAAGCATGGCTGGCAAATCGAGGCCTCACGCTTGATGACTTCGCCGACTACCTTACCCGTGAATACTACGCCAGCACGCTTCAAGAAGAGATTATTCCCGACGAAATAGAATATCATGCTGCGGAGGCCGAGCTACGTCAGTCCTTCCTTGCGCAATTGATTTTATCCGGAGAATTGGACCGAATGACCGGTGATTTAATCGTGCGGCTAGCGGCACGCTGTGCTGGGAAGGAGCTACCGCCAGATGCTATTGTGGCCGAAAAGGGGAAACTTCTCCATCGGAACGAGCTTAAATCGGCGCAACTAGCGGATTGGCTGGAGCAACTCAAACGCGATTCGAATTGGTTAGATGAGATGCTCGCGATGGAGATAGCATACCGGAAGCATTGCGACACACTGCTTGTTCCTGAAGCACGTCAACGCGAATTGCTAGCTTTGCGACTGCCCTTAACGAGATTCGAAACCGAAATGATCGAGGTGGAATCGCTCGATGCTGCCCGGGAAGCACTGTTTTGCGTGCGCGAGGACGGGATGTCAATGGAAGAAGTGGCCACCGAGGGACGCTATCCTTACCGACGTGAGGACTTTATTTTGGAAGATCTTCCCGTCGATACACAGCACAGGTTCCTAAGCGTCTCGGCCGGGGAGGTGCTCCAACCTCTTGCTCATGGCGATGGATTTGAGCTGCGTCGCATCCTTAAGAAAATTGAGCCCCAACCCGATGATCCAAGCGTAAAATCGCGGATCGATCAAAGGCTCCTCGATCGACATTTCGCCGAGCTTACCGGCAAATATACGCAGCGACGGCTGGGTGGCGTTTCAACTCCGGCAGCAGAATGAAAGTAAAGGACAGCGAAATTCTGCGGCGCTCATCGGTGTTTCGCTTTGTTTCCGATGAACATTTCGGCGCGATTGAGCCGTTGCTTGAAGAAGAACATTATGAATTCGGCGATGTGATCGTAAAACAGGACGATCCGGCTGACTCATTTTACGTTCTGACGCGGGGACGCGCGCGCTCTCCCTTTCTGCAAAATGTACAGAGGGCCGGCATCGTCCCCTTCGCGAATGATCAGCTTTCCTTTTTCAAACGCGGCGGGCTTCAGCCTGTCGATCATGCTGCGCAATACAGCGGTCGGCAGCCGGCCGAAATTGCTGAACTGATAAAGGAAACTTTGCAGAGCCCGATTTCGGCCGGTTGTCTCAACAAATTGTTTTAACTCCGGTACGCGACCGACCAGCTCGAGAAAATCATCACGATCGATCCGCAAAACATCTACTCCGGTGCTGCAGCGCACGGTTGCGTTTCGAGTTCCACCCTCGGCGAGAGCGGCTTCTCCGAATGAGTCGCCCGGCTTTAGCACGCCCAGCGGGATTTCCTCACCATCAGGCTTGATTTTGAGCGCGCGCGCGCGTCCCCGCGTCAGAACGTAAAATGAGTCGGCCGGATCGTCCTGTTTTACGATCACATCCCCGAATTCATGATGTTCTTCTTCAAGCAACGGCTCAATCGCGCCGAAATGTTCATCGGAAACAAACCGAAACACCGATGAGCGCCGCAGAATTTCGCTATCCTTTACTTTCATTCTGCAGCAGGAGGGTAGACGGCATTAAGCCGTCGGTGCGTATATTTACTGGTAAGCTCGGCAAAATGTCGATCAAGGAGCCTTTGATCGATCCGCGATTTTACATTTGGATCCTCGGGCTGGGGCTCAATTTTTTTAAGAATGCGACACAGTTCAAATCCGTCGCTATGAGCAAGGGGCTTTAGCACCTCGCCAGACGAGACGCTCAGGAATCTGTGCTGGGCATCGACGGGAAGATCTTCCAGAATAAAGTCCGCACGTCGGTAAGGATAGCCTCCCTCGGTGGCCACTTCTTCCATTGACATGCCGTCCTCGCGCACGCAAAACAGCGCTTCCCTGGCGGCATCGATCGATTCCACCTCGATCACTTCGGTTTCGAATCTCGTCAGGGGCAGCCGCAAAGCCAGCAATTCGCGTTGACGCGCTTCAGGGACAAGCAGTGTGGCGCAATGTTTAGCGTATGCGGCCTCGATCGCGAGCATCTCGTCTAACCATTTCGAATCGCGTTGCAGTTGCTCCAGCCAATCTGGCAGTTGCTCCGACGTAACCGCGATCCGATGGAGAAATTTTCGCTTTTCAGCCGCAATCATATCCTGCGGAAGCTCCTTTCCGGCACAGCGTGCTGCCAGCCGCACGATCAAATCATTGGTCATTCGGTCCAATTCTCCGGATAAAATTAATTCCGCAAGGAAGGACTGGCGTAGCTCGACATCCGCAGAAGAATATTCGATTTCGTCTGGAACAATCTCTTCGTGAAGCGTGCTGGCGTAGTATTCGCGGGTAAGATAGTCGGCGAAGTCATCAAGCGTGAGCCCTCGATTTGCCAGCCAGGCTTCCGTTTCCTCGGCGGTAATCAAATCGTATTCGTAACGAAAAGCTTCCGCTGCACTCGAAATCGAAGACTCGTCTGGCTCCAACTCTAGCTCATCCGCACGGCTTTCCGCTGCGACTTGGTGGAGAAATTCCTTCCACTTTACGTCTAACTCGCCTCTGAAAATCGCCGCATCGATTGCATCGCGCGCGGTATATTCGTGTTCTCCGCATGTACAGATTGCCAAGTCAAGGCCTGAGGTGGACTCCGTTGGCTCCATTAGAGCCCAAATTTCTACAGCATTTCGAAAAGAAAGTCGAGGCTTATCATTTGATTCTCAAGAGGCTGTAATTTGACCTGCATGAGGTGCAAACGCACGGTTCGTTCATCCCATGGCAAACGCTTCTCTTAAGACTCTGTTCGCGAAATCGATTGACTATGCGGGAATGTTCCCGCCTTGCAGCCTTGCGCTCGAACCAGCTTTTCAGAACCACGCGCAATATGTGCGGTCATCCGAAGCGTGGATGCTCAATGCATTCGTTCTTTCCATTGAACAATTTGATGCGGCAAAGCAACTACTTTCGCTGTTCGATCCTGCGCATCCACTTCGCGTCGCTGCCCTAGGTCCCAAAACTGCGAATGCTGATGCCTTTCTCGAAGCGCTTGAAGACACGGATGTGGCCATTCGTTCTCTGTCGAGCAATGTGGATCTCGTCTCGATTAGTCAACTGGAGATGTTCTTACCGCAGGATGTAGATGTTGGATTACTCAAAGAGGCCAGATCGATCGTCGGTAATTTGCCAGTTTTTTGGGAAGCCCCTCCGGAGAGAGCGGAGCAAATCATTGCGTTACTCGCCGAACACAATTCCAACGAGGAGTCGGCAGCGTTTGGTTACAAGTTGCGCACGGGCGGCGTGACAGCGGATGCGTTTCCAACCTCATCGCAAATCGCCGCCGCGCTCGTAACGCCGGCCACGCACCAACTGCCGATCAAGTTTACGGCAGGGCTGCATCATCCCATCCGGCAGTTTCGCGATGAAGTGAAAACAAAGATGCACGGATTTCTCAATGTGCTTGGCGCAGCCACGCTCGCCGCAGAGCATCGATGGGATGCACGCCAAGCTGCGATCATGCTGGAAGATGAAAGCGTAGATTCGTTTTCTTTTGAGAAAGATTTTTTTTCGTGGCGCGGATGGACGATCGACATCGAACGGCTCCGATATCGCCGGAGGTTCGTCGCCTCGTTCGGCAGTTGCAGCTTTGATGAACCACGTGAGGATTTGCGCGCTCTGAGACTTCTTTGAATCAGCACGAAGGACACGAAGATCAGGAAGCTTTTGAAAATGGAAAATTCAAATAACTCTTCGTGTCCTCTGTGATCTTCGTGGTTAAATCATAGGCATGGCTCTTCGTTCTTTCGTCGAGGTTTCACCTGAGTCCTATTTTCCGATTCAAAATCTGCCCTTTGGCATCTTCCAACCGAAGCAGGGTAAGCCGCGCGTAGGGGTGGCCATCGGCGATTTGATTACGGATCTTTCTGTGCTGGAAGAGCTTGGTCATTTTCGCTCGCCAGAATTCCGCGACCAAAAGGTTTTTTCGGAAGATTCACTAAACACGTTTCTCGCGCTTGGTCGTCCGGCTTGGCGAAAGACGCGCGAGGTCCTGCAACATCTTCTCTCGACTGAGACGCCCACATTGCGAGATAACGCTCGGTTGCGGGGAAAAGTTTTCTACGCGCAAAAAGACGCGGCGATGAAATTGCCGGCGCGCATCGGCAATTACACCGATTTCTACTCGTCCTACCATCATGCGCACAATGTTGGCACGATGTTGCGCGGACCGGAGAACGCTCTGATGCCAAATTGGAAATGGTTACCGGTGGCATATCACGGGCGCGCCAGTTCCGTGGTCGTCAGCGGAACTGATGTGCGTCGGCCGAGCGGGCAGACCAAGGCGCCGGATGCAGCCGCCCCCACATTCGGTCCAACGAAAAGCCTCGATTACGAATTGGAAATGGCGTTTCTGATCGGGCCCGGCAATTCGTTAGGTCAACCGGTGCCGATCAATCGCGCAACTGATCACATCTTTGGTCTCGTTCTGATGAACGATTGGAGCGCGCGCGACATCCAGGCATGGGAATATCAACCGCTTGGTCCCTTTCTGTCGAAAAATTTTTGTACCAGTATTTCGCCTTGGGTTGTGACGCTCGAAGCGCTTGAGCCATTCAGAAAACCGCGGCCTCAGCAGGATCCCGAGCCGCTCCCGTACTTGCGCGCGAAAAACGATTTCACATTCGACATTTACCTCGAAGCGGGCTTGCAAACCTCATCGATGGGCACGCCGCAGGTTATTACGCGGACGAATTTCCAAAATCTCTACTGGAGCATCGCCCAACAACTCGCTCATCACACGATCACCGGCTGCAATTTGGAGCCAGGGGATTTACTGGCCAGTGGGACCATCAGCGGAGAAACCGAAGAATCACGGGGCTGCATGTTAGAACTAACCTGGCGCGGGGCCAACGCGCTCACGCTGGCAAATGGCAAAACGCGCAAATGGCTCGAAGACGGCGATACGCTTACCATCACCGGCTGGTGCCAAGGCGACGACTATCGCGTCGGCTTCGGCGAAGTGAGCGGCTGCATTCTGCCTGCAGGCTGATGCTCAGCGTGGAAAAATACTGTAGGG
>QHPG01000028.1 GCA_003219005.1 Verrucomicrobiota bacterium
CAGCATTTTGCCACTCAGACGCAGGGATTGCAGCGCGTTTAGTGCATCGGCCCCGCCCTTGGCTTCGATATTTTTGGAAACCAACTGGTCGACCCCGAAAGCTTTCGAGGGATTTTCATTTTGAGCGAATCCTGCCGGCACTGTGAGCGCCGCGGATACAAAGCAAATTATGAGACGTAGATGCATATGAAGTTGCGAGATGGATTTGAGAGAAGTGTTTAGCACCGATATGCAAAGCGGGAGCCTATGCAAGCGGCGGCGCTTCTTAGAATTATTTGTTTTTTAACCTAACGCCCCAAAGGCCAGGCCAAGGCCGTAGGTGACAACGGCGACGATGATGCCGATCCAGGTCATTTCCAATCCCGACGCCCACCAGGAACGGATGGTGATCAGCGATTTTAACGCGCCGACCAGAAAGTGCGCAGCCAAACTGATGCCGAAGGAAATGGCTACCGCAGTCATGCCACCCGTGAAAAAGAATGGAATAATCGGAACGAAGGCCCCGATCGCGGTAGAGATACCAGCCGAGATCGCAGCAGTCCATTGATTCGGGAAACGATGCTCGGACAAGCCCAGCTCGCTTTGCGCCATGGCCTGCACGAACTGCTCCGGCTGCTCCGCCAGGCGCTCCGCCATTTTCTGCGATTCTTCGGGAGTGAATCCTTGCAATTGATAGAAGAGCGACATCTCCTCGATTTCCTCCTCCGGATTTTCCTCTACTTCCGCACGCTCACGCGAAATCTCCGCTTCATACACTTCCGCTTCGCTCTTTGCGGCGAGATACGCGCCCGCGCCCATCGACAATGTGGAGGCAAGCATCCCCGCAAGCCCGGAGATCAAAATGTAATGTTGCTGGTTGTTCGTCGCGCCGGCCACGCCGGAGACAATTCCAAACACCGCACCCAACCCGTCGTTCGCCCCATAGATCGCGTCGGCTACCCAACTGCCCCCTCGCCCATGCCAGCGTTCGCGCTTTAGAATCTTGTCCAGTGCCGTGCGCGGACTGACCGGTGGCGCCATTGCGCTCAGCACTCGCGCATGCGCCTTTTCCTCGAGCGCGCTTTTCCGCAAAAATTCCTGGACGTCTTCTTCGCGGGCGAAAGCCCGCTGGGCTTGATCGTGGAATTCCGCTTCTTGGCGTTCTTCCGTCGCTTCCATCCGGCGAATGGCAATTTCCGCGCCCGCAATTTTGTTCCACCAGCGATTCAACCGGCGCGCAATCGTGTCTTTGTAAACGGGCGGCTCTGCGCCGAGGTCTCTCAGTTTTTTCTCCCAACGCTGCGCGTGGCGCTCTTCCGCTCCCGCCATGCGCAGGAGAATGCCCTTGCGTTTCTCGTCTTGTTCGCGCTCGGCCAGGTCGCGGTACGTTTGCGCAGTCTCCACTTCAGCCTGCCAATTGCGCTTGGCTACTTCGATCGTTTGGTGTCGATCTTTCGGATCCCGCGGCGGATTCTCGCTGCTCATAATATTTAATCAGCAGGCTCTAACGCAGCGCTAATAGGCGGCTCGACTCTGGCCCTTAGTTGCTGTGCCGTGATTACAAGAGCGACCGAGCCAATAATGAGGCCGGCGGCGATCAATGTGCGCCTGGTTATAGTTTCGCCGGCAAACAGGGCGCCCAGCAAGACTGCCACAATCGGATTCACATAGGCGTACGTAGCGACTTTCGCAGGCTCACAGTGACGCAGCAGCCAAATGTAAGCGGTGTATCCAACCACAGCTCCAATGACCACCAGATAAATAAATGAAGCGAGCGATAAAACCGAGATGGAACCGGGATGAAAGCGCGGCAGTTCGCCGGTCACAATGCCCGTTAGCAAAAGCAGCGCGCCGCCGCAGAGCATTTGTTGGGCTGCAGTCAGAAACGGCGATGCCGCGTGCTTTGCAGTCCGCGAGTAAAGCGATCCAGCCGACCAGATGAAAGAGGAAACCAGCAGAATGGATATTCCGATCGCCGGATGGTTGCCGACCGAGCGCGTTGTAGCCGGGGGCGGTGACCCCGGCGAACCGGCATCAACGATGCCGGCTAAAGATGGCCCGAATAAAATCCCCACTCCAACAAAGCCTCCTACGAGAGCGAGCCAGATAATTGGACTTGGTCTGGGCGCCATTCCTGTCGCCCAGCCCAGCAGCACAATGTAGATGGGAACAATTGCCACGATCAGCGCCGCCAATCCCGAATCGATATGTTGCTCTGAGATCGTCACTCCGCCGTTACCCGCGAGCAGCAAACACGCCCCGATGATCAACGACGTACGCCAGTTCGCCCACGTCGATTTGCTGATGCCTTGCGCCCACGCGATCACGTACATGATCAGACCCGCAGCCACGAATCGTGCGCCCGCCATAAGAAACGGCGGGATCGTTTCGATGGCGAACCGAATACCGAGATAAGTGGAGCCCCAGATCAGATAAAGCGCTGCGAATGCGATGATCACGTGGCTTCTTTCAGGGTCGGCCATGAAGCAGTGAGCATCTCGCATTCGCGAGAGAGAGCAAACGTGGGGATTGATTGTAGAGGCGTTTGTGTCAAACGCCTGATCAATGTGGTTTGGTGCACGCCGCGGCGAGCACCGCTACAACCCGCAATGCGTGCTTCTAAACGCCGCGCCTGAAAAGCAATCGATATAGCAATAACAAGATCATCGCGCCGACGATCGACATGATCCAACCGGCGACGTAATTCTCGCCCATAAAAAGGCGTCCGAGCCACGTGCCGACAAGCGCGCCCGCGATGCCGAGCAGAATCGTAATGATGCAACCGCCAGGATCCTTGCCTGGCATCAACAATTTCGCGATGGCGCCAATGACAAGACCAACAAGAATAATCCAAATAATTGAGTGAGCACCAAAGTCCATAATGGGTCGTTCTATAGGATTCGCGCGACCGCGACAAGGCAATTCGCCTGTCGCTGTAGCCAAGCGCCTGTGGCGCGTCATCCATTTGTCCGTTCGCGAAAGACGGCCCGCAGGGCCGTGGCTACAATTGAATTACCTGCGCGGAGCGGATGTCTTCGCTCGCGCGAATTTCCATCAGCAATTCTTCGTCGGGCGCCGTGTCGAGATTCAAAACCGTGAGCGCGGTGCCGCCGGCTTGATTTCGGCTGAGCGACATCGTGGCAATATTCACGCCGTGATCGCCGAGCAACGTGCCGATGCGGCCGACCATGCCGGGGCGATCGGTGTTTTCCAACACGAACACCACGCCATGCGGACGCGCTTCGACCGGGCGGCTGTTGATGCTCACAATTCGCGGCGTCGCGCCGAAGAATGCGCCGCCCACCGAAACGGTTTTTCCCTCGCCGACGGCCGACAATTCGAGCATGTCCGTGTAATCCCCCGGCGCGCTCAGACGCGATTCGCTCACTTTTAGACCAAGAGTTTCTGCGAACGCGGGTGCGTTGACTTCGTTGACTTCGCTGCCGCCGGCGAGTTGCAGGAATCCTTTCAGCACTGCGCGCGTAATCGCGGTCGTATCCACTTCGTTGACTTTTCCGCTGTAATTAATGTTGATGGAGTCAGCGCGCTTCGGCGCGATCTGTGACAGAAATCTGCCGAGCTTTTCGCCGAAACGCAGATGCGGCCCGATGATTGCCAGCGTTTTCGCGTCGAGGTTCGGCATGTTCACAGCGTTGCGGATGGTGCCTTCGAGCAGCACTGCGCGGATGGACTGCGCGATCTCGATGCCGACGCTCTCCTGCGCTTCCGCTGTCGATGCCCCGAGGTGCGGAGTCAGAACGAGATTGGGTGCGCTGCGCAACGGCGAATCGACTGGGAGCGGTTCAACTTCGAAAACATCCAGGGCTGCGCCGGCGACATGCCCGTCTTGTAACGCCCTGAGGAGGGCGGTTTCATCGATCAAACCGCCTCGCGCGCAATTGATGATGCGGACGCCGCGTTTTGTTTTTTGCAGTCGCGCGTCATCGAGAACGTGACGCGTTTCTGCAGTAAGCGGCGTATGCAGCGAAATGAAATCCGCGGTCGTGAGCAAATCGTCGAGCTCGTCCATGAGTTCCACTTGCAAGCTGCGGGCGCGCGTTGCAGACAGGTATGGATCATAGGCGACGACTCGCATCCCGAAAGCAATGGCGCGCCGGCTCAGCTCACTGCCGATCCGGCCCATTCCGATAACGCCAAGCGTTTTGTTATACAGCTCGACGCCTTCGAAATTCTTTTTGTCCCACTTCTTGCCGCGAATGCTTGCATCGGCTTGCGGAATCTTGCGCGCCACCGAGAGCAACAGCGAAAACGCGTGCTCGGCAGTGGAAACGGTATTTCCACCCGGCGCGTTAAGCACAACGATCCCGCGGCGCGTCGCCGTCTCCACATCGACATTGTCCACGCCCACTCCCGCGCGACCGACGACGCGAAGTTTGGCGCCGGCATTCAAAATCGCTGCCGTGACTTTTGTCTGGCTGCGCACGAGCAGCGCGCTAAACGGTGGAATGAGATCGATAAGCTCGCGCTCGCTCAACCCAGTTTTGACCGTGATTTCCAGCGCGTGCTCCCGCGAGAGCTCGTCCACTCCGCGTTGCGAAATGGAGTCGGCGATGAGGACCTTGGGCGAAGTCACAGCAATAAACGTCCAACGTTCGCATCCAAATCCATCTCCGTAAGAGTGGTTCCGCGATATTCGATCTGGGCGCGTGGCATGATCGGCATTCCTTCGAGCAACGCTTCGGTTTCTTTGCTGCCATGTGTTTCGACGATACCGACAACGACCTCGCAACCTTCAGCCTGTTTTTGGCGGGCGGCCTGCAGCATGGCGTAGGTCTTGCCGACACCGGGCGACATTCCGAAAAAAATCTTCAGTTTGCCGCGCGCGGATTCCGTTTCCTCGCGCTTCATCTGCGCGAGAATTTCATCCGGATTCGGCCGCTCCGCCTCGCTCATAGGCGACAGCTTACG
>QHPG01000029.1 GCA_003219005.1 Verrucomicrobiota bacterium
ATTTACGCTGGCTCGAGCAGTTGCTCATTGAAGTACTGGCCGAGAACGGCATTGCCGCGACGCGACGCGAATCGCTCACAGGAGTTTGGGTAGAGGACCGCAAGATCGCTTCCATTGGCGTCGGTGTGCGGCATTGGATTACGATGCATGGATTTGCGCTGAACGTGTGCGGCGATCTTTCACCATTTAATCACATCGTTCCCTGCGGCATTAATAATGTCGCGATGACTTCGATGGAAAAGGAAACCGGCACCGCGTTTTCAGTTGTGGATGTTGAGATGGCCGTCGAGAAAATGGCGTTAGAACAGATTCCTGATTTGCGCGCGAGCCAGGAAGTGCTACCGGCGAATGTTTAACAAGGCAGAATGATTCCGCTGGAAGACAACGTGGGCGATATCGTCGGAAAAGCGCAACGCGGCTTGCGTATTTCCGATACTGAACTGGCCGAAAGAGCGCGTGTCAGTTCGCAAAAAATTCGGGCGCTGCGCGCGGGCAAGTTTGATGAGCTGGCCGTATTAGGCATTGCGGGCGTTCTTGGTCTTGCTCCGCGACCGCTTTATGAACTCGCCAAGGGCGAGTGGCGTCCCCAAAAACTTGATGAGCGAGATGGCGTCGCGCAATTCAACACGCGCTATCACGATATGGCCGTCAACGCGTATCTCGTCTGGGACCCGCCGAGTCGTGCCGCCGCAGCGTTCGATACTGGAGGCGATTCGAGCGAAATGGTGCGTTTTGCTAAGCATCATAAATTAGATGTGCAACTCATTCTCCTTACGCACGCACACGCCGATCATGTTGCGGACCTACCGTCCCTCCGTGAAGAAACCGGCGCAGATGTTTTTACGCCGGCGCGCGAACCAGTCCCTGGCGCGCAGCCGATTGAGGAAGGAAAACGTTTTCGACTTGGAAAGCTCCAAATCGATACGCGACTAACCTGGGGGCACTCGCAGGGCGGAATGACATATGTCGTGAGGGGTCTTGCCCGTCCGGTGGCGATCGTGGGCGATTCGCTTTTCGCGGGTTCAATGGGCGGCGGAAATGTCTCCTATCAAGACGCGTTGCGAAATAACCTCGAGAAAATCCTGACGTTGCCGGACGAAACCATCATTTGCCCAGGCCACGGCCCGATGACGACGGTGGGAGAGGAGAAGGTGCACAATCCCTTTTTCGCTGGCAAGCTGTGATGATCGATGTGCGCATGAATCAGGATCGCATGATCATGCCAAAAGTTTTGACGCGGTCATCCTGAACGAAGTGAAGGATCTCGCATAGGGCGATTAGTTACGCTGGTTACTGGAGCGTTCCGCGCTTCGAGTGTGAGGTCCCTCGCCCGCGACTGCGGGATCGGGATGACAATGCTAATTAATTTGGTTTACAGTTCCGCATGAACATTGGTGTTGTTGGAGTCGGTCGGATGGGCGCGAACATGGCGCGTCGATTGAAAGACCGGCAATTTCATATTACGGCCGTTTACGACACGAACCGTGCGGTTGCTACATCGCTTGCTGCTGAACTTGGCTGCGCAGCCGCCCAAGATTTATCGGAAGTCACCGCGCAATCCGATACGATTTTCACTGTGGTTACCGATGACAGCGCGATGCGTCAGATCTTCGGCGGAACCGGGGACAATTTACTCGTAAATGCGCGTGGCAAGTTGTTCGTCAACTGCGCGACGATCTCACCGCAAGTTCATATCGATGTTGAAAAACTGGCCGAGAAAGCTGGTGCGCAAACACTCGAAGCATGCATGGCCTCGAGTATTCCGCAGGCGCGCGAGGGCAAGCTTTATCTGATGTGCGGCGGAAAGGAAGAAGCTTTCCATAAAGCCGAACCGATTTTGAAAGAGCTCGGTTCGGTGGTCCGCTTTATTGGCAAAGCCGGCGAAGCAGCCAAAGTGAAAGCGCTCGTCAACATGGTGATGAACATCAACACCGCCGCTCTGGCCGAGGGACTCGCACTCGGCGCGGCGTTAGGCATCGATCTGGAAATGTTGAGGAAGGTGTTTTCGCAGACCGGCGCAAACTCGCGTGTGCTCGAAACAGATGGCGAAGACATGCAAAACCGCGAGCACACTTGTTTTTTCTCTGCTGCGCATGCGGCCAAAGACAGCGGAATTGCTCTTGATCTCGCGCGCAGTCTCGGTCTCGATTTACCGCTCGCGCGCGCGACCAAGGAACAATACGACCGTATGATCGCTGAGGGCCTGGGCGAGCTCGATAAATCGGGAATCGCCGAACTTACATTTAAAGATCGCCACAAACATTCCGGCGATCACGTGTGATGTCCCGCAATCGGCGCTGGCTCTTTTCGGGGCAATTGCATCACCATTGTTGACATTCGGTCGCCTTCTCAAATATCCTCTGGGACAAATGTGAAGCTTCGGATTCCTAAATAGGGTCCGTTGCTCAAAGAAAGGATAACAATGTCTAACAAAAAACCAAAGACACAGCATCCACGCGTAAGAAAAGCTATTGCGCATGTCGAAAAACTCCACAAGGCTCACAAGAAAATGGTCCTAGACTTGGAAAAAACAAAGAAGGCGCTCAGAGCGATGCCATTTATGCCACATACTTTGTAGTAGTGCAGGTGAGACCATTCTAACGCTGTTCCTGCAAACATACTGCATTGGCCAAAACAGATGCGGGAGCGGACGATTCAGTTGCGGCGGGCTACAAGCTTGTTCGCCTATTGGGGGGACGGTCGGCTGTTTTTTCATAATTTCGCCTTGCGACTGACCGTCTCCGCCAGACCGATTACTTGCGAACTTCTCGATTTCTTTAGCGACTGGCGAACTTCGCAAGCGGCGATCAATTGTTTCGCCGATTACACGCCGAGAAGCGTGCGTTCGGCTATCTCTCAGTTGGTGAAGCACAGGCTGCTGCTTCCTAAAGACTCACCGGAACTAAAGCAGGACACTCACATCGCGAAGGAGTGGTCCGATTGGCTTCCCGAAGGGAGCTTTCATTTTTCTACGAAGGATCCGCCCTTAGCCGACTTGAGCAGTTGGAGTCTCAATCGGCTGAAATCCATACTGCCGAAAACACCGCGGCCAAAAATTTTCAAAACGGTGAAAGGAGCGAAGAAGACGCTGCTGCCGACACGCGCCTTTCCTGAGTCCGAATTCGCCCGGGTCCTATTGACCAGAAAGACTCATCGCGAATTTTCGAAGCAAAAGCTGCCACTTGACACTGTATCCCAACTCCTCTCCCTGGTTTGGGGAGTCACTGGTCATTTGCAATCGCCTGTGTTCGGGAAATTACTCCGAAAAACCAGCCCGTCTGCGGGCGCGCGACACCCCGGCGAAGTGTATTTGATGGCTTTGCGCGTCAAGGGCCTGAGAGCGGGTTTGTATCACTACCACCCGGGACATCATCGTCTCGAGCGTATCAACTCGAACGCCACACCCGACAAAGCGCGGCTCTATTGCGGCCGCCAACGTTATGTAAGAGACGCAGCTGCTTTATTTCTAATGACTGCCGTGTTTCGGCGCACCATGTGGAAATATGATTATCCTCGTGCCTACCGCGTGGTGCTTCTCGATGCCGGTCATCTCTGTCAAACGTTTTGTCTGGTAGCGACCTGGCTGGGCCTGGCGCCGTTCTGCACGGGTGCATTGAAGGACACACTGATCGAAAGAGACCTTGGGATAGACGGGATCTGCGAGTCAGTACTCTATGTGGCGGGGGTTGGTCTGCCTGCTATTTTGGCGCCAGTGAAGTGACAATTTTTTCAAAGCGTGGATCGCCCCGCAGAGGGTCCCAATAAGGATGGAGCTTGAGACGGCCGTAGCTAAGTTCGTTAGGTACGCGTTCTACGGCGGCGATCTGTTCGATGGAGAGGTCTTTCTCACCGGTCCATGCGTAGATCTGTGCCAGGTTAACAGCGAAGGCCGCGCCCGCGATGGCGTCTTTGGAGATGGGTAGCAATTCGCACGCGCGCCGTCCTTCCTGCAGTGCCTGTTCCTTCCGCCCGAGGCCGGCATCGATCATGCCCAGCAGGCTGATTGCGCCGATGAATTCGGGCTGCTTCTCCACAGTCTTCGCGACCTCGTTGCGCGCGGAGGTAAAAGCGGCTTGCGCTTTAGCCGAGTCGCCCTGCCAACGAGCGATAACTCCTTCCCAATAGGCGTGCGGGCAGTTGACGCCGTAGCCGATCGACACGCCATCACGCGGGTAGTTTACCAGCAAGCGGGTCGCGGCAGCAGCGGTTCGCTCGCAGAGGGCATAGTCGGGGTGGTCCACATCCGGGGCGGCGCTGGGATTTTCCGCGATCAAGGCGGCCAGCGTAGTCTGATAGGGTTCGATATCCGCTCGCCAGTCCAGTGCAACCTCCGCTCGATAAATGCGAGTCAACGGGTCGCCGGATACGATCGTCAGTGCGCGATCGTAGGTTCGAACCGCATCTGCGTAGCGACGTTGGGGAATGTAGGTATAGATGGCCAGTTGCTGGAGCGTGAAAAAGTTGCGTGGGTCCAGCTCAAGGGCGCGCTCCAAATTGCGGGTGGCTTCTTCCCAATGGCCTTCGCGGCGATCGATGAAGCCGGTATAAACAAAGACGTCGGCATTGTTAGGCAGTGTCGCTCGGGCGATTGCGAGCTCACTTCGGGCCCGAGCGTAGTCGAGGAACCCTTGATAGTAATAAACGGCCAGAGCGAGATGAGCTTCACCCGCATCCGGCTGGAGGCGCAACGCGGTTTCCGCTGCGGCCTTGGCCAGATCAAGGCGGGCCGAAGTACGGTCGAATCCATACCAGTAAATGGCGTCGTGCACCCTGGACAGCAGACACCAGCCGACTAAAA
>QHPG01000109.1 GCA_003219005.1 Verrucomicrobiota bacterium
GAGATCAGCTACGTCGGCGATCAGTCGGATGAAAACACGCGCATTGTGATCGAGCTCAAGCGCGACGCCAACCCGAAAGTCATTATCGCCAATCTGTACAAGCACACTGCGTTGGAGAGTTCGTTTGCGGTGATCATGCTGGCGATCGACCATGGCCGGCCGAAGCTGCTCTCACTCAAGGAAGCTAACGCGGCTTATATCGAGCATCGCCGCGAAGTAGTCTTGCGCCGCACTCGTTTTGAATTGTGCAAAGCCGAAGAGCGCGCTGAAACATTGGAAGGTTATCTGATTGCGCTGCGGAACCTCGACGAATTCATCCGCATCATTCGCGAATCAGCCAATCGCGACGAGGCCCGAGTGAAACTGCTCGCATTCGAGTTCACGAAAAGAAAGGTCGAGCAAATCGGTATTGTCATTCGTAATCCAGCGCGGCTGGCGGAAGGCCGTTACGCATTCAGTGAACAGCAGGCCGACGAGATCCTCAACCTGCGTTTGTATCAACTCACCGGGCTCGAGCGAGAGAAGATCGAGACGGAGTACAAGGACGTAATCGAATCGATCAAGGACCTTCGCGATATTCTGGCGAAAGAACAGCGCGTTTTCACCATCATTAAAAAGGAATTGCGCGAGACTCGCGACAAATACGGTTCGCCGCGCCTGACGGGAATCGTTCCTGACGAAGCTGAGATTAACATGGAAGACCTCATCGCGAACGAGGGCTGCATCATCAGCATTACCCATGGCGGTTTTATCAAGCGCACTGCGGTGAGCGCGTTTCGTGCACAACGCCGTGGCGGCAAGGGCGTGATCGGCATGGCGACGCGCGAAGGCGCCACCGAGCAGGAGGAAGGCGATTTCGTCCAGCACCTTTTCACCGCTACCACGCACGATTATCTGATGTTCTTCACCGCGACGGGCCGCGCTTACGTGGAAAAGGTTTACGAAATCCCCGAGATGGGGCGCGCGGCGAAAGGCCGCTCGATCGCAAATATTCTCGAGCTTAAGCCCGATGAAAAAATCGCGGCCACAATTCGCGTCCAATCCAAAAAATCCGGCACGGGTCCAAATGCTGTCGATCAAACGTGGGATGAAAATCTGCACATCGTTTTCGCCACGGAGTCTGGCATCGTCAAAAAATCGAATTTGTCTAATTACGCCAAGGTCCGGCGCGGCGGCATCATCGCTATTCAAATCGAAGAAGGCGACCGTTTGATCGACGCGAAACTAACGAACGGCAACAACGAGATCGTCCTGATCACGAAAGACGGAATGAGCTTGCGCTTCCATGAAGAACAACTGCGCGATCAGGGCCGCAACACCATCGGCGTCTGGGGAATTCGTCCGGAGAAGGACGATCACGTCGTGGCCATAGCGATCGTCGATCCAAACGCCATGCTGCTAGTGGCCGGCGAAAATGGAATCGGCAAACGCACGCCGTTCGATGATTACCGTCGCCAATCGCGCGGCGGCAAAGGCATTATCACCATGAAGACCGGAGAAAAAACCGGCGACGTCGTCGGTGCACTCACATTACGCGAGACAGACGAGATCATGTTGATCACGAACAAAGGCCAGATGGTGCGCACCCGCGTCAAAGAAATCCGCGAGACCGGCCGCAACACCATGGGCGTAAAATTGATGGATCTACGCAACGGCGAGAAACTGCAGGCCATCGCGCCTGTGGTCAGCGAGGCGGAAGAAGAACAAGCGCAAAGCGCGGAAACGCCCGTCGATAAGTCGTAAACGCGGTTTCGCAGCTCCTGCGCGGAGGCGAGCTCATTCAATCGTTATTACGGTCAAATGAAAAGGAAGCCCGCTCTGCGGTCTTCGTTCTCGAATGGGCAATCTCTCGCTCTTAGTAACCCGTATGCGTTGTTGTGGTCGACATACTAGACGGCGGCGGCGGCGCAGTGACAGTGGTTTGACGCGTTGTGGTAGTGGTCGTCTCGGGTTCGCTCGAGCAAGACACCAGCATCAAACCCAGCAGCGAAAACGCAGAAATGACAATGATCGTTCTTTTCATAGTTGAATTGCCTCTTTAAAAGCAATTCGTCACAGGTTGCTCTCATAGATGTATTCGACCAGAGGAATTTTTCTTAGATTTCAATTTTCGCCCGCTGTTTCTTTAGCTCCCCGCGCTTGCGTTTCGATTCCAGAATCTTTCGTTTTAATGCGGGTGGTCGCGGCGATTTTCGGCGGCGCTCTTTTTCACGGCGCGAAATCTCCCTCTCGCGCGCTGCTTGTCGATCTTGTTCGATCGCGTCGAGTAATCTTTCGCGCACCAGCTTCCGATTCATCGCCTGCGAACGTGAATCCTGAACCGTCACGCTGATCCCAGTCGGCAAGTGTCGCAGGGTGACCGCAGTAGCGACTTTGTTTACATTCTGGCCGCCCGGACCACCGGATCGCGCAAACGTTTCCACGAGATCGACATCTCGAATGCCCAGCCGTCGCATTCGCTCTTCAATCCAGCGTTCAGCCATAATGGCGTAAACCTTTCCAAAATTCCGGCCAGCTTCCGCGTAACCGGCGACAAACGAAAATCTCCGCGTGATCGGTCGTTTCTTCGTTCGCAACGCCGTAACGATTTTGTACGAGTCCGCTCGACATGCAAGATTCCAAATGCCGTTCCAGAAACGTGCGCGAGTAACCGAGGACGATCACAATTTCCGGCGGTGGATCGCCGTAGCCCCGTTGCCAAAAGGAATTGATGCCGCTCATCGCTGTCGGCAATCCGTAGCGCGACCCGTAAAGATTGATAGCTCCGGCTTCGCCATAATTCCCCGCCAAGATTCCCACCCGTGCGCGTTCGTTAGGCGGAAGCGAGTCATGGATACGAGCAATGGTTTCGACGAGTTCAGGCCAGCCAACCTCTTCGCGAAAATCGCCGTTCACTTTGACCGCCTTCGACCACCAGTTTGAATTGATGGGCGCAAGCGGAAGCCAGAATGCTGCAGTCACCAAAATATTCGCTCCCATTCCCAACCAGAGAGCCGTCCATACTGTGCTCCGCATCCAGGTCCGACTAATTTTATCCAGAGATTGTTCCATCCAAGTGCTGCCACCCGCGAACAGCACCGGATAGGCAGGCTCCAGGTAATATCCCCTGCCCTTCAGCACGAAAAACAGCACCAGCGGAATCAAATACATCCACCCCAGGACCTGAAAACGGCGGCCGTTGACGGTGAAAAAATAAAGGTAAAGTCCGGCGACTGCCACCGGAAGCGCGAAGAGGGTTAGCAACAGTTGGTCGGAAAGAAAATTCTTTGTCCGACCAATCTGAACGTCACGAGCATGAATATGGCGAAGAAAGTCGAGCGATATGAAATCGTGCCGCAATTGCCAGCTTAAATTCGGTAAAAAAATCAAAAGCGAGCAGGCCACGCCGATCCAAAGCCATTTGCTTCTGAGATGACGACGAAGCTTCGTCAACGCTACGCCAACAACCAGCCCGGCAACGCAAATGAGGATGCTGTACTTCGTCAGCATCCCAAGCCCGATTGAGCAGCCTACACCGATCCACCAGCGCGGATCATCGGATCTTAACAAGCGTGCCACGAAATAAGCCGTCAGGATCCAAAAAAAGTAATCGAATGAAACATACTCCATCAGCGTTCCCGCCCCTAAACAGAAGGGAACCACGGTGAGGGCTGTCAGTAATTGCGCATAACGCCCGCCACCTAGCTCGCATGCCATCAATCCCGCGATAACGACGCTGAGCGCATCGACTAACGCGGCAAAAAATCGAAAACCGGTCAAAGATGTGCCGAAAAGCTCCAGCGAAGCCCGGCCAAAGAATGGCGTGACGGGAGGATACGCCACATAACCCCAGGCCAAATGTCGCGCATCATTGAGTGTGGCCAATTCATCACGATGAAATCCGTAGCGGTCTCCCAGAAGAACGTGGACAACCAGAGTCGCGGTCGCGAGACCGATCAATATTCCGAGATGCCTGTGATTACTCGATCGCGCAATCGACAGTGAAGAGTTGCCGATCTTGTCCTGCATCGATCCGATCCGTTAGACCGACGCGGCGTTCTCGCGACCGTAGCGCAGCGTACGCGACATCCAGATGAGCTCGTCGAGAAATTTGTTCACGCGTCCAACAAATTTGTCGTCGAGTAATTGGCCGCGTTCATCGAAGAGCGTCCCCACTTTCCCGAAATTGACGTCCTCAAAAATTGCAACGAGACCCAGCTCGCGCATGACCGGCAGGAGATTCTCAATCACACGCGCGCCGCCAAACGGCCCAGCCGACACGCCGCAAATCCCAACCGCCTTGTGAATGTATTCTTTCAAGTTCATGTCCAGCGCGTGTTTCAGAAGCCCGGGATAACCATGATTGTATTCCGGTACAACGAGGATGATTCCGTCGCAGCGCTCGATCGTCGCCGAGAATACCGCATCTTTCATTTGCTCTCCCGCATCATCGAGCCGCATCGGAAGCTCGCGCACATCGATCAGCTCCGTCTCCACATCCACGTGTTTCTTTGTCTGCTCAAAAACAAAACGTCCGACGTGTTCGCTCTGTCTCCCCTGACGAGCCGTTCCGAGAATCACTGGAATAAAAAGTGGGCGTTCCATCTGTCCGGAATCCGCGAGCCCCATTCCGCAATTAAAAACTGCCGATGGCCGGACTCGAACCGGCACGGGCCTGTTATGGCCCAACGGATTTTAAGTCCGTTGCGTCTGCCATTTCGCCACATCGGCTTTGCAACTTCACGACAATAAAGGGAACTCACTTATTCTCAATCTCGCTGCCGTTCTCCGCCGCGAGCACGCAGCGAAATCCGTAAATCACGTCACGATCATCTGCGGAACGACGGCGTTTCGCGTTTCC
>QHPG01000119.1 GCA_003219005.1 Verrucomicrobiota bacterium
GAGTCCCGCTCCGCAACTGCGACTAGCAGTTATGGCCTTTGCAACTTGCGCGGTGTGCTAAATTCTATCGATGGAGAAGGTGATCATTGCTGGAAGCGGTTGCGCCGGATTGACTGCGGCTATCTACGCGGCGCGCGCGAACCTGAATCCGCTGGTCCTGGAGGGTCGGCAGCCAGGTGGGCAGCTCTCGACTACCACATTGGTGGAAAATTATCCCGGCTTCCCGGACGGAATCGACGGGCCGGAGCTCATCCTCAACATGCATAGGCAAGCCGAGAAATTTGGTGCGCGCTTCTCTTATGCCGAAGTGACCGATTTCGATGGAAGCAACAAGCATATCCGGGTGAAAGCGGATGATGAGTGGCTCGAGGCGCAGGCGTTCATTATTGCCAGCGGAGCGTCGGCCCGGTATTTGGGACTGGAAGACGAAGAGAAATTGATCGGTCACGGGCTGACTTCGTGCGCCACGTGCGACGGCGCGTTCTACAAGAACGTGCCGGTCTGCGTGATTGGCGGCGGCGATTCCGCGGCGGAGGAATCGTTGTTTCTCACCCGGTTCGCTTCAAAGGTTTATCTGATTCATCGCCGCGATAAAATGCGCGCTTCTATCATCATGCAGGAGCGCGTATTCGCGAATAAGAAGATCGAACCGATCTGGAACACTGTGGTTACGAAATACATTCCCGATGAAAAAGGCGAGATGCGCGCCGTGCGTTTGCGCAATGTGAAGGCAAACCAAGAACGTGAACTGCCTGTGGCTGCTGTGTTCATAGCCATCGGCCACGACCCGAACTCGAAGCCGTATCGAGGCAAACTCGACATGGATGGCGACGGCTACTTGATCACGAAAAATCTGGTCGAGAGCCAGCATCCCGGTGTGTTCGTGGCCGGCGATGTTGCCGATCGCGTTTACAAGCAGGCTGTAACCGCTGCTGGTTCTGGGTGTGCGGCGGCGATGGACGCGGAGAAATATCTTAGCGAGCTGGAAAGTAGCTGATTTCCGATTGCCGAATGCCGATTGCCAAATCCGAGAAGATCGTTCGCAGCGCGGATCTAAAAGCGCGAACTAAGCAGTTTGCGTTACGCGTAATCAAGCTAGTCGATGCGCTGCCTCGGACAATTCAAGGACGCGCTGTAGCAAATCAGATTATTCGAAGTGCGACTTCAGTGGCCGCGAATTATCGGGCAGCATGCCGAGCACGGTCGCGCGCTGAATTTATTGCCAAGATTGGAGTCGTAGAAGAGGAAGCAGACGAAACTGCTTTTCGGTTGGAGTTGATTATTGATTCAGCCTTGCTGACTCAAACAAGAGTTCGTCCCCTGCTCACCGAGGCTGGGGAACTCGTCGCGATCATGGCTGCTTCGCGAAAATCGGCACTCGGCAATCGGAAATTGGCAGTTCAATGAAGATCTGCGACCTAACCCAGTTTTATTCTCCGTTTAGCGGCGGCGTGAAGCGTTATCTCCACGAGAAGATCGCGTACATCAGGAACCACTCGCCGGAGGACGAACATGTTCTGGTCGTGCCCGGCTCAAAAACCGAGGTGGCAACAGATGCGCGGTCGCGAAAATATTCGATTCGGTCGCCGTTGGTTTCGCGGAGCTCGCGTTATCGCGCGCTGCTTAATCTGCGCGCGATCGAAGAAATCTTGGAACGCGAGCGACCCGATCTCATCGAATCGAGCGACCCATATCAGATTGGATGGAAAGCGATTGCTGCCGGGCGGGCCCTGAAAGTTCCGGTCGTTGGTTTTTATCATTCGCATTTCCCGGAAGCGTATTTGAAAGGCACCGCGAGATTTTTGGGCAAACGCGGCACTCTGCGCGCCATGAAACTAACACGCGCTTACGTTCGTAAACTCTATAACCGCTTTCAGGCCACTCTCGTCCCGTCGGAGAGACTGGCAGACCTTCTTTCTGAATGGGGCGTGCACAATGTCCGGCCCGTACGGCTTGGGGTGAACACGGAAGTTTTCAACCCCACACCCGATGATGCACCAGCCACACGCCGGTCGTTAGCGGTGGAGGCCGACCAAAAGCTGCTGCTCTATGTCGGGCGTTTGGCTAAAGAAAAAAATACCCAAACACTGTTTCGAACATTTGAGCTTCTCCGTCTGCGAGACCGGAATAAATTTCATCTGCTGGTTATCGGCGATGGACCGCAGCGACACACAGTACAAAAATTGCGACAGTCCCGCAGTTGCGGGAGAAACATTTCATGGATTTCGTACTGCGCTGATTCTGCTGATCTCGCCCGTTATTATCGCGCAGCGGATCTGTTTGTTCACCCAAGTGTCCAGGAAACATTTGGCCTTGTTGCGCTGGAGAGCCAGGCGTGCGGAACTCCGGTGGTCGGAATTCGCGGCAGTTACATGGACCGGGTTATTTGCCATGACCAGGAATCGTGGGCAGGCGAGAACACTCCGGAAGCGCTGGCCGGCGCGATTGAAGCAGCAAGCACAACGAAGTTGTCGAGCTTGGGCGAGTGCGCCGCCCGCGCGGCGGAGAATCTTTATAGCTGGCCGAGCGTGTTTGACGAACTGTTTTGCATTTATCGCGAGATTCGCTCAAAATACCGCGGTTTTTAAATGACGAGCGACGCTCACAAGCCGTTCCTGATTCGTGGCTATCGCAGATCCGACCGCGAAGCGGTAAGGAAACTCTGCTGCGATACCGGATTTCTCGGCGACCCGATCGATCCAGTGTACCAAGATCGAGAATTGTTTGCTGATTTTCTCACCACCTACTACACCGATCATGAGCCGGAATCGTGTTTTCTCGTGGAGGTGGACGGCGAAATTCGCGGTTATCTGCTCGGCTCGCGCAAGCCGCTGCAAAATCAGCTCTATGCGCTGTATCAAAACGTCTGGCTCTTTTTTCGCGCGCTGACGCGCTATTTTCGCTACAACGAACGTTCGCGCCGGTTCGTTCGCTGGATTCTTGTGCATGGCTGGCGCGAAGTGCCAGCAGCGCCGCGACGTATGCCCCATTTCCATGTCAATCTGCTGCCGGACGCTCGTAAAGTCTCGACAACACGCGCGCTCATGAGCGCGTATTTGAGTTATTTGTATCGCTCCGGCGAAAAACGTGTTTACGGCCAGATCGTCACCTTCGAGAGCCGGCGTGGCGAAAAAATGTTCGAACGCTACGGCTTCAAGGTGTTGAATCGCGCGGAGATCACAAAATACAAGGCGCTCTATCCCGAGTCGGTCTATCTCAGCACCGTCATCAAGAATTTGGAAACGGCGGGACCTCTTTCCGCTTATTCCCGCGTCCGCGAATAAGCGGACCGAGTACATCTGCGTTCGTGTCATTCTGAGCGAAGCGAAGAATCTCAGATCAATTTTTGGATCGAGGCTTCCAGCGGATAAGGCCAGAGATGTTTCGCTTCGCTCAACATGACAGCAGCATTCGTAAAATGAATGGCAAACTTACGGTGGCTTTCTCGCGCTTCCGTTTTAGCGTTGTAACGCTTGTAACCTTTTAACCTTTCGGTCGCCGGCATAGCTCAGCTGGTAGAGCAGCTGATTTGTAATCAGCAGGTCGTCGGTTCGAATCCGACTGCCGGCTCGCTTGTCTAGCGTGGCATTTGAAGATGCCGCGCGGCAAGCGGCACTTACATCTTCAGCGCGGCGCGCAGATGCGGGACGAGACGTTTACTGAATTCCACTGAATCGCCCGCAGACAAATGCGACCATTCGGGACAGATGAATCCTGAGAGCTCGGGAAAGTCAGAGTAATAAATTCCGGGCGCGCCGGTCATTTTCAAAAGCGGATCCCAAGTTTTTTCCCGAGGCGTGATCCGATCCTCAAGGTCTTTCAATCCACCAGTGTTGGGAAACCGAACGAAAACAATCTTTCCACCGCGCGATCGAATTTTTTCGATGGCAGCGGTCACGTCAGCAAAACGCTTTTGGATTCCTTCATTCATTTGCGCGAAGAAAACATCCTTCGGCACGTAGCTAGGTGGTGGTGGCGGCGTGAAGAGCGGAATCCAGATCTGTTGGATCTTTTTCGCTAATTCGCTCCCCGGTTCAGCGCATTTCTCCCACATTCGGGCGCGACGTTCGCGGTCTTCAGTTTGAAAATAGGGCGGAAAACGTGGAGGCACCAGCGCACCCGGACGATTTGGAATCGGCAATTGGTTTAAAAACGCTTCCAGGCTTAGATCATCCGGTTTCAAGAATGCGACATGCTCTTCCAGTGGCATCGAGAGATATTCGCTGACCCGCTGGGCGGGCGTTTGATTGTGAAACCGCTTTATTCCTTTCTCGGCACGCTCCATCGGCGGAGTGCCGGGCGGCGCGAAAAACAGATACGGGACAACACTACAAATGATTGTGCCGTGGAAATTTTTGTCATCCGCCAGATCGGCCAGTGCAGGCAATACGGTTGAGCCAGCCATTGCAAGTTGGATTGGTCGTTTGCCCAACCCCTTTTGGAATTCGTCTAGATCGACATCGAACCAGGCGCGGGAATCGCCGATAATCACAATTGATTCCGGCGCAACACGACGGCGCCACAGCGTCCAAAGATCCTCGTTATCGTTAAGCGTCGGGCCGTAGCCAAGCGAGCGGCAGTATAACTCCCATGCCGTGGTCGCAGCGATTACAATGATGGTAACAACAACGGCGATTCCGCGCCAGGGCGCAGGCGGAATCGGGCGCTCAAATTCCAGAGGCGGACCGCCGTGGATCTGTTCCTCCCGCGAAGGTTTGCGGAAGAACAAGCGCGGTAGGCGGAGCCGTTCCTTAAAACTGGAAATAGATGAACGCATTACTGTTTCCTTGAGTGAAAATGACGGCGCATGCCATCGCGGCCCCGATCACGGTGATCGCCCAGTGCGGCAAACGCATTATGGCGGTCTCAAACGTGTCATCGCGCATCGCCCAATGCATTGCGATCAGAGCGAGGGTGACGCTTCCAATTTGCAATAATTCACGCGTCGTAAAAATCGCGTCGCCGTGTGGATGTTGGCCAAACATACCGCCCAGCATCCTGCTCGCGATCGTGAAATCAGACGCGCGGAAAAATACCCACGCAACGCAAACCGCCGCGTAAGTGGCGAAACCGGCGAGGACGCGGACCGGCAACGTGCTCGCCCACCGTTTGGCTTCGAACAAGACGCGAAAGACCCGCTCGATTACTAAATAAGAGCCGTGCAATAAACCCCAGACAACAAAAGTCCATGCGGCGCCGTGCCAAAGGCCACCAAGGAACATGACGATGACAAGATTAAGCGCGGCACGGAACGGTCTGACCTGATTGCCACCGAGCGGAATGTAAAGGTAATCGCGAAGAAAAGTGGAAAGCGAAATGTGCCACCGTCGCCAAAAATCCGAGAAGCCAATCGCGGCATACGGAAACCGAAAGTTGTCTTTGAGATGGAAACCGAGCGTTAAGGCAGCGCCGATCGCACAGATGGAATAGCCGGCGAAATCGAAAAAGATTTGCCCTGCAAACGCGAGGACGCCCGCCCACGAATCGAGCGCAACCAGTGGCCCGGCATAATCGAACACGCGATCAGCCGAGCCAGAGAGCAATGTGTCGGCCAGCACAGTTTTTTCAAACAGACCCAACGTCATCAACGCCAGGCCCCAAAAGAACTGGCCTGCTTTGAGACGCGGAGGATGCCTGAGCTGCGGCAAAAAATCGCCTGCGCGGACAATCGGTCCGGCAACGAGCTGTGGGAAAAACGAAACCGCCAGCACGAAATCACGCAGAGACCGCGTCGGCTGAAGCACGCCGCGATAAATATCGAGCGTGTAAGAAAGCGAATGGAAGGTGTAAAATGAAATCCCGACTGGTAGCAAAATGTCGAGATGCGGCGGTTGGTAGACGATTCCGATGCGCGCGAGCGACCATTGGAAATTTTGCAGTAGAAAATTTCCATATTTGAAGAACCCGAGCATGCTCAGATTCATGCAAACGCTGGCAACGAGCCACCGGCGCTTTCGATGCGGACCTTGCGCTTTGGCCATCTGGCGGCCGAGCCAGAAATCCATGCAGGTTGTCGAAAAGAGCAGCGCAGCAAATGGCGGGTTCCAGGCGCCGTAAAAAATGTAGCTCGCTACGACCAGCAGATTCTTTCGCAGCTCCCAGCCGTGAAGGCTCCAGTACAGCGTGACGACAATCGTGAAGAAGACAACGAACGTGAGCGAGTTGAAAAGCATTGCGACCAGCGACTGAAACGCAACTTCTAGAGATTGTTTCGCCTAATGCAAGACTACGCCTCGGCAGGCCAGCTGATTCGATTCGAGATCAGTTGCGCACTGCGCTGGCGAAACGTTCGAGATAATCCGTTTCCAGATCTTCAGCGCTGAGTTTCGCCGGACCGAGATCGAATTCGACTTTTCCGATCGTGCCTTGAAAGACTTTCGGTAGGTCTTTGACGTTTTCGAACCGACACCCAGTGAAGTGCCCGTAAATGCTGACCGCCCGGCAGCTGGTCCTGCGCCAGTTGGTATTGCACTAAAGTCTTATAGACATTTTAGAAGCAGATATGACACAATTGCGCTCACATCAGGAGAGAGGAGTCCAAATCGCATGAATCCCAAATCTTCGAAAACACCGATTCGGCTTCGCCTCATCGCGAGCATAACATGCCTCTCGGTTTTCGCCGGCTGCGCGACGACGCCGCAGACAGCCCGCGGTCCCGAATATGCGCCGACGGCGGACATGATGCGCGAGGCGCGCTCCGCAAGCGTTCCAGTTGAGAAACGAGCAGCTGATTATCTGCAGGCTGCTGCAATGACTGCGCCGTTGCTCGGCTCCGGCGCTCAGGAAACACCAGCGCGGGACACTTACAACGCTGCCTGCGGCGAGCTTACCGTGCTGCTTCGCACCAGCGAAGGAGGACAACTATGGAACCATCCACTGACGCTCGCCGGGAACAATCAGACTTATCATCTGCGACTTGAACCCGCGAGTTCTGCAGTCTGGGCGCCGAACTACTTCACGACTCTTCAGCTCGAAGGTCAGGTGAAACAAAAACTGATCAGGAAGGAAAACATCCAGGAAGGCGTTGGCGGCGCGCTTGTCGGAGTGCGAATTCTCAATCCACCCGAAAAGTTCGCGCCACCGAAGGGAATCGCCGCGTCGGTTACGGCCACCCTCGATTTTCACGCAAAGGATGCCACGCTCGCGCTCCGTCACCCGGCCAACCAACCGACGGCGAGTGTTGAAGGCAAAGTTCGTCCCCTGGCTGCCGATTTCTCAGCGCCGATCAGCCACTACAAGCCGCCGGCCAATCTTCTGTTAGTGGGACTAATGGGTGCATTACGCTCTGCTCATTACGAGAAGAAGACCGGGCTTTATTTTCTTCAGCCGTACGATCCCGAGCGGATTCCTCTGGTCTTTGTTCACGGCCTTATTTCAACTCCGTTCGACTGGGTGCAGACGATTAACGGTCTGCAGGCAGACCCTGAGATACGCAAACATTACCAATTCTGGGTCTTCGCCTATCCCACCGGTAACCCCGTCCTTTATTCGGCGTTACGCCTGCGCGAAGAACTGGCCAAAGTAGATAAACTTTATCCGAATCACAAAGACTTTGTCCTGGTCGGTCACAGCATGGGAGGATTGCTTTCCCAGGCGCAGGTCACGAGCATGAGCCGTGCGGATTGGGAGAAAACATTGGGAGAACCAGCCATGGAGCTCTTCGCCTCGTTAAAACCGGCGGACCTTGTTACTAAAGCCACGACTTTCAAGGCCAACTCGCGCATCAAACGGGTTGTCTTTATTTGTACTCCGCATCGCGGCAGCAAAATGGCGTCAGGCGGGATCGGCGAACTTGCGATCAAGTTGATATCGCTTCCGACCGATCTTACCACCACGATGAAAAGCGAAATCCCTGCGGAAACGTTGAGAAAAATGAATAATGGCCGGCTTCCTAACAGCGTCAGCAACCTTGCGCCGAAAGCACCGTATCTCCAGGTTCTGAACAAAGAGAGAATCCAGGTGCCCTACCACTCGATCATCGGTAATCGCGGTAAGCCGGGCCCACTGGCGGACAGCAGTGACGGCGTCGTGCCCTACTGGAGCTCTCATCTCGACGGCGCGAAATCCGAATGCATCGTCCCCGGTCCGCATGGATCGTGTCAACTCCCGCAAACAATTGCTGAACTGGACCGGATTCTGCGTTTACATCTGGGGATCAGCAGCACCTCAAAACCGGCAACGACTGTTGCTCAGGCGTCCGTGAGGCAGTGAATTGGCTGCCCATTCGGCGCGCACTACGGGTTATCGCGTTGATGCTTGCCTGGCTCATCGCGATCGGCTGCGCGGCATGGGCATTCGGCGCGCTGCAGTTCGATTTTCCCGTGGGGAAAGCCGTCACCGCGTGGGGATTCGCCGCTGTGGTCGTCGCGATGATTGTTTTTCTTCGCGGTTCGGCGAAGAAACTCGGTGCTGTCTTCCTCGCCTTCATCGCTGTACTCGCCTGGTGGCTCACGCAAAAGCCAAGCAATGACGGCAACTGGCAGCCCGACGTGGCGCAGGTGGCATGGGCGGATATCAACGGTGATGAATTCACCTTCCACAACGTCCGCAACTGCGACTATCGCACCGACACGGACTACACGCCGCGCTGGGAGACGCGCACCGTACGGCTCTCGCAGATTACGGGCATCGATCTCGCCATCGACTACTGGGGTTCGCCATGGATCGCGCATCCCATCGTCAGTTTCCAATTCGCAGACGCGCCGCCGCTCTGCTTTTCCATCGAGACGCGGAAGACCGTCGGGCAGTCCTACTCTACGATCGGCGGTCTGTACCGGCAGTTTGCACTTATCTATCTTGTCGCTGATGAGCGCGACGTGATCCGCTTGCGCACGAACTACCGGAACGAGGACATCTACCTTTACCATACGATGGTTCCGCCGGCCCGAGCGCGCGAGCGTTTCCGTGAATATGTGCATTCCCTCAATGCACTGCGTACCCAACCGCGCTGGTATAACGCCGTCACGACCAACTGCACCACGAGCATCCGCACACAGCATCCCAGCAAAGAAAGAATACCGTGGGACTGGCGGATTTTACTCAACGGCAAAGCCGACGAACTGTTGTATGAACACGGAGCCTTACTGACCGGCGGCCTGCCGTTCGCGGAACTCAAGCAGAGCAGTCTGATCGATCAGCGCGCCAAGCGTGCAGATATGTCACCGGAATTCTCTCAGCTCATTCGTATTGGACTGCCTTCTGCGCCTTAAACTCCACTGATCGTATAGATGACCTGGTCGGCACGTGAAGAGTAGTGTGTGCAAACCGCAGGGATCGACCAAGAGCCGCTGATGTACTCAATGCCCACCCGCGATCATTTCTTTCATGATTTTGCGGCCCGTCGCTTGCAATGGCCCCATGCCGCTGCCGGGCAGGAACCACATCCCTTTATCTTGGTCGCGGCAATAAATAATATTCACGCCGTCGCTGGTGACCGCGTGATGGAATGTCGCGCCGGAATTCTCGGCAATGAATCGGAAGAAAGTTTCTCGCCATGGATCATCGGCGAAACGGAACACCTCTCCCCCAAGCTTCTTTAATTCTTCAACGCTGATTGTGCGAATGGATTTGGCGATGGCTTTGCGCCGCTCCTTGTCGAGATTTTCAAGATCGAATTTTTCGAATGGCATGGGATTGCGCTTAGTCCCTCGAATATTGCATAAGCGACTCCGTCCGGAGCAGCCCATTGGACTTTGGTCTTATTCCTGATCGCAAGCGTTTCTCGCAAACTAAAGATCGCCTTCCCATGAAACTGCTCCTTCAAGAGATCCGTCGCAACCCACTGCTTTGGCTGCTTGTGTTCGTCCCCGTTGCGCTGGCAGCCGAGAAACTCAACCACGAAGCACACACACTACACTTCGTTCTTTCGGTGCTCGCGATCCTGCCACTGGCTATTCTGCTAAGTCATGCGACGGAATCAGTCGCGGTGAAAACCGGCGATTCCGTGGGCGGTCTGCTTAACGCAACGCTCGGAAATCTGACCGAGCTTGTTATCGCCATTGCTGCTTTGCAGGCCGGACAATACACATTGGTGAAGGCATCCATCGCCGGCGCGATCGTGACGAATTCCTTATTTATGTTGGGCGCGTCATTCCTTCTGGGCGGAGTCCGATATCACGTCCAGGAATTCAATCGGATCGCTGCGCGTTTTCAGGCCGGGCTTCTTTTTCTGGCTACGATAGGCCTGTTGATTCCCTCTGCGGTCGGCAGGCACGAGTCGTTAGGAGCAGCCGGGTTAAATCAAACGCTGAGCCTCGCACTCTCATTTTTGCTTTTAGTCGCATACGCTCTTGGACTCTGGTTTTCACTCAACACGCATCGCGAATTGTTTGCGAGCACGGCCGAGGAACATGAAGCGGCATGGCCGATCGGTCTGGCGCTAACTACACTTGCGGGCGTCACGATTTTGGTAGCCTTGGTGAGCGAAGTGTTTGTCGGATCAGTTCAGTACGCCGCCACCGCTTTTGGAATGAGTCCTGCCTTCGTTGGGTTCATCGTTGTGGCTTTGGTGGGCGCGGCTGCCGAAATGGCAGCAGCATTTTCCGCGGCGGGCAAAAATCATCTCGATTTAAGCGTGAGCATTGCACTGGGCAGCGCCGCGCAGATTGCGCTCTTCGTTGCTCCTGTTCTGGTGCTGCTCAGCTATTTCATCGGGCCCACGCCCATGGATTTGAATTTCTGGCCCGGGGCAGTCGCAATGATTCTGTTCGCAACGCTCACTGCCGCGCTCGTGACTGGGTCTGGGCGCTCCGCCTGGTTCGTCGGGGCGCTCGCACTGATGGTGTACCTAATCTTCGCCACAGCGCTGTATCTTTTGCCGCCGACTGGAACTATGTGAATGGTGAACCACGCAGGCATCTTCCCTTGTCGCAGCGGTTTTGCGTAAGCTCAAACCGCCCAGTTTACAATTGCTAGATATTGTTCGTAGCCTCACTGCGCTTGGCGAGCGATTCCATCCCTGTGCCGGCGCAAGCGATCCGTGACACGTGAAGGCGCAGGCTGCGTCCTAACGGCGTGAGGCAGTCCAAGGCGGATTCCTAAAAATAATTCTTCCAAAATGCTCAGTTTCCTAGATATAATACCGGGCGAGTAGTCAGGTTTTTCCCTAGTTGCATATGTTTTAACCTTTCTTTGCTCCTTAATTATGGATTCGGTGACGGCGCTCTGGAAATCGCTTCTACTACTCGACCACCTCTCATGAAAAGCACATCGGTGTCCTTTGAAGCAGCAGAGATTCGTTCGCAGTCGCCGCATGCCGGGACTTGGAGCGGGTCCATCGACTGGCGCAAGCTCACGACTGCACTACTGGTTTTCGGCGGATATTATCTCGGCGCGAAAATCGGATTCGCGCTCACTTTTCAGCCGCACCCTATCTCGGTTCTTTGGCCCCCCAATTCCATTCTGGTTGCGGCGCTTCTGCTCACATCGCCGCGCACATGGTGGCTCGTCCTGCTTGCAGCCTTTCCCGCACACCTGGCGGCGCAATTGCAGAGTCAGGTTCCTCTCACGATGGTCCTCTGCTGGTTCATCAGCAACTGCTGCGAAGCGCTGATCGCCGCGGGGCTTGCACGCTATCTCATCGGCGGGCAGGTTCGCTTCAACAGTGTTCGAAGTGTTGGTATTTTTTGCCTCACGGTCGCGTTTATCGGCCCCTTCTTATCGTCGTTTTTGGACGCCGCGTTTGTCAGGTGGAATGAGTGGGGCCAAGGCGGGTATTGGGAACTCTTCCGAATACGATTTACTTCAAATGTTTTGGCCGCGCTGACGGTCGCGCCCACGATTGTGACGTGGGCGACGATTGGATTTGCATGGCTGCGAAAGAGGCAACCTTGGTATTACCTGGAGGCGAGCGTCGTCTTTCTTGGTTTGCTCTCGATTACCTTCATCGTTTTATATAAATTTGGGTCGGGAGCAGATTCGGCTTTGCTCTTTCTGCCTGTGCCATTGCTCCTATGGGCGGCGTTCCGATTTGGCTCATTTGGAGCGACCACCGCTATTTCGATCATCACTTTTGCGGCCATTTGGAGTACCGCCCGTGGACATGGACCGTTTTCCGCAGGGTCCGCCGAACAAAGCGCGCTCGCGATCCAAATATTCCTAATTGTCCTGTCGGTCCCGCTGTTGTTTTTGGCGGCGTTAATCGAAGAACGCGCAACGACGGAGACGGAGCTGCGGGAAAGCGAGGAACGCTTTCGGATCACGGCGGATGCGGCGCCCGTCCTCATCTGGATGTCGGGCCCGGACAAACTGTGTAATTTTTTCAGCAAACCGTGGCTCGAATTTACCGGTCGCACCATGCAACAGGAACTCGGTGATGGCTGGGCTGAAGGAGTGCACGTCGATGATATCGAGAAATGCTTGAAGACCTACGTGTCTGCCTTTGACGCTCGGCAGCCATTCGTGATGGAATACCGGCTCAGACGTAACGACGGTGAATATCGCTGGGTCACGGACAACGGAGTCCCGCGCCATGATGCTCAGGGGAACTTCCTCGGATACATCGGCGCGTGCGTGGACATCACCGACGTGTTGAAGAAAGACGAGGCTCTGCACGAATTCGAGGAGCGAGTCACTTTAGCTGCGTCCGCGCGCAAGGCGGCCGAGGAGGAGGCACGATTTCAGCGTGGCCGGATCGACCTTTTCGGCCGGGTCAGTTTGCTTGGCGAAATGACCGCATCGCTCGCCCACGAACTAAATCAACCGCTCTCGGCCATCGTAACGAACGCGGACGCCGGGATGCTTTTCATCGACAAAGGAAAGGCGGATCGCGGCGTACTTCGCGAGATTCTGCTGGACATGGCGCAAGACGGACGCCGTGCCCAGGAGATCATCCGCAGTGTCCGGAGCACAATTAAGAACGGGACTGCGATCCGTGGACGGATCAACTTAAATGACATCGTCACCGGTGTGGCGCACATGGTCCAGCCCGATGCAGCCGCTCATTCTTGCAAAGTACAGATATCGCTGGCGAAGGATCTACCCGCTATCGAAGGCGATCCGATGCAGATTCAACAGGTTCTAATTAACCTCGTCGGCAATGCCATCGAGGCCGTGCGCGAGACGCCAGTCAGCAGTCGCAAGGTGGAAATAGTCACAGCACGAAATGGCGATACCGATATCCATATCAGCGTGCGGGATTACGGCCCTGGTATTCCTGTGGAAGGGCAGGAGCGGATTTTCGAGCAATTCTTCACTACCAAAGAACAAGGACTCGGGATGGGACTGGCCATCGTAAAGTCGATCATCGAGGCACATGGCGGTAAGATTGCGGCGGAAAATGTTGACGGAGGAGGCGCTCGCTTCTATTTCACTCTACCGGCAACCAAGGAGTCCTGAAAAAATGACCGCCCTAAACGGCGTGGTGTTCGTGATCGACGACGATGAGGCCGTGCGAAAGAGTCTCAGGCGGTTGTTGCGCGCGGCCGATTACGAGACCGAAGTTTTCGACTCGGCTGCTAATTATCTGGCGCGTCCGCCGGATGCCAGACCGTCGTGCTCAATTGTCGATGTACAGATGCCAGGTTTAAACGGCATTGAGTTGCAGGAAGCGCTGATCAAGCGACGCCGGGAAGAACAGCTCATCTTCATCACCGGTCACGGCAACATCGCGATGTGTGCTCGTGTGATGAAGGCGGGGGCTGTCGATTTTCTTCCAAAACCGTTCAAATCCCGGGAGCTCCTAAAATGCGTGGAGCAAGCTCTGGATCGATCTGCAAAACAACGCCATCGCGAAGCAGCAAAGAACGAAGCTCGTCATTTACTTGATTTGTTAACGCCGCGCGAATTCGAAGTGATGCAGCTTGTGATTTCGGGAATGCTTAATAAACAGGTCGCCGGTGAGCTGGGCGTCGGGGAGAAAACGGTGAAGGTACACCGTGGGCGCGTGATGCAAAAACTCGGCGTCAACTCAGTGGCCGAACTGGTGCGACTCGTGGAAAAGGCGGTGGTTCCACCGCCGGTCAGGCGTGAGACTAAAGTCTAATACCATTCCTTTGCGACCACGCGCTAGATACAAGCGTGATTAGGACACGCATTGGAAAAATCAACCGAGTTTGGGCTTGCAGGGAGTTCTCGATTAATAAGTGAGGTGTGCGGTGAGCGCTACAGCTAGTAAACAGGCCGTAACCGTTTGCCTGGTCGACGATGATCCGTCGGTGCTCAAAGCGACGAGCCGGCTTCTTTCATTCGGGGGCTGGAAAGTAGAATTGTTTTCGGATCCGACCGCCTTCCTGCGCTATGCGCAAACTCATCGGCCCGAGGTCGTCGTCCTCGACATCTGGATGCCAGTGATGGACGGACTGGAAGTGCAAACGCGGCTGCGAACCTTATCGCCTTCAACGCGGGTCATCGTTTTGACCAGCAACGACGATCCGGCAGTGCGTTCCAAAGCGATGGACGCGGGCGCACGCGCGTTCATCCTTAAAACGGAAGGTCACGACGAGTTTTTAGCAGCAATTGAATCTGCAGCCTCGGGGTAATGGGATTGCTGCTTTTGTTAGGGGACACAAGCGATAAGCTTTACCGGAATAGGATTAGTTGATCATTGCAAGTTTATGAAAACAAAACAGATCATTAAAAGAGCCCGTGAATTCGCGAAGCCATTCCGGGTTAGCAAAGGTAAAGATTTCCGTCTCAAGAATGTCGATCCTGGCGACACGCTTGAGTTCACCAAGGAGGCGGACAAACCCAGAGCGAAGGAAGCGCTAAAGATGGGCCTCTCTGCTCTGACCGAGTTGCAAGACAAATTGTATGCCCAGGACAAGTGGGCTGTGCTCCTCATGTTTCAAGCAATGGACGCGGCTGGTAAGGACGGCGCCATCAAGCATGTTATGTCTGGCATAAATCCGCAGGGCTGCGAAGTCTATTCTTTCAAATCGCCGTCCTCCGAAGATCTGGATCACGATTATCTCTGGCGCTGCATGAAATGCCTGCCGAATCGGGGTCACATTGGAATTTTTAATCGCAGTTATTACGAAGAGGTGCTTGTCGTCCGGGTGCATCCGGAATTCCTGGCAAAACAAAAGCTGCCTCCAAAACTGGTGGACAAAAAGATTTGGCAACAGCGGTTCGAAGACATTCGTAATTTCGAACAATATCTGGCGCGAAATGGGGTAGTTGTGCGAAAATTTTTTCTCCATGTTTCCAGGAAGGAACAGAAACGACGATTCCTCGATCGAATCGATGACCCGCTGAAAAACTGGAAGTTCTCGTCCAATGACGCTGCCGAGCGCGACTATTGGGATGATTACATGGAAGCGTACGAAAAGATGATTCAGGAAACAGCGACGACGGGCGCGCCATGGTATGTGGTGCCGGCGGACAACAAATGGTTTACGCGTGTCGTCGTAGCGGGGGCGGTGATCGAAACCCTCGCCTCACTCGACCTGGCGTATCCCAAAGTGGATCAAGGAAAACTCAAGGAACTCGCCGCAGCGAAAAAGAAGTTGTTAAGCAAATAAGCTTCGGCGGCTTCCTCGCGGCGCCTGCCAGCCCAGCTTGCCCGCCGTGGTGGGCGAAGGATTGCGGGGGTAGTTCGATTTCACCAGGGCTGGTCATCGGAAAAAGTTTCGGCTAGTCTGTCGCTCGAAATTTTCCTGACCAACGGATCGGCAGCAGGACAGAATGGCCAGACTTTCTCTAGCAAAACTTGAACGGCATCTCTACTCTGCCGCGGATCGATTACGCCAAGAAGGTCTCGATGCGGCAATTTACAAGGATTACATTTTTGGATTGCTCTTCTTGAAGCGCTGCTCGGATGTGTTTGATGCCGAGAGAAGCAAAATCGTCGCCCTCAAAGTCGCAGAGGGGATGACGGAGGAAAAAGCGGAGGCTGCTTACGGCGAGAATCCGGACTTTTACGACAGCTTCTTCCTCCCGGAGCGCGCACGGTGCTAGGAAAGCGTGGGACTAAGGTCTAATATGCCAGTGGAGCCTCCAGCGACAACACTCTACACCTATTAAACTATGAAGTTCGTAGCCATTCTCGCTCTTTCCATCGGTCTCCTCACCGCATCTCAGGCGATGGAGAA
>QHPG01000120.1 GCA_003219005.1 Verrucomicrobiota bacterium
CCAAGCGTGGACCGTCGGACAGAAAGGTAGGAACAACGGTGTTGTCCTATTCGTTTTTGTGAAAGACAGGCGAATGCGCATCCAACCCGGCTATGGGTTGGAGGGCGCTTTACCGGATATCACGTGCGATCAGATTATTCGTAACGGCATCTCGCCGCATTTTAAAAACGCAGATTACGAAGGCGGTGTCGCGACTGGGATCGATCTGATCTGCAAGGCGATTCGCGGCGAGTACAAAGGATCGGAAAAAACAGCTGCCGAACGGCATCGTGGCAGCGGCGGTTTAGGTCTGTTACCATTTATCATCTTCGTCATCGTGCTGATTGTTATTTCCCGAGTGATGCGGCGACTTGGTGGTTACGGCTATTCATCGGGCAGGGGTGGCCCAGTATTTTTGCCGATGGGTGGTGGAGGGTGGTCCTCCGGAGGCGGTGGGGGTGGCGGTTTCAGTGGATTCAGCGGCGGTGGCGGATTCAGTGGTGGTGGCGGCGCGAGCGGAAGCTGGTGACGAAAATGCGAACGCGAGATTTTCTCGGCAAAGTCGAGCATGACCGAATCGTGCAAGCGATTCGTGAAGCCGAATCCAAAACTTCCGGCGAGATTCGCGTTTTCATTCAGCGCGGGAAATTGAACGCCGACCCGCTAGTCACCTCGCAGAAAAAGTTTCATCAGCTGCGTATGCATACGACGCGCGAGCGCAATGCAGTGCTGATTTTCGTGGCGCCACGCGCGCACAAGTTCGCCGTAGTCGGCGACAAAGCGATTCACGAGAAATGCGGCGACGAATTCTGGCAACGCATTGTGGACGGAATGCGGGTGCATTTTCAAAATGAGAAGTTTAGCCACGCGATGGTCGAGGCGATTAACGAAATCGGCAAACTGCTGGCCGCACACTTTCCGAAGACGGTGGCAAATGCCAATGAGTTGCCGGATCAGATCATCGAACAGTGATTGGTAGGGACGGACCGCGCTCTGCCATCAAATGGTTGCTTGCAAAATTCTGGGTTGAGTGTTTATTCCAAGCTTCGCAGCGAGTTTTGAAATTACGCCGTCGGTCCCTGGGTCTCCGTCGCTGGATGCGAGGCCGCACTCGCCAGGGGAAACCCGGCGATTCGAAGGAAGAAGTAAGAACCCAGAAGGATGAAGTGCCGCCAGGCCTAAGTCGTTTTCTTAATTCATAATTCTTCCCTCATCCTTAAAGAATATGCCAATCCGTTACGGTCGTTTTGAAATGCCGAAAACTCTCGCCAAAGACGAGAGCACAGCCACAGATACCTACGCAAAATTTACTGCCGAGCCGTTTGAAGCCGGCTACGGTCACACCGTCGGGAACTCTCTCCGGCGTGTTCTGCTTTCCTCTTTGGAAGGCGCGGCCATTACTGCGGCAAAAATCACGGGGGCGCAGCATGAGTTCGCGACGTTACCCGGCGTCGTCGAGGACGTCACCGACATCGTCCTCAACCTCAAGAAAGTGAAATTCAAAGTGGACGGTCAGGATCACGAGCCGAAGAAACTTTCGCTCACCGTGAACAAGGAAGGCGAAGTGACCGCCGGCGACATCCAGACCATTCAAGGTTTTGAAGTGCTCAACCCGAAGCAGGTGATCTGCACTCTCGACAAAAAACATAAATTTGATGCCGAGTTTGATGTGCGCGTCGGTCGTGGCTTCGCCACCGGCGAGGAAAATAAGCGTGCCGATCAAGCTATCGGAATTATCCCGATCGATTCGATTTTTTCGCCGGTCACGCGTGTCAAGTATGCCGTCGAAAACACCCGGGTCGGTCAGCGCACCGATTACGACAAGCTCATTCTCGAAGTCTGGACCGACGGACGTTTGACGCCGGATGACGCATTGCTCCAGGCGTCGGCGATTCTGCGGCACCACCTCGATGTCTTTGTGCACTACAACGAAGAAGTAATCGAGTTCGACCAGACACCGGCTGGCGTGAGCGAAGAAAACATCAAGCTGAAGAAGCTGCTCAACATGAGTGTGAACGAGATCGAGCTCAGTGTGCGCGCGGCCAATTGCTTGAACAATGCGAATATCACCACTGTTGGTCAGCTTGCCCAAAAAACCGAGGCCGAGATGCTGAAATATCGCAATTTCGGCAAGAAATCGCTGAACGAAATCAAGGACAAACTGCAACACCTTGGTTTGAGCCTGGGCATGAAATTCGAGCCGGGCTTGATCGACACGCCGCTAAGCGGCGATGGCGCCGGATCGAGCGGTCCGCTGGCGAACAGTAAAACCTCGGATAAAGAATCACCTTCGGCGCGGCTATGAGACATCAAAAGAAAACGATTAAGCTTGGTCGCACCGCTGAGCACCGGAAGGCACTCCTGGCGAATCAGGTTTGTTCTTTGATCGAACATCAACGTATCAAGACCACCTTGGCCAAGGCCAAGGCCGTTCGACCGCTCGCAGAGCGAATGGTTACTCTCGGGAAAAACGGATCGATTCATGCGCGCCGCAGTGCTTTTGCGACTTTGCGCCAAAAGAATGTTGTCAAGAAATTGTTTGAGGACATCGCGCCAAGATCAGCAGAGCGCAATGGCGGATACACGCGGATCGTGAAGCTTGGCCAGCGCAGGAGCGATTCTGCTCCGATGGCGTTCATCGAGTGGGTCGATATAGCGGAGGTCGTCGAGGCAACGCCTGGTGAAGAAAAAAAGGCGAAACGGAAAAAGGCCGAACCAAAGCCAAAGCGAGCAGAACCAGAGCGCGCAGAGCCAAAAGCAGAAGAGCTGGCCGCGAAAGAAGAGCCGGGCGAGGCGTCGGTGCCGGCGGAGGAGCCCCAGCCGAAAAAGCGTCGCTGGTTCGGTCGAAAATCGAGCGAGTAGTAAGTGGCGTAGGCTTCCCAGCCCATCCTGACCTATCGGCGGGGGATACCACTTCGAAACCCAAAGCGTTAAGTAAAACTTGGCAGTGGCTCTTTCCGAGCGAATTTCCTCGTTATAACGATGAAACTCTTTTAACCGCCTCGCATGACGCCCAATCCCTACCTATTCATCGTCATTTTCATCGGTGTGGCGCTGGCCTTTCCGCTGGTCCCGCTCGCCTTGGCATGGACGTGGCGGCGGTTTTTCCAGCCGCCAAAGCCGGGCGCGGAAAAAAACGCGATTTACGAGTGCGGGGTCGAATCCATTGGTGAAGCGCACATTCAGTTCCAGTCACAGTATTATCTCTACGCCATCATCTTTTTGATCTTCGACGTCGAGGCGGTTTTCCTTGTGCCGTTTGCGGTCGCGTTTACCGGGTTACCGATCGGTGCGTTTGTTGCCATTCTGATCTTTCTACTTCTTTTAGTTGAAGGTCTCGTCTGGGCATGGGGCAAGGGTTGCCTGCAATGGGCGCGCTAGCGCGGCGCTGGTTAAAAGGGTTAAAAAGGTTACATTGTTAAATCGGGGACGGATGCGGCCGAGCGACACGATTTAACTTTTTAACATTTCACAGCCATGAGCGAGATCGACGAAAAACTTCGCACCGAACTTCAACGTCAGGGAGTCTGGGTGACTTCGATGCAGGAACTTTACAACTGGGGACGCAAGAACTCGATTTGGCCGCTGCAATTCGGGCTGGCGTGTTGCGCCATTGAAATGATCGCCACTGCGGCATCCCGCTACGATATCGCGCGCTTCGGCGGCGAGGTTTTCCGGCCATCGCCGCGACAGGCCGATCTGATGATCGTTGCCGGAACCGTGACCAAGAAAATGGCGCCACAGATTGTGCGGCTCTATAACCAGATGGCGGATCCGAAATATGTCATTGCGATGGGCGCATGTGCGATCTCCGGCGGGCCATTCAAGCAAGGATACAATGTCCTCAAAGGAATCGACCGCTACATTCCAGTTGATGTTTACATCCCTGGCTGTCCGCCGCGACCGGAAGCACTGCTGCATGCGTTCATGGAACTGCAACGAAAGATCGACGAACAAAAATTAACCGGCGCGAATAAGGCGGAGCATCTCAAAACCGATCAGCCCAGCGAATTTCCGGTGCCGAAATTTGGCGAGCATGATCTCGAGCCCGCGGCGAACTGCGCCGTGTTTCAACCGCCGGTGATCGAAAGAACATGAGCCGCTCGGCGCACAGGCCACAGGCCTATGTTCCGCCGCAATGATGGAATCGCTCGACCAAATCAAATCCCGCATCGAAGGCGCTGTGCCTGAGGCGAAGATCGAGATCGTGCAAAACGGCAGCCCGTCTCAGCAGCAGTCGCTGTTGCTCGACAGTGAACACGCGCTCGCGATTGGGAAATTCCTTCGCGATGATCCCGCGCTGCGCTTGGATTTTTGTTCAAACGTCACTGGCGTTGATTGGCTCGATCGGATCGTAAAGAAAACGATAAAAATAAAAACAGCCGTGGATGGCGTCGAGAAAGAGGTTGATCAGACGACCGAGGAGAAAATTCCGGGTTATCTCGAAGCGGTTTATCACCTTTACTCGATAGCTCTCAAACACGGGCCGGTGATCATTCGGATGCGCACCGCAGATCGCGCGGAAGGCGCGCGATTGCCCTCGCTCACCCCAGTCTGGCGCAGCGCGGAATTTCAGGAACGCGAGATTTTCGATCTCTATGGAATCCGTTTCGATGGTCATCCCGATTTGCGCCGGATTTTGATGTGGGACGAGTTTGAAGATTATCCGATGCGCAAAGATTATGTGCAGCCGGACGATTTTGAATGGGAACCGACGCCGCACGACGAAGTGTTGGCAAGAGCGAAGCAGCATTACACGCTGCGGCCGGAGCTTGACGGGGCGGAAGCGTTAAGAAAGGGCTAGCCCCAGTAATGAGCGCGACGCTGCAAACACTCGAAGCGATGGAGCGCCCACCGGTGAGGATGACTTCGCGGCTCGAAGGCGAGTTGCTCGAAGTCTCGATGGGACCACAGCATCCGTCCACGCACGGCGTGTTTCGAATGAACGTCGCGCTGGAAGGCGAAATCGTGCGCAAGCTTAAACCGGTCTTCGGTTATTTGCACCGCAACCACGAGCAGATCGGTGAGCACACAACTTATCTCGGCTCGATGCCGTACACAGATCGTCTCGATTACTTTTGTTCGATGAGCAACAACTGGGCCTACGCGCTCAGCGTTGAAAAACTTGCCGGCATCGAGCTTCCCGAGCGCGCTCAATATTTACGCGTGATTCTCGCCGAATTGACGCGGCTCCAAAATCACGCCTCGCTCCTCGGATTTTTGTTGAGCGACATGGGCGCGTGGGGCACGCCTCTAATGTACGCGTTCCGCGAACGCGAGAAGATTCTCGATTTATTCGAATCGCTCTCGGGTGCACGCATGATGTGCGACTACATGCGGTTCGGGGGTTGCCGCGTTGACGCTAGCGATGAGTGGCTCGCGCGCGCGAAACAGATTGTCGATCGTTTCCCGAAATTTCTCGACGAATTCGAAGAGTTGATCCTGGGGAACGAAATCGTGATAGCGCGTACGCAAAATGTCGGCACACTTTCGGCCGATCTCGCGATCAGCGCCGGAATCACCGGCCCAATGCTGCGCGCGTGCGGCGTGAACTACGATATTCGCAAAGTGGATGGCTACGGATTTTATCCACGTTTCAAGTTCCGAATTCCATTAGGCGAACATGGAGATACTTATGATCGCCTGATGATGCGCGCGCTGGAAATGCGCGAGACCATCGAAATTTTGAAACAGGCGCTCGCCCAGATTCAGCCCGGACCGATCGTGAATCCAAAGGTGAGGATCCGCGCGTTCCGACCGCCTGTAGGGGAAGCGTACGGCCGCATTGAAGCGCCTAAAGGCGAACTCGGTTTTTATTTGATCAGCGACGGCGGACCGAATCCGTATCGCTACCGCGTGCGTCCGCCAAGTTTCATCAACTTGACTGTGCTGGAAGACATGTGTTTGGGCCACAGCGTCGCCGACGTGATGGTAATTCTTGGCAGCGTCGATATTGTCATGGGCGAGGTCGATCGCTGACTTGAAGTTTAAGCTGCCGCCAAAGCTACACCCGGTGACGCTATCTATTTAGTTTCGGATTCAGGGGAGCTGCGCCGCATAGCCGTCATTATTCTACCAAACGCGCCGGAACGGTTGATCTCGAACTTTTCCTGCATCGCTTGGGCAGGTGGCGAAATCTTAACGCTACGCGACGAGCAAAGGCGGTCATAGCGCTTTGTAATCAACAGAGATCACGCGGAAGGGCGGGAATGGATCGTGCTGCGCCGAGAAATAAAAAAGCTCCAGCATCGTCGCGCCGACCATCCATTGATACCCGACCAGCGTTTGGATGACATCAGTATCGTGCTCGTTACCGCGCGACACCAGTTTTCCAGTTCCGTACTTCTCGTCGAAATATTTGCGAATTTCGGCCATGCGCTGGTTGTAGCGTTCGATCGACCATTCGGGGTATTCGTACTGTAGCTCGACCGCGACAAGCGCTCTCTGCTTAAAAGTAAACACCGTGCGTTTTAATCCGGGATGAACGAGTCCTTCCACAGTCCAGACTTCCCGGTTCTCTTTTTTTTCTCGCGAGGCAATTTTGGCCTTTGCGCCGTGCAGCACCGCTTCCACGCGCTGCATCGAGTCGTTCCACCGAAAGCCGAACGGCGGCAACAGTTCTTCAAGGGGATATGCAGACCGTACCGCAAGAAAGAAAACGATGACCGCGATAAAAAAAATTCCGCGCATTGCCGGCTGATTGGAATTTGCGATACAGTTCGCCTTCGACCTCGTTATTTTCGTGTGCGTTGCCTGCATTCTTGATTCGCCACGCGTTCCACCTGGCGCTGTGGAGGCGGGAAAAATTGCGCCGCAGGCCAACCCGGTCAACTCAGGAGTGCGCACCGGAGGAAAATGCAGATCAGTTCGCCGCTGCGATTACGCATCGACAGCGGCCAAGCGTCGCAGCAAATCTGCTGGGGCAATCAATCTTTTTTTGTTCTCCCTCGACACGCGCGTTTCCTTTTTCTAGTCAAGAAAATTTTTTCACGGCCAAAAAAATTAAATTCATTTTTTTCTTGTCGATTTCGAAACGGGTTTCTAGTCTCAAGCCCGCTGGCGAAGGCGGGGACAAAGCGCATGTGAATAAGTTGTGAACATTTCTGAGAAATTTTACCAGCGAGAATGAACAACATCGAAAGTTCCCCCAGCAAACGATTGACTGCGCGTACGCAGCAAGTTGCCCGCAGAGTGGCATTGAAACGCACAACTCTCAATTTTCCCTCGTATTTACGAGTTTTTCACTTTTTTTCCCAAGATTTCTCGGGCGAATTACGCCGGAGGTCAGCCCCATCGCGGGCTGGCTTTTTCCGACGATTACCCCTGGCGCCAGTCAGTGTGGCAATTGTGTAACACTGTTAACAAGTTTGCTATGGACAAGAAATGTGCGCAGTTGTGGCAGCGGTTATCGGCTGCGCTCAAGCCGCAAATTAGCGCCGATAGTTTTAAGCGCTGGTTTTCCGCCGTCGAATTGATGGAAACCAAAGACAAAACGCTCACTCTGGGCGTTCCCAACAACATCTATCAGCTTTGGATCGAGAGTAATTATATGCCGGCGTTGCATAATGCCATTGTCATCACGTTTGGCAGTTCGCGCTCGGTAAAGTTTTCCTCCCTTTTGGGACCTGACGCGCTGACGGCGGAGGATAGCGCGCCGCTGAAAGAAGCTTTGCTGGAACCACCAGGAGACACAAAGCGAGGCGCAACCGTGCCCGGACTCAACCCACGGAACACGTTTGAATCTTTCGTGGTCGGCCCGAACAACGAAATTGCGCATGCCGCGAGTCTTGCCGTCGCGCAGACGCCGTCGCGCACGTATAACCCGCTGTTCATTTACGGCGGAGTCGGTCTCGGCAAGACTCATTTGATGCAGGCCATCGGCCAATACGTGTGGACGAAGAAGAAAAACATGAAGGTGCTATACGTCTCGAGCGAACTGTTCATCAACGAGTTCATCGATGCGATCCAGCACAGTAATCTGGTCAAATTCCGGAAGCGTTATCGCCAGGCCGATGTTCTTTTGATTGACGATATCCAATTTCTCGGAGGCAAGGAGCGTTCCCAGGAAGAATTCTTTCACACATTCAATACGCTTTTCGACGGGCATAAACAGATCGTCCTGTCCAGCGACCGGCCCCCCTCGGAAATCGCAAATCTGGAACACCGCCTGGTTTCGCGATTTGAATGGGGACTTACGGCTGAGCTCCAGCCGCCAGACATCGAGACCCGTTTGGCGATCCTTCGAAAAAAGGCGCACACCATGCAGATCAAATTGCGAGATGATATTTTCCAATTCCTCGCCACCCGCATCCGCACAAATGTGCGTCGCCTGGAGGGCGCGCTGATGCGGGTTGCCTCGTTTGCATCACTCAGTGGCAAGGAACTCACGCAGGAAGCTATGGAGCATTTGTTGAAAGACATTTTGCAGGAGGAAGCGCGGCATTCGGTCACCATCGAACAAATCCAGCGGCGCGTGGCGGAACATTTTGATGTGCGGATAGCCGATATGACCAGCAAGCGGCGTCCGGCCAGCATCGCCTTTCCGCGACAGGTGGCGATGTATCTGGCGCGCGAGTTGACCAAGGCGTCTTTGAATGAAATTGGAGACGCATTCGGCGGGCGCGACCACGGCACAGTGTTGCACGCGTGCAAACTGGTAAAGAAACGGATGGTCGAACAAGATAACATTCGCCAAACGATATCATTCATCGACAGTTCGCTTCAAAGGTAGGGGCGGTTCACCCGAACCGCCCGGGGCAATTGCGGTCAATCGCCTCTACCCCAGGCCTGAGATTGGGGTTGCCGAATAAAATCCCAAGCGTTACATCTTAAACGCTTCTGCTCATCATGAAATTTAGTGTTACGAAAGAAAAACTGCTCGAAGGTCTGCAACAAGTTCAAAACGTGGTCAGTACTCGCACCACGCTTCCGATCCTTTCCAACGTTTTGCTGCAAGCAGGCGAAGACGAAATTCATCTCACGACGACCGATCTCGATGTCGGCGTGCGCGGCAGTTGCGAAGCGCAGGTGGATAAAGCAGGAGCGACGACTCTCCCGGCGCGCCGTCTTTTCAATATCGTTCGCGAACTCCCTTCGAGCGAAATTCAGGTCGATGTCGATGGAAAGAATGCCGCTTCCATCAGGAGCGGCCAAAGTTTTTTCAAAATTCTTGGGCTGCCTGAAGACGAATTTCCGCCGTTCCCGAAATTCGAAGACGCGAAGGTGGTCACCATTCGGCAGAAAGATTTGCGCGACGGCCTGCGCAAGACTTCCTATGCCATATCGACCGATGAGACCCGCTACGTGCTCAACGGCGTCTTGTTCAGTTTCAAAGACAACAAGCTTACGCTAGTGGCGACGGATGGACGGCGCCTGGCGATGGCGGAGATCGAACTGGAATTTCCCCGCAGCCACGAAGCGGACCTCATTATTCCGACCAAAGCGGTGACAGAATTGCAACGCCTGCTGACCGATGACGGCGACGTCAAGGTGAGCATGGGCAGCGGCCAGATCGCGTTCGATCTCAACAAAACGCTGCTCGTCTCAAAATTGATCGAAGGCAATTACCCAAATTACCGGCAGGTCATTCCCGGCGAAGCAAAGGAGCGAATAAAACTCGAGCGCGAAATGTTTTTAAACTCAGTGCGGCGCGTTTCGCTTCTGGCCAGCGATAAATCGCACTCGATCAAATTGAATTTCAGCAAGAACAATATCGACATCACCGCCAACACGCCGGAGGTGGGCGAAGCGAAGGAATCAATCGCTGTTGCCTACAAGGGTCGCGAGTTTTCCATCGCCTTTAATCCGGAGTTTCTCATGGCGCCTTTGCGCGCACTGACCGAGGACGAAGTCTTTCTCGATCTCATCGACGAGATGAGTCCGGGCGTTTTGAAAATTCAAACACCATTCCTCTACGTCCTGATGCCGATGCGCATCAGCTCGTAGAATACTTATTGAAAAAACGGGGGCACTGGGTTCGGAGTTCCGCCTTTAGGCGGTCTTCGCCTCGGAGCCGCGTAAACGCGGATCCCCAAACGCTGCTTACAAAGCCCGCCGTTGCGGCATCGCCGATTGAACCATCATCAGTTCGGTCACGTTCTCCGGCGTAAGCAAACCAACGAGGCGTTTCATCCGATCAAGCACGGGTACTGCCGGGCAATTGCATTCCTGCATGATGCGAAATGCGTCTTCAAAGCGTGTGCCCGTTGTGACCGTGGGAATGTCGCGTCGCATCGCGTCGCCCACGCGGAGGTCGGGATCGTTCTTGCGCAAGGCAGCAATGAGATCGTGACGCGTCAATAAACCGGCGACGCTGCCGGTTTCGTCTACGACTGGAAAATCGTGCTGCGAAGTCGCGAGTAACGCGTCCACTGCTTCGTGGAGGGAAGCGTTTTCAGAAAGCGTGCGGAATTCGCGCACCATCGCACTGGAAACTGGAAACCGGCGCGAGACATCTTTCATCTGTGCCAGGGCCGCTTCTTGCGACGCGCCGATATAAACAAAAAGCGCGATGAAAATCAGGAACGGATTCCAGAGCAACCCGACGAAGCCAAACACGAACGCAAAACCTTGCCCGACGGTCGCAGCGATCTGTGTCGCGCGCGCATAACTCATCCGCGTCGCGAGCAGCGCTCGCAACACCCGTCCGCCGTCCATTGGAAACGCGGGCAGCAAATTGAAAAGAACCAGCAGAATGTTAATGGTCAGCAATTGCGCAATCAGGCCGCCGCCCTCGACTGTCGAAGGATTAAGCAAGGCTTGCGATCCGCCTGCTATAAACAAACCGAGCGCGATCACGATATTCACCAGCGGCCCGGCCACCGCGATGATTAGTTCCTGCACAGGCTCTTCCGGCATCCTCTCCAGGCGCGCCACTCCGCCGATGGGCAGTAACGTGATGTCTGGCGTATTAATTCCGAAGGCTTTTGCCGCGAAAGCGTGCCCAAATTCGTGCAACACCACGCAAAGAAAAAGCAGCAGAACAAATATGACCCGGCTCGCCGCCACTGCGGAACCGCCCTGCGCGTAATAGCCGAAGGCGAGCCAGACAATCAGCAGCAAGAACGTGATGTGAATCCGCAATTGAATGCCGGCGATGCGGAAGATCGGAAGAGACCAGGCCATGTAATCGAATGTGCTCCGATATTAGATCGCGCGCTAGAGCAGATTAGCGCTTGCAGTCATAGTTCTGTCATTCCGAGCGAAGTCGCCTGCCAAGCCGTAGCTTTACGCGAAGGCTGGAGGAATCTCTGGATTCGGTTTGGAGGATCAGAGATGTCTCGGCTGCGCTCGACATGACAAACGAAGATTACAGATAGAATGGAACCGTTTGACGTTGTGATCGTAGGCGGCGGACCCGCTGGATCCGTATGCGCCGCGTTCTGCGCGCGCGCCGGTCTGCACACGCTTGTTCTTGAGCGGGAAAAATTCCCCCGGGAAAAAGTGTGCGGCGACTGCTTGAATCCATCGTGCTGGCCGGTGCTGGAGCGACTTAGTCTCGCGCAGCGAGTCCGGGATTTGCCACATTCCAAGCTGGACTCGGTCGAGTTCATCGCCATCGGTGGGCGCAACGTGATTGTCGATCTTCCATCGGGGGACGATTGCGAGTTGTCGGTGAAGCGTAGCTTGTTCGATGCTCTGCTGCTAAAGCGCGCGCAAGATCTCGACGCGCACGTTCGCGAGGAAACCACCGTTAGGGCCTTAACTCACAACGGGAACTGGAAAATTGAAACTGCCGGCGGCGAAAATTTTTCCGCGCGAATATTGGTCGGCGCAGATGGACGCAATTCTACGGTGGCGCACTTGTGCAATTTGCTGCCACGTCCGGCGCGCGAACGCGTGGCGCTGCAAGCGCACATCCCGCTGCCGCAGAATTTTGGCAGCCGGATTGTCCTGCAATTTCTTCCGGAAGGTTATTCTGGCCAGGCTCCGGTGAATGAAACGGAATTGAATCTTTGTCTTGTCGGCACACCACCCACGATTTCCAGATTACGCCGATGGGCGGAAGACCATTTTGAAATCACTGCGGACCAATCCTGGCGTACTATCACGCCGCTTACGCGTTCGCCGGTGCCTTGCGCTCACCAAAATCTTTTTTTCATCGGCGACGCGGCCCGCGTGGTGGAACCCTTTACCGGTGAAGGAATTTATTATGCCATGCGATCAGGCGAACTGGCAGCTATTGCCATTTCGAAAATAATGCGAGGCGAAGATCAACAAGCAACGCTTCGCGAATTCGCTCGCGCCTGCGCCGAAACGTATCGCGGGCGACTCTGGATCAATCGCCTCGCGCGCATGGCCGTATTGTGGCCGCGTGTCGGGTCATTGTTTATTCGCGCAGCGCAAATTCAGCCGGCGATAATAAGTCTGCTCACGCGAAAAATTGTTTCGCCAGCCTGGCTGTATTAGTCCGCTTCAATGCTTTAACGGTTTAACGAATCACGTGAGCTTCGCCCATTGCCTCGCCGCTTTCACCGTGTTTGCCATCAACATCGCAATAGTCATCGGCCCGACGCCGCCCGGCACGGGCGTAATCGCGCTCGCCTTTTTCGACACTTCGTCAAATGCGACATCGCCTACCAGGCGATAACCGCGTTCGCTTGCTGTGTCTTCCACGCGGTTGATGCCAACATCAATGACCACCACCCCTTCGCGCACGTGATCGGCTTTCACGAATTCCGCACGCCCGATCGCCGCGATAACAATGTCTGCCGAGCGCGTAATCTGCGCGAGCTCGCGGCTGCGCGAATGGACGACCGTGACCGTAGCATTCCCGTTTTTATTTTTCTGCATGAGAAGCAAGGCCAGCGGTTTGCCGACGATCATGCTCCTGCCAATGACCACGACGTGCGCACCGTTAATGTCGATGTTGCTTTCAAGGAGTAAACGCTGCACGCCAAGCGGCGTGCATGGCACAAAGCCGCTCGGATCATCGAGCACGAGCTTCGCGACATTTTCCGGGTGAAATCCGTCCACGTCCTTGCGCGGATCGAGTGCGCGCACGATCGCCGCTTCATCGATGTGCTCAGGCGGCGGCGATTGAACCAGAATGCCGTGAACGCTTGGGTCGCGATTGAATTCTTCAACGCGAGCGAGCAACTCCGCCTGCGTGGTCGATTCCGCCAGTTCCAGCTTTACCGAGTGCAATCCCAGCTCGCGGCACATCTTGTCTTTCGAACGCACATAGGCACGCGAAGCCGGATTGTCGCCGACGAGAATGACGGCAAGGCCCGGCGTAACGCCTTTTTCCTTCAGTCCCGCAATCTCACGGCGAAGATCGACGTAAACCTTCTCTGCAATTGCACGGCCATTGATGAGTGTCGCCATGGTTTTTGTTGTCATTCCGAGCGTAGTCGAGGAATCCCGTTGCGAAACCGGAGAGTGCTTCACGAGATACTTCGACTCCGCTTGGCTCAGGATGACAAAGAGTCAGCGCATTTCAACCAGCGCCATCATGACGTTCTGCAAGGCCCGGCGTTCGCCCTCAAATTCCTCAGGTGTAGTCGTCGATTTGACGTTGTGCGGGCTATTGATCAGCACGCGTACTTTGGCAAAAGGCCGCGGCACAATGAACCGATCCCAACTTCCCAACCGCCAACAGCGCGAATATTCCAGATTTATCGGCAAGACCGATGCACCGGATTTTTGTGCGAGAAAAATGATGCCTGGCCCGAGTTTGTATGCCGGGCCGCGCGGGCCGTCCGGAGTGATTACGACATCGCCGCCGGACGCCAGCACCTGCGTCAACTGGAGAATTGCACTCGCGCCGAGCCGCGAACTGGAGCCGCGAACCACATCGTAGCCGAAGCGCTGAACGGCGTCGGCCAGCAAATCGCCATCGCGGCTGGCGCTGATCAATGCGGCGCCATGACGTCCCGGAAAGAAACGGCGCAAGACCAATGGAAAGACCAGCAATCGATTGTGCCAGAGCGCGCCGATGTAATTTTCCGTGACCGGTCTGCCGACGATGCCGGTGCGGTCGTCGATTTCATAACGCAGCGTACGTCCCCAGAGCTGCAACAAACGAAATCCAAACGCGACCAACCATCGCGCAAGCCTGCCTTCGATCTTCAACTTTTTTTTCGCGAGCTTTTGGGAGAGGCGCTCTCCTGTCCCCAACGATAGGCGCTCGGACTGGGCAACCCAATTTGGTCAAGAATGCGCCAGACAACTGTGTCCACCACGGCGGTTACTGAACTGGGGCGACTGTAAAACGAAGGAATTGCTGGGAGAACAATTGCCCCGACTTCGAGCAGCGTCACCACATTACACGCATGAATCAGATTCCACGGTGTTTCCCGAGGCACGAGAATTAGTTTGCGCCGTTCCTTCAAGAAAACATCGGCCGCGCGCAAGAGCACGCTGTCGCTCGAACCGGAAGCGATTCGCCCCAGCGTGGCCATCGAGCAGGGGACAATCACCATCGCGTCAAAACGCGCCGAGCCGCTCACGAACGGCACGTTCATGTCGTGTTCAGAATGCTGCGAGACTTCTGGAGGAATTTTCAAATCATCGATCTCCTGCTTCGCAACCTCTCTGGCGTGCGCACTCATGACGAGATGCACCTCGTGCGCGGCGCAGTCGATCTGCGCAAGCAATCTTTGCAGATAGACTGCTCCACTTGCGCCGGTCGCCGCGATTACCAGTTTCATTGCCTTCTTGTCATTTCGAGCCCATGCAGAGCTAACAAATTTTCGACAAGTAATAGGGCAGCATGTCCCGCCAATAGTTCCAATCGTGTCCGCGCCATTTTCCGTCATCGAGCCAGTGCTTGATCCCTTTTGAATTCAAAACTTCAGACAAACGATAGGATTCATGGCGTGTGTTGTCCCATTCGCCGGTGCCAATGATGATGCCCATGTGACTGTATTTCCACGGGTCAGCCGTGTTCGGCAGATATTCATACGGGCTGTTGAAGTAAATGTTGTCGTCGTGATAGCCGTCGAAAAATGAGCTGATGTCGAACGAGCCGCTCAAGCTGATGAGATGACTGACGGCGTCGGGATGACGAAACGCAATGTTTGCGGCGTGATAAGCGCCGAGACTTGCGCCGCAGACCGCCACCCGAGGAGTAGAACATTCGCGGCGCGCGAGGTCGAACACCTCGCGAACGATCACCTTTTCGAATGCGTTATGGGTACGCATTCTGTCGGCAGGATGAATCGACTTGTTGTAGAAACTTTGCAGATCGACCGCGTCCGGGCAGTAAACCGTTACTGTGCCGCTGTCGATGTACCACGCCACAGCACCGAGCAGCCCGAAATCCTTGTTTTCATAATAACGGGCACCTGAAGTCGGAAAGAGAATCAGAGGCAGACCATGCTTTTCGCCGAAAACGAGCATCTCAAACTCGCGGCTGAGCCAGGGCGTGTACCATTTGATATACCGTTCGTTCATGAACTTGGAGCGAGCATCTTGATGGTGGGCTGATGAAATCGCAAGCGAAAGGGTTGCACTGCATTTGATCTTCGCGAAGCATCTCGGTTTCGATGCCGAAACACACGCTTACTGGCAATATCAAACGGCATCGGGCTTTTCGCTCCAGGGTCTTGGGAAACCGGCGCGATGTGCTCGTCTATTTGCCGCCTGGTTATTGGCGCTTCTCGTCGAGACGTTACCCGGTTTTATACATGCACGACGGGCAGAACGTTTTCGACGCAGCCACGTCGTTTGCCGGAGTCGAGTGGGGAATGGATGAAACCGCGCAGCGATTGATCCAAAGGAAACTGATCGAGCCGCTCATCATCGTGGCCGTGGCAAACATCGGCGAAGAACGGATCCATGAATACGCGCCGACGCCCGGTGTGATCGAACCAAAAGACCACCCCAGAAAGCGCAGCCGCGGCCTAGCCCACGTTTACGGGCAATTTTTGATCCAGGAATTGAAGCCGTTCATCGACAAAAAGTATCGAACAAGGCCAGATGCAGAATTTACCGGGCTCGGTGGATCATCGCTCGGCGGTTTGGCCACATTGGCGATCGGAATTTTTTATTCGGAGATATTCACGCGTTTAATTGTGATGTCGCCATCGATTTGGTGGGACGATTTCGCAATCTTCCGGTTGGTGGGCATTCTCGGTGAAAAGCCGCTGCTGAAAATCTGGCTCGACACGGGCACGGACGAGCCCGGTTGGGAACTGACGCGCTACTTACGCGATTACTTAATCGACAAAGGCTGGCAGCTCGATGTCGATCTTAGTTACCTCGAAGTCAAAGACGCCAACCACAGCGAAGCCGCGTGGGCAGCGCGCGTAGAACCGGCGCTACGATTTTTGTTTCCGCCTGAAAAATAAGCTGTCACCTCCCAACCGGAGGAACCGGCGGAGGGTTAGGCGGCAACGGTTCAGGAGGCGGCATAGGTGTCGGCTGAGACGGTTTGGGCGGTGAGGGTTGATTTGGCATCGACGCTTCCTCTAAGAGAATCGCTCTTACTGTAGCCATTTGCCGTAAACTTGATAAATGCGCACATAGCCGCCGACAAAATCCCAATCTTTTTGATAGGAGAAACTGCGGGTGTGCGGGGACCAGGTAAGCTCGCGCGGCGACTCTGGATGATTAGGATCGTAAACAGAATATGTTTCGATTCCAGGATTTGGAGAAAAAGACTTTCGCTTATAAACCAAGACCGAGTGATTGATGCTGAAGCGGGGGTAAGTAGTAAGAAAGCCAACAAACATCTGCCCACGCGCCAAAGCTGCATTCAAACGAGCGTGAGTCTCCTCCTGATACCCGGCGCCCTCCTGAAAAATCATGCGGGCATTGCTGATTCGGAAATAGCTGGGCCAGCCATGGCCGATATTTAACTGCACAAGTTCGCGGCGCGCTTTGCTCATTTCCCGCAGATCTTTGTATCCCGGAAACACAATTCGTTGATCTTGTGGCAGCGGCTCTGTCCACGGCTGTCGGTGTGTCACAGAGCGAATGCGGGCAGCCAATGAGGCATCATCCAGGGGAGCGCCGCGCGGATCGAAGCGCGCGAACTTTTTAAATTGCATGGCCGTTCGACATAACACGAAACAGTGACGCTTATATGCGTCTCGCCTTACCGCCGACCCTCTCCGTAAAGACGGGTGTCCTTCGTGATATTCAAACACGGTTTGATTAGCGAACGCGAGCGTGTCGCGATCGAAACGAAAGTCCCCCGCAGTAACACTCGTGCCCGTCAGCGTGACGGCAGCGACTACACTGAGCCAGCAAACACCCGCTGATTTTCCCGAAGTCCCAAACATCACATCAAGCGTGAGCCGAGGCGCCGACGCTTTTTTCTCCTGCGAAGACACCCAACCGGCGAAATTTCTGATATCGCCTTTCCAGCAGATCGGCAACTGGAA
>QHPG01000046.1 GCA_003219005.1 Verrucomicrobiota bacterium
GGCAACTGCCGGAACCATGAATAACTCGTGTAGATAAAAAAACCTTTGCCGAACTTCGCAACCAGCAGACCGCCATCGAGGGGGTTTTCCTTTGGATCGTTGCACGACAAGATCGGTGTCCAGGCGGGATCCCACTTGTTAGGAAAATAAAGCCCGCGTTCCTGCACCCATCCCCCGAAATCTTTCGACGTGATTTTGTTTGGCGTGGTCATGAGCGGATGATTCGGCGCCAGAATACGCACCTCCGCATTTTCGTCAGTGACGCGGTCGCGTGAAATTTCCAATGGATACGGCCCCAGCTGGTTAGTCTTGAGCTCCGCCAGGGTATTGTACTGAGCGATCACAACTCCGCCCTGTTTTACGTAATCGAATAGCTCCGGCAACCAGTTGGAAATTCGGTCCTGCGTATTGTAGGCGCGGATACCCAACACGACGGCGGAAAACTGCGCGAGGTTCTTCACTGTGATTTCCGGTTCGCTCAAAATCTTCACGGAGTAACCGATCTGTCGCAGGCTTTCCGGAACATCATCGCCGGCGCCGGGAATATAACCGATGCGATCGCCTTTCTTGCGAATATCGACGCGAACAAGCTTTGCTTCCGCCGGCGGCATCAGCGTCTGGACGCCGATGTGCGGATAAGAAATGCGCACACGCTCGAATGAATAATCGCGACCGTCGATCGAAACGATGGCTCGCAACGTGCCTTCGCTATTTTGATCCGGTGGTTTGACGGTGAATGTGCCTGTTGTCTCAGCATCGGCTGACTTCAAATCTATCGGGATAGACGCCGGAGAGACTTCCCATCCCTTCGGCACAGCGAGTTTAAGTTCTCCTTTTGCAGGGCCCGTGGCCGCGGTCACGTGTACTGAAACAGGTTTCGGCTGGTTCGTCGGAAATACGAATACGCTGTTCACGACGTTCGCGAACACAGGCGGTGCAATTACCAATGGCCGTGGTGGTTCGCCCGCAACCGCATCAGCTGTGCGATACTTCGTGTTCACGATGTATCGCAGTTCCTGCCCGTTTACTTGCAGAACTATCTCGACCGGAAGAGCAGGGGGGTTCTCGGGCAGACCGATAAGCTTTTGATCGTCGACAGCGAATGTCCCGAGCGACGCGGGTTTGCGAAGCCAGTACGGCTGCGAATACAGAGCATCGTCTGGAATCCTGCACGACAGATCTTTTGTAACGAGTTCGCTCGATGGAAGCGCCGCATCGATTTTGCTTGAATCGCCAGTGTTAGGGAATCGTACTTCCCGCAGTGTAACTGGAACGCTCGAGCGATTGATTGCCTCGAGCTTTATCGCTGCGGCTTGGCCGGGTGTGAACGTTTCAGTCGCTGTCGACGATTCGACATGCAAGCCAAGACACGCCGCGATGATCTTATCCAAGTCTGCTTTTTTCTCCGCGATCCAGGACTCATCCTGAATTCCATTCATGGCTTGCCGTAACTTCAATAAGTCAGGCACCGACGCGACCGGATCAGCGGGATTGAATTTCGAAGTGATCTCACGAATTTCAGTAGCAACGGACTCGGAATTCGGAACGCGCGACCAGCTCGTGTCGACGCCTTCGAAAAGTGAGCTCGTTATCGGCTGACCTTTCAAAGGTTTAAAATATTCTTTCCGTGCGCCCCGCCGCGGCAGACCACCCACGCCCTGGCTCTTGTGCATGCTTATGCTGGCCGCTGCGATTTCGGTGTACGCTTTGCCGAGAAGCGGGTTGTAACCGCCGGCTTCTAAAACCATCAGGCCGGTCGGATCGAATGGAAGATTGCGGTTCGTAAAGAAAAACGGAGATGTGTTCCAAACCAGTCGTGTCGCTTGCCACAGCTTCACGAACGCCAGTTGCTCTGGAAAACGATTTGGATCAGCCGCTGCCGAGAATGCTTCTCCCGCCAGAATCGCTGAGGCCGTGTGATGGCCATGCGTCTTGTCATCCTCTGGACTGAAGCGCGTCACTATCACATCCGGCCGGAAATTTCGGACGACCCACACGACATCAGCGAGAATCTTGTCGTGATCCCAGATGTGCAACGTTTCGTCAGCCGTCTTCGAAAACCCGAAATCGAGCGCTCGCGTGAAGAATTGCCGGGCGTGATCGATGCGTCGCGCATCGAGCAATTCCTCTGTTCGAATGACGCCGAGGCGCTCGCCCAGTTCTGGTCCCAGTATATTCTGACCTCCGTCGCCGCGCGTAACCGAAAGATAAGCGGCGTCGTAAAGCGAACCATTCGACCAGAACGCCATCAGATTTGTGTTTTCGTCGTCCGGGTGCGCCGCGATGTAAAGAACGCGGCCAAGCACGTTGAGCTTCTGTAATGCGAGCTGAATCTCGCTCGCATTCATTTGTTCTGGAGGCAACAAGGGCGGCGCATCGGTCGATCTGGCCGTGCCCGCGACGGCGAGGATCGCGACTACGACGGCTGCTCGCCAACAGCGCTTTCTGTAGCGGCGGTCTATGACCGCCGGCCGCGAGATGCTATCGCGCGCTACGCGCCGCAGCGCACTTTCCGGTGAGCGTCCCATCGAGGCTATCGTCCCAAGTCCGAGGTAGCCCGCGTTACTTATTGATGTCCTGCTTCGCCTGGAGCCGATCGATCAGTCCCTGGATAGCTTGTTTTTGCCCCTCACTGGGAGCGGCACTTTGCGCCTGTTTCGCATCGCTCAGCGCACCGGTGAAATCACCAGCTGTGGATTTGAGCCGGGCCTGAGCCAGATATCCGAACACTCCATTCGGAAATCGTTTGGCGACCTCTTTAAAGATCTCCATCGCTTCAGCACCCTTTTTCTGATTCTGCAGCTGTCGGCCATACGTATAAAGGTCAGGCGCTTTGGCCTTCTCGAGCGCCTTGTTCCACGTGGTTTTCGCCTCATCCTGTCGATTCAGCGCCTTGAGGATATCCGCTTTAGTACTGAGATTTTCGAACCTTTCCTCGTTCTGAATTGAGGCGTCGGCCCAACGCAGTGCTTCGTCCAGATTAATTTTTCTGGTTAAACAAAACTGCGCCGCCTGGTCCGGAGCTTGCCAGGCAAACTGTCCTGCGCCTTTCATTTGGGCTCGAATATTCTGTAACGTCTGGTCCGCATCGTTCACGGAAACAGCGAAAGGGATACCCAGTTTTTCCCACTTCAGCGTCACCGCCGTCGAAGTTGGTTTCAGATTTTCAAACTCGAATTCAAGCGCCTCGTCGTTCTCAGCAAGCGGTTTCGGCTTCACATCCACACGCAAAGCATCGTCTTTCTGGTCGTAGCTGTAGCTTCCCCATGCGGTGTTTGTTTTCGAAAAAATAACCGTGCAGGAATCCTGATTCGGAATCAGATGCAAACCATAAAGCCCTTTGGCGAGCGGCTTGCCCTCCACCGAAACATCATCGCTGAATTCAATCGTCGTGTTTTCGTTCGCGCCCGCGCGCCAGACCTTGCCGTAAGGAACGAGGCCACCCCAAATTTTTCGCCCGTTCACCAATGGGCGATGGTAATTGACCGTGATATCCGTCAACGCAATGCGCTGTTTGACCTCGGCAGCCTGGCTGACATCAGGCAGCTTCAAATCGCTTTGTGCGAAAGCGATTTGGCCGAGCCCGACGATGACGAAACAAAGAGCGAATGGCTTAAGCGTGATTGTTTTCATAATTGGCGATTACCCTTCTCAGATTTTCGGCACTCCGCTACCAGATAATTAGGGATCGCTCACAGTTCCTGCCGAGCGCTGGAGTTCAGCGGAAGCAACGGCCTGGCCAAGAGTTAGTTTCGCTGGACTCATCGCGTCCGCTTGACACCCCTTCTATGAGGGACAGTTGAGCTTCGGTGTCGGTTAGGCCTTTGGCGACGCGCGTTGCGATGGACGTAAAACTGCCTGTAAGATTGGTCAAAGTCTGCGTGGAAATCTGCACGGGACTTCGGCGAGAGCGCTGACAGCAGGATACCCACAACGCCAAGCCACAGGCCAGTACTCAACGCGCCATTTGTCTCGAACCACGCTGCCGCTGACGGCCAGAAGAATCCAACGAGAAACACGATCACAGCCAACGGGACAATCCAAAGAAAGGGAGTGAACAGCAGACGCCGATATACCGCCGCAAGCATCTCTCCATTCGCCACTAGGCGAATCGCACGAGGCAAACCTAGCAGTATCGGGAACGCAATCCGCGCAGTCACGAATAGCCCGACAACGAAACCAACCGACACCCAAAGCAGCCCGGACCAACCCTGCGCGTTTACCATAACAACCAGTGCTAAGCAGAATAGGAGCGCGATGATCCTTTGCATGTCTTCGGGCCTGACTAACTACCGAGGCGAACCCAGTTAACCCCGACCTGTGAGGTCAGCCCTCACATTCTTCTACGGGAAATCCGAGAAGAAGTTTGCAAAAAATGTTACTGCTCAATCCAAAAATCATCAGCGCATTTTCGGTATGGAACACCGCCAGAACCGCACCCAACCGACCAACGATGCTCGATGGTTAGGATCACCACTTGCCGCACCGTGTGATTCAACTGACCGCGACGCGCTGCTGCTTTCGCAACAGAATCGCGCCATAAATGCATAATGGTATTGGGGCGAAAGCTAGTGCCGCGGCACGCAACAGCGATGGTTGAATTTCGATTCCGAGCCGGTTGACATGAACGAACGC
>QHPG01000047.1 GCA_003219005.1 Verrucomicrobiota bacterium
CGATCCCGGCTGCAAAAAAGCTGGCCACGCGCGCGATCGTAAATCGCATAAGCCCACATGCCGTTGAGACGCTCGGGCAATCTTGATCCCCATTCCCGGTAACCGAGCAGGACAACCTCAGTATCGGAATGATCGCTCTGAAACTTGTGACCCCGCTCTTGCAGTTCAGCGCGCAGCTCGCGGTGATTGTAAATCTCTCCGTTAAAAACGATGACGAATTGTGCGTCGTCCGTCAGTATCGGTTGATGCCCGCCCGGCAAATCGACCACAGCCAGGCGCCGGCTGGCCAGATGCACCGGCGGAACCGCGGACATCCAAGTCCCCGAATCGTCCGGGCCACGATGCCTGAGCAAGAGAGACATGCGCTCCAGGGTCTCGCCTGAACCGGCACCGACGAAACCGCAGATGCCACACATAAGATCAGCGCGCCCGGCGTGTCCTCACGAACGAGGAAATGCTTGCGCTGCGGCCCGTTCCGATGCGCTCGAAAGACCGTTGCCGGCTTGCTCCGCCTCGGCATATGAAATCGTGTAAGTCGCCTTGTTCTGCGATTCATGATAAGTACGCACGAGCAATTCAGCGAGCAGCCCCATGAGAAAACACATTGCCCCGGTGATAAAACCCATGACAAAGAGCAGCGGGAGCGGTGTTCTGATGAAGGATTCGTGCCTAAACAATTTGTAATACAGAGCCGCGCCGCCGGCGATCACGCCAATGCCAATGTTGATTAAACCGACCGCGCCAAAAACGTGCATCGGCCGTCGCCCAAAGCGATGCAGGAAAACCACGACGAACAAATCCAACAAGACCTTCGGAATTCGTATTAAATTGTAGTGGGAAACGCCGTGCCGCCGCGCATGATGCGTCACTGGAATCTCGGTCACGCGCGCCCCGTTCCAATACGCGTAAATCGGAATGAAACGATGCATCTCGCCGTAAAGTTGAACGCCTTGCAGGGCCTGCCGCCGATAGGCTTTTAGGGTGCATCCATAATCGTGCAAATGAACCCCCGAAACCGCCGAGATGAGCCGGTTGGCCACCCAGCTCGGCAAATTGCGCCGGAGCGGCGCGTCCTGCCGGTTTTGCCGCCAGCCCGAGACGAGATCGTAGCCTTGATCCAGTTTGGCCAAGAGCTGCGGAATGTCGGCCGGATCATTCTGTAAATCGCCATCCATGGAGACGAGGATATCTCCCTTGGAAAACCGAATCCCGGCCATGAGAGCCGCCGTCTGACCGGCATTACGGCGCAACTGGACGAGGCGCAGCTGCGGCCGCGCCAGTTGCCGGACAATCTCGCCCGTTTGATCGATGCTGCCGTCGTCCACCACAATGACCTCGTGGGAAAGGCCGAGACCTTCCAAGCTGCGAAAGAGAGCCGGCAAGAGCTCCTTCAGGTTGTCCGCCTCGTTGAAAACCGGCACAATGACCGAAACCAGTTCAGGACGCCGAGAGGCGTTCTCAACGACAGCCCGGATATTTGGCTCTTCGTTAGATGCAGGAAAAGTGGCTGATAGCGATTTCATAACGGCGCGAAAACTTGCCAACTATCTAAATCGAGAGCGGCGATTTCGCAACCGCCGAGATTCAGGCGCCTTGGGAAAACGCCATTCTTTTGATTTGCGTCAATTAGCGTTCCCAAGTGCATATCGGTTCCGCCTCTGCGCGAAATCCTTAAGAAACTCCGTAAGAGTCGTAGAATCCCTAGGTAAAAATCCCCTAGAAAAAGCTTGACAGGTTTCATTTTTACCTTCAGACACTCAACTCGTCCTTAGACAGCAAATGCCCTGTCTTTGACAAAATGTGCCGAGCGACGACGCAAGGCAAAACCGAGGTACCCCCAGATGAAAAAGAAATCCGCTTCAGCATTAACCTTCTTTAATCCAGGCGGTTTAACCGCACGTCGAAAACAGTCTCGAAGACGACCTTTCAGAATGCCGGCTTCGCTCGGCATGCTGCTTTGCGGTGCCGGACTGCTTGCGTTCCCAAAAAAAGCGTTCTCCCGGGACCAGGGAATTAACAGCGCAATTGGGATCACGTATTTGCGACTACTTGTCGGCTCTCTCCCGGCTATCGTCGCCGCGATTCTGCTTTACTCTTCCAACCATGCCGATGCGCAGTCGCAGCCGGCGCCAATGATCGGGATTTTCTATCTAGAGGATGCCGACGCCCTCGGAGCCCCGCCACATAGGTGGGACAGGGATCCCGCAGTGACAAACCCATACGTGCAAGGCATTGCCCTGCGAACGCATTGGAACAGAGTCGAGCCACACGAACATGCAAACGCAAATGACTTTTACTGGGATTATCTCGATCAAGGCGTGGCCTTGGCAGCTGCTGTTGGAAAGAAAGTTTCCATTAGTGTACAGGCCGGGGTGGAGACTCCGCAGTGGGTTTATGATGCTGGTGCGCCTGTTTTCAATGTAACCGAGCAATATGGTTATTCGGCGATCACAGATGGAGTGACTACCGCCGGATCAACTACGGTGATAAGTGCCGGGGATACCGCCGGCTGGGTTTTTCCTGATAGCGTTGGGTTACCGATATCGGGAGGCAGCATACCGGCCCAAGCGACTATCCTCACGGTTAATTCGAGCAGCAATGTTACGATTTCTGCACCCGCGACGGAATCAGCTACCGGAGTTGCAATCACCACCGCACACATCGAGCCGATGCCGCTGCCGTGGGACCCGGTATTTCAGCAGAAATGGGGCGCGTTTGTTCAAGCACTTGCCGCGCGCTACGGCAACGCTGCGAATCTTGCCTATGTTACAATGGGTGGCCCGGGTCGGAGACGGGAAGCGTATTTCTGTTTTGCACCATACGATATGGACTACTTCATTAATACGCTCGGTGGATTACCGAACTGGGAAGCGGGCGTCAGATGGATTATCGATCAATACGGAACTTACTTCCCCAATACGCCATTCATCCTGGCCATGGCCGACCCAATTCCGACGCCCGACGGAGATGCTTCCTTAGAGGCGGTGGTTAATTACGGGGCGGCTCAGTATCCCGGCAATCACTTCGGCGTAATGTCGTGCGGCCTTCAATATCCTAACGGTCCAAGCGCCGGGTCAAACGGAGCAGAGTTCATACCATTATTATCTCCGACTTCGACCGTGGGGTTTTGTTTCTACGGACCACAAAATGTGTCGACTGATCCAGATACCGGACGATTCATGTTAGATTTGGGATTGGAAAGAGGGTTCAACTTTGGCGCACACTTCATCGAAGTCTATAGCGGCGACTGCGATAATCCTGTCTTAGCCCCAGTGCTTACAACGTGGAGAGCTCCTTTGACAACAACCCCACCCATACCAATTCCTCCAAGCGGTTTGACAGCGATAGGAACCTCTTCATCGACCATTGACCTCGGCTGGACTGATAATGCAATCAATGAAGTCGGGCAACGAATCGAACGCAGTATGGGGTCCAACGCCAATTATGCTTTTTTAACCAACGTGGGAGCTAATATTACTGCGTTCACGGATACTGGTTTGCTAGATGGGACCCAATACTTTTATCGGCTAAAAGCTTTCAATACCGGAGGGTTTTCAACCTATTCCAACGAACGATCGGCCATTACGACTTTAAACAGCCCGACATCTCTTACCGCAACAGCGGTGTCATCATCTCAAATAAATCTTGCCTGGACTGATAACTCCTTGGCTGAAAGCGGTTATCGAATCGAGCAAAGCCCTGTTGACGATCTACACTTTATCGAAATTGCGGTCACTGGCCCGAACGCAACTTCCTACAGCGCTACAGGTCTCAGTGAAGGAACCAAATATTACTATAGAGTGCGAGCTTATAATGCGCTTGCGATCTCCGCATATAGCAGTGAGAAAAACGCCACCACTCTTTGGAATATTCCCGTCGCACCATCAGGACTTAGGATCACATCCATCACATCCGCCACAGTCAGTCTCGCCTGGACGGATAACGCTAACAATGAAACAGGCTTCAAGGTTCAACGGAAGCAAGGTGCTACAGGCATATATACGCAAATTGCAACGCCAGGAGCAAATGTAACAACTTTTACGGATAACGATCCAGCTCTTTTAGATGGGACTCAATACTACTACAAAGTGTGTGCTACCAATTCCGCTGGAGATTCTGCCTTCTCGAATGAAGTCAATGGCATAACTACTCTGAAAAGCCCGACAGCTT
>QHPG01000048.1 GCA_003219005.1 Verrucomicrobiota bacterium
GGCGTACTCGGTATTGGTGAAAGCATACGTGCCCCAGAGATTCACATTCCATTCACGATCGCCGTACCATTCAGGACAGGCCGGAGGCGCGACCTGTTTCATTTCTTTTGCTGACTTGGGATCGGCGAAGGAAACGTCGGAATAGTAACGGAAGCGCGTGGACACGGGCGCTTCGGCTTCGGCGCGTTCGCTGCCGAACAACCACGAAAAGGCCACAAAAACATCGGCCACCGGTGAGTCGTGGGTACAACCAAACAGCGGTGAAATATCAAGGCGCGTACTACTCGTTGGTTTCCACGCAACGGTCGGGCCGATGACGAAGCTGTTCACCGCATCGCCGCGCGTGTCCTTCGTTGTGACATTTCTGTATTGCATTTCTATGCCGACCTTCAGGCGTTCGTTAGGCAGCAGAACAGGCGTCACTGCAGCCTGAGAGAAGCCCCATTCACGTCCGCGGTCACCGGTATTCTCTTTTTCGAAGAACCAGTTCATGGCCCATTCGATGCGCTCGCCGAAATCCTGTGCGAGGAGCAATCGGACCTCGTACGCGTCGGGAACCTTGGGCGGTCCGCTCTCTTCCTCTTCTTCTCCTCCGGGAGGAGGCGGAACTTCTTCGTGTCGGATAGTGCCGACGCCGAATTTGTATTCGGCGAAGATTGTCGGGTTAAGCGGAATTTTGTTCCAATCAGCAAGCGCCCAGCGTGCTTCGAGACTTACTGTTTGCGCGCCCCCGCCACCATCAAATCGCTCGAACTGCCCTTCGGCCGCGACGTTGAAGCGATAGGGCAAACCCATTTCGATCTCCTGAGTGAAAAGATGATCGGGCGGTCCATGCCGGAATCCCTGCCCCTCGTAGAGCTCAGCGAAGAAAAATGACCATGGCGGCAGAACATACGCGTTCACTGCGTTGGAGAAACGGCTGCGCGAAAGTCCGGGAGGCGCACCGTAGGCACTGGGCACTTCCTCGGCGGTGACGACAACTTCTTCCTCGGTCGTTGTCTGCGCGAGATCGGGGAATAAATTAGCGCCTCCCGCTTATGAAACGGCGCCGGTCTCCGGGATGCGCCCGCGCGTCACACTGAGCAGTGACCGCGAAACAGAATTATCGTGCGCTCAGAGTCTAGTACAGTGTTCCAGTAATCTGCGCGATGACAAAAGTCGATGCAGGCTGGGGCTGTAGGAATCGCCATAGGAAGATCAGATCATCTCGTGTTCGGACTTCATACGCGAAATTTTTTTTCCGTTCCTCTGTGTCGCAGCCACCCGATAGATTTCAGCCGATTACTCAGCCAGATTGTAGTTGTACTGGTTATCACCGCACTTCTTGTTGTGGCGTTTAAGAAATCAAATTAGGACACTACCAAGTTTTGCGATCCGCCCGCTGGCTCTGGTGCAGTTGCCTGTCTCTCTCGCGCGCATTCACCGCGTGAATCAGGTATCCGAGAGAAAACAGCGTGACAGCCAGGGTTGCGGATAGCAAATCGAGATAATGGCCAACGCTGTGCTGAGATCCCCAACCCATGCGCGGAAAAACACGAAGTCCTTCAAACACGTGAGTGAGAATCACGGCGACCAATCCCGCTGCGCCAACGAGCTGCAAACACGAGGAGATGCTCTTCCTTCGTACAAAAATGATCGTTGCGCCGGTAAACAGCGCGCACACTGGAATCAGTGCGACGAACGCCTTGACCGCTGCGTTATTCATAGCTTCGCCGGCCCATCGACAAATCCATGATCCCGTTGCGACACAGCCGGGAACGTGAGCCTAACGGTTGTGCCGCGACCCATCTCGCTTTGAATGCTGGCCGATCCGCCGTGAAGATCGACAATCGACTTCACAAGCGCCAGACCCAGACCTGCGCCATCGGAGCCGCGCGATGGCTCGGCACGGTAAAATCGATCAAATACACGCGGCAAATGTTCTGGAGCGATTCCGCAGCCGTTATCGTTGACGGCGACTTCGAAATCGCCGTCGTGTTCGGACAGCGCGATTTGAATCGAACCATTCTTCGGCGTGAAGCGCAGGGCGTTATCAAGCAAATTTCCCAACGCTCGTTCAAACAGGTTTGGGTCGGCATAAATGTATCCGTCACCGGTGCAACTAATCGAAACATGACGCTCGTCGGCTATCGCTTGATAGAACGCCGCAATTTTCTGCACGGCCCCGCGCGCATCGAATCGCTTCCGCGCAATCGGTTCGCGCGCTGCATCCACTCGCGCAACAAAAAGCAAATTATCCACGATTCTGGAGAGCCGTTCACATTCGCCTATGGTTGATTCAATGGTCTCACGGTACTCAGCCGCCGTGCGTTCACGCGTGAGAGCCACCTGCGCTTCGCCCAGCATATTGGCAATGGGCGTTCGCAGCTCGTGCGCGAGATCGGCAGAAAATTGCGAGAGCCGCGTAAACGAATCGTCGAGCCGCTCGAGCATGTCGTCGAAAGCGATGGCGAGCGGTTGAAGTTCGCGCGGCCAGTCAGCCGGAATCACCCGCTCCTTCAAATGAGTCGGTCCAATACGCCCGAGCGATTGCGTCATTTCTTCGAGCGGCCGCAAGCCTCGTTTGGTGACGATGACGGCAATCAAAGCCGAGGCCAGAACGCTGCCCGAGAGGACTATGATGAACAAGACAGCGAAGTTTCTTTCAACTCGCTCATCGCTCGACCGGTCCTGCGCTATCTGAAGGGTGTAAGCCTGACCGCCAGATTCTTCGTTCAGTGCGATCAGCGAAAACAGTTTCGCCCCTCTACGATAATCTTTTCGGCCGGTCACAGCTGACGCTGGTTTTTGACTGCCTGCCGAAGCCTCAGCGAAGGCGAGCGCCGATGGAAAAATCTCTGACGGAAGCAATCGATCCATTCCCGGCGTTTCTGCGTAGGTGCGGCCTTGGGAATCGAGTATTCTGATCCAATACGCAGGATGCTCGCCTCCGCGGCGAGCGTTTAATTCTTCGGCGAACACGTTCGAGCCGGTCTCGTGGAAGTCCGCGCGCAAAGCGGCGATTTTGTCTGCCAGCACAGCGTTGTCTTCGGCGAATGCGTGTCGAACAACGAGCGAGTAAAACACGCCCAGCCCGCAGACGAGCAAGAGCACTGTTGCCAGCGTAAAAAGCAGAATAAGCCGGGAGGCGATGGAACGCGGGTTATGTGAATGGTCTGTCATGTTGAGCGAAGCGAAACATCTCTGGCTATTTCTCGCGAGAATCCGGCCCAGAAAGGTCAGAGATTCTTCGCTCCGCTCAGAATGACATTACCAGATCGCTTTACATCATTCGACATTCACCCTGCTTTGAGGACATAACCGACGCCGCGAATGGTGTGGATCAGTTTGGTCTTGAACGGATCGTCCACCTTCGCGCGCAAGCGGCGCACAACGACGTCAACCACGTTTGTGTCAGTCTTGAATCCGATGTCCCACACCTGTTCTGCAATCTCAGCGCGCGATACCACTTCGCCGGCCGAACGAACCAGATGAGCGAGCAGGAGAAATTCCTTTGGCGTGAGATTGAGCGGAGTTCGAGAACGGGTTGCTTTGTGTCGTCGCATGTCGATCGCTAAATCATCGATGCGCAAATGTTCTGCTTGTCGCTGAGGAGCGCGACGCAATACCGAACGCACCCGGGCAAGCAATTCAGAAAACGCGAACGGCTTGACCAGATAATCGTCTGCGCCCAGCTCTAGTCCTTTCACACGGTCGCGCACACTGTCACGGGCGGTAAGAAAGAGAATCGGCGTGCGAACCCCATCGCGCCGGAGTTCCGCGACCACTTCCCAGCCGTCCTTATGTGGAAGCATGATATCGACGATGAGAAGATCAAATTTGGTCGCGCGCGCTTGCTCCAAGCCGGTCTCGCCATCGCGCGCAAGATCGACTGCAAAACCGGCTTCGCGCAGTCCCTTGGCCAGGAAAGCCGCTGTTTTCTTTTCGTCTTCGATAACCAGAATCCGCATTGCGGAAAGTGCGACCTCTTTTAAGTCGCCAACCCTACCTCTCCTGCGACGAGGGCACAGCAATCACCAGTCCGGCCAGGAGAAATGTGAGTGCCGCCGAGAACAAGCAGTAGCGACAGTACGCGTGCAGCACGAAAGCTTGCACATACAAAAACCAAAGCGTGGCCAGAAACATCGCAACGATAATCGGAATCAGAAGTATCCGCGCGCGCGCGTAGCCGAACGCAGCGAACGTTGCGAGAGAAAATACGCTGAAGTAGGCAAGCGCGCCAACCAGGGCCACCGGAATGCCACCCACCTTCGAATACGAACTGCCCAATACTCGGAAACAATCTGGCGATCCTCCGCAACTGAGTGTCTCACCAGTAAATGCCTGCACGCTCAGATAAGTTGCATCCGCCAGGCCGGCCAGTGCAACAATCGCGGCGACGAGGTAAAGGATCGTGCGAAATCGCGATACAGTCATTTCTTCTCCGAAGCAGAACTCTTTGCTTTCACCGCTTCATCGACCAGCCTGCGCACTCCCTCGGGGTTCCGGTCATTCGCATCCATTTCGCGTTTACCCACGAAGAGCGATGGCGCGGTTTCGACTCCCAGCGACTTGGCGCGCGCTTGATCGAACTCAATGTGCCCTCTGACCTTGTCGCTTTCCATGTCGCTTTTAAACTGATGGAGATCGAGTCCGAGCGTTTCCGCATACGAAATAAACAGTGTCCGCACATCATTAGAGCTACTCCAAACGGGTTGCTCGCGGTACAACATGTCGTGCATCTCCCAGTAGCGGCCTTGCAGACCGGCTGCTTCAGCGGCCAGAGCGGCGTCGCGTGCGTGTTGATGCATCGGCAGCGGAAAATTGCGAAAGATCAATCGCACACGCGGATGATACTCTTTTACCATCTGATCGAGAAATGTGGCGAGATTCTTACAGGACGGGCACTCGAAATCGCCGAATTCTTCCAATGTAACCGTAGCGTTTGAGTTGCCACGAATGTGAACGGATTCCGCTGGGCGTTTCGCAGACGCCGCTTGGTCTCCAGGAATCGTCACGCGACTTGGCCGCATTGTTTGGCAAAGCAGCGGGCCAGCTAGCGCGGTCAATGCGACCACACCAGCCGTGACAAAAGGCAGATGGCGTTTCATAAAAGGCGCATAGTCACATAAGTTGCGTTGCCGAGGTGGCGATTCGCGGCATTCGTAAAATTCAAGTGCCACTTTTCGATTTCGCTTCCAGCGCCGCATTGATCGCAGAACGGACGCCCTCCGGGTTTTTATCCTTTGGCTCGACTGGCTGATTATTGATGAACAGAGTTGGAGTGAGCTTTATTCCAAGCGAATCGCCGCGCGCATGATCGGAATCGACTCGTTCCCTGACTTTTTCGCCGTCCATGTCCTTTCTGAACTGATCAAGATTAAGCCCCATCGTTCCCGCGTAGGATTCGAACAATTGCCGCGTGTTCGGAGCATAGCTCCAGAACACTTGCTCCCGATACAGGACGTCGTGCATCTCCCAGAAGCGCCCTTGCAGTCCGGCGGCTTCTGCGGCCAGCGCGGCCTCGCGAGCGTGCTCGTGGGCCGGGAGCGGAAAATTACGAAACACAATGCGCAAGCGTGAATCATATTCTTTCAGCAGCCCTTCACCAAAAGTAGCGAAGCTGGCACAGGGCGGGCACTGAAAATCGCCAAACTCTTCCATCGTCACCGGAGCATTGGGGTTGCCGCGGATGTGGAGTGATTCGGCGTCGGTCGTTTCCGAGAGAGCCTTGTTTTCAGGAATAGGCCGGAGCTG
>QHPG01000049.1 GCA_003219005.1 Verrucomicrobiota bacterium
CAGCAGACCAGCCGCAGCCAGCACGCTCATCAAAATTGCACTGAACCGTTCGGTCACCAGAACGCGGGCGAGATTTTGGTTCATTGTCATCACATCCGAAATCGGCTGATCGGGATCGACAGCACGAGTCGCTTCGCGTATCGCGGTTGTTACACTCGCAGGATCATCACTCGTTCGCACAACAAGGTTAACGGGAAAATTGTTTTCGAGCTGCGCGTAGGGCACGTACCACACCGGACGGTTGACCCGATAATTGAACAAATCTTCTTTCACGTCCCTGATAACGCCAATTACCGTCATCCATGGAAAATCCTGACCAGGCCGGACTCGCTTAATTCGTTTGCCGAGCGGATCTTCTCCCGGCCACGCCTCACGCGCTAATTGTTCGCTGATCACCACGACCGGCGGCTGGCCTGCGCGATCAGTCTCCTCGATCAATCTACCCTTTAGCAGAGTCACACCGAGCGTTTTCAAATAATCCGGGCTGACCAGACGGTGTGATGTAATTGGAACATCGTTTGGGTTACGCGGCGACCGGCCTTCGACACTGAACCTGGCGTCGTAAGCAATCTCGCGCTCGAGTGGAATGTTTGTTGTGGTGCCAGCGGACACCACGCCAGGCAGATTTTTTAGCCGCTCAAGAACCTGATTAACAAATGCAACCCGCTGCCGATGCTCGGAATATTTCGATTCCGGCAAAACCATTTTCAACGTGAGCAGATGATCCGGTCTGAATCCGAGATCGACACGCTGCAAGCGATTGAAACTGCGAACGATCAATCCGCCGCCGACTAACAACGTCATCGCCACCGCAATTTCTGCGACGATCAAGACATTCAGCCAACCGTGGCCGGGCGCGCTCGCGCTGCGTTGGTCGCCTTGTCTGAGCGACGGCATCACTTCACGTTCACCGGTGCCTTTCAAGGCCGGGACCAATCCGAAGATCACTCCAGTGGCGAGTGTGACGCAGAACGCGAAAATCAAAACGCGATTGTCGATCGTGAATTCGTGAAAGAATCCGGCGAGCGAAACACCCTGCACTGGATTGATCACTGCAAGCAGCGGAAGGATCCAATGGGCAAGCAACAAACCGCCCGCGCCGCCGAGCAATGCGAGCAACATGCTCTCGGTGAGAAGTTGTCGCACCAAACGCGATCGACTCGCGCCAAGAGCGCGCCGCAATGCCAGCTCGCGCGTACGCGCAATGCCACGCGCGAGCTGAAGGTTCGCGACGTTCGCGCAGCAGATTAGCAAGAGGAAGGCGACTCCGCCCGTTAGCGCGACAAGCGCTTTGTTTACTCGTCCCGCATAATCACCAAGCAACGCCTGCCGCAGCCAAAGCAATTTAACTGTCCAGCCGCGGCGGAACTGCGGGAATTCCTGCTCTAATTGGCGCGCGATGGATCTTGCTTCTGCATCTGCCTGTTTGAGGCTGATTCCCAGACGAAGCCTGGCTACGACTTCGCAGCTGGGGACAGCGCGCTGCGTCAGCGGCAGGCTAGCGATGTTGATTTGCATCGGTACCCAGATCGCGGCCGCCGCTGGCACATCAAATCCTGGCGGCATGACGCCGATGATGGTGTAGGTACGAGCTTCGAGGTTCAGCGTTTCACCAATAATGTCCGCTTTTCCGCCAAAATGTTTTTGCCACAAACTGTGACTAATCAAGGCGACTGCCGCGCCGCCTGGCCGGTCGTCCTCGGCGGTGAAACTGCGGCCGAGCACCGGTTTCACGCCGAGTGTGGTCAAGTAATCGGCCATGATGGAGGCGCCGCGAATGCGCTCAGGTTCACCGCGTCCGATCAAATTAAATGAGCGCTGCCTCGCAGCGCCGATGCTTTCGAAGGAATGACTTCGTTCCTGATAAGCTTGCAATTCGAGCAAAGATGATTCGTACGGATCAAAGCCTTCGCGCAGCGCCTGGCTGAGAACTAGCTGGTCCAAATTTTTCAACGGCAACGGGCGCAGTAACAGCGTATTGACCGCACTAAAAACCGCGGTGTTCGCGCCGATGCTTAGGGCGAGCGCTGCTACAGCGATGCCGGTGTAAGTAGGAGACTTCAGCAAAATCCGTGCGCCGTAGCGGACATCTTGCCAGAGTTCTTCAAACATAAAATGTCGATCCTGTTTTTAGGCAGCGACTCGATACGAATACGTTCAGCAAATTCATCACTGGTCATGTAAGGCCCGGACTGGATCAATGCGTGTCGCGCGCCAGGCAGGCAAAAAACACGCAGCAAAGGATACCATCGTGATCACAACGACTGCCGATCCAAACGCCACGGGATCGCGTGGACTGACCTGGTAAAGCAAATTGCCCATCAAACGTGTCAGCAATACCGCAGCGATTGCGCCGATGACGATTCCGGCCGTCGTTAGCCGCAGGCCGCGCGAAGCAACGAGGCGCAACAGATCGCGTGTGCCGGCGCCGAGTGCCATTCGTAAACCAAGCTCTCTCGTTCCCTGCGAAACCGAATAGGACATTACCGCATACAATCCAATAGCGGCTAGGAACAGCGCCATCCCCCCAAAAAGTGCGACGAGCGTAACCGCTAGCCGCTGGCTATAACTCATTCGGTCGACCTGCTCCTGCAACCGGTAAGCGACTCCCGGCGCAAGGGTCGGATCAAGCGCGTGAACCTCGCGCGCGAGCGAATTCATGATCGCACCGGGCGTCTCCCGCGTGCGGATTAGCAAACTGTCCCGCACACCAACAAAATTTTGTCGCAGTGGCACGTAAAAGAATGGCGTTGGCGCCTCAATTTTTGTGCGGTAATTCGCATTTTTCGCGATCCCAATGATCTGCAACCAACGATCTTTGACCTTAAGTCGCTGACCAAGCGGATTCTTTCCCGGCCAATATTTCGCAGCCATCGTTTCGTTGATAATCGCTACCGGCGGCGCGTCCTCGTCGTCCGTGCGAATAAATTCGTGACCGAAAACAATTGGAATTCCAAGCGTTGTGAAGTAATCCTCCGTGACTTCGTAGTACTCCACAGTCGGTTGTTCATTAGGCGGTGGTTGGTACCCGTCCACCTCAATTGGCGCGGAAGAAAAGTCGGTATAACTGAACGGGTACACACGAGTAAGCGCGGCCGATTCAACGCCGGGCAGTGTCCGGACCCGATCTAACAATTGGGTGTGAAAAATCTTGGCACGCTCGAGATTGTAGCCCCCCGAAAACAAATCTACTCCCGAAACGATCACATTTGTCGAGAAACCGGGACTGGCGTTTCGCATTTTGTTCAAGCTTTGCAAAAGCAACCCGGTGCCGGCGAGTAATACGAAGCTGAGTGATACTTGCACGAGCACGAGCGCAGAACGTAATCGCGAGCGACTGCTTCCGCTAAGGACACCGCCGCCTTCGGTTTTCAGAGCGCTGGAAAGATCGACGTGGCTGGCGTGAATCGCGGGCACGAGCGCAAATAACAAAGTCGACCCGATACAAATTCCGGCGCTGACCGCGAGCACTCGCCAATCGATTTGACCCGGATAGTCGATTACGATCCCTGCTGCGGGTGAAGGGAATGCGAACACGAGTGCGTTGCGACACCAACACGCCACCGCAATTCCGCCGGCAGCTGCGATCAGCGAAAGCAACAATCCTTCGGTCAAAAGTTGCTTCACCAGACGGCGTCGACCGGCGCCAAGGGCGAGTCGCATCGTCATCTCGTGGCGGCGGAGCAAAGACCGCGCGAGCAAAAGATTGCTCACGTTCGCGCACGCGATGAGCAACACCAAAAACACGACCGCCATCGTGATCGCGAGCGTCGGCGACATATTTCCAGCGCCATTGAACGGCGTTTTCCACAACGGGAAGAGCTGGACTTCGTGGCCGCGATTCGTATCAGGAAAATCGTTTTCCAACCGTTGCGCGATCGAGTTCAGCTCGGCCTGCGCCTGCTGACGCGTAACGCCAGGCTTGAGAAATGCGTAGCCTTCGATCCAACGCGCCCCACGGTTTTCCAATTTGTAACCGGTCGAGTCGAATGTCTCCTGCATCGACGTCGGCACCCAAAAGCTGAACGAGTAACCGATAAAGGTGCCGTGAAATTTTTCCGGTGCGACGCCAACGATCGTGTGCTGCACGCCATTGAGATATTGCGTCTTGCCGATAATCTCCGGGTCGGACTTGTAACGATCTCTCCAGGTTCGATAACTGATCACGACCACCGGATGCGCATTGCGTCCGGTTCCTTCTTCGGATCTGAATCCGCGGCCTAGAATTGGCCGCACGCCGAGTGCGTCGAAATAATTCGCCGTAACAATTCCCACCGATGCGATTTCGGCCCGATCGCCAACGCTCAAAGACGTCCCCGTGATTTTATCGACAATGAACGATTCAAACAGCGTCGCGTTTTTTTCGAAATCGACAAAGTCAGGATAGGAAAGCCCGTTATGCCCTTCCACCCCGCGTGTCGTGCCCACAAGCGCAAACATCCGGTCCTGGTGTGACACCAGTGGATAGGGCCGTATCAGAATTCCTTCGATCCAACTGAACACGGCCGCATTCGAACCGATCCCGAGTGTGAGGCAAAGCAATGCGAGAACGGTAAAGCCGGGACTGCGCCGAAGCATTCGGAAGCCGAAGCGAAGATCTTGCAAAAGCGTTTGCATTTACCACTTCCTTAGGCCGCGATCCTGTCTTCAACCACTCGGCCATCAAATAAATGCACTGTGCGAT
>QHPG01000050.1 GCA_003219005.1 Verrucomicrobiota bacterium
GCAATTCGTTTTGGCTCGGCAAGAAATTCGGCCAGCGTCCCGCTGCGCAGGAAATCGCGCCCTTCCATCTCATGATGCTGCTGCGTCGTGGCGAACGAATGCTTCTCTCCCATTTTCCGAATCGTCATGCCATCGCCAAACCAAAGCGCATCAGACGTGCGTAGTGCATACGCGTTGAATCCCGCATGTCTGCCGACCCGACCAACCTCGGTACGCCCGTAACCAAGATGCAGCGTCACGGAATTTTCTGCCTGACCGGCTTGAACCCATATCGGCGCTTTTATTTTGCGTCCGCGAAATTCCAGCTCGACCACATCCCCGTTGTCGATCTTTTCACGCGCCGCGAGTGCGGGACTAATCAGCGCAGCATTTTCCCAGGTTAACTTCGTAAATGGCCGCGGCAGTTCCTGGAGCCAACCGTTGTTGGCATAACGGCCATCGAGAACGCTTGGATCAGGACGGAAGAGAACCTCTACGGAATTTTCGATTTGCGATTTGCGCTTTGCGCTTTGCTCCACACTGCCCGCCTGTGACGAACTCCGCTCGGGTGTTTCTGCCGCAAACACCCCGTCGCTGAGCGCGTGACGCCAATCGTCTTCAAAATGGAGAGTCGGATTTCGCGATTGCCACGTTTCGCGGACGATTTCGTAAGCGGAGCGCACCGGTCGTTCGATCAGCGCGCCGACAACTTCGTGAACAGAAACATTTGCGTACAGCGGTTGGATCAACGGCTGCACGATTGAAATCGAGCCGTCGAAGGCGCATGCATCACTCCAACTTTCAAGGAAGTGTGCGGCAGGGATAAGCCAATGGCAAAGACCAGATGTTTCATTTGCGTGAAGTGTGTGGTGCACCCGCAGTTTCACTTTTCTCAAAGCACCTTCGAAATCGATATCAACCGGCGCGTTATAAACCGGATTCCCCGCGAGAATCACGAGCAGATTGACGGCGCCGGATTTCATCTCTTCGACAAGTTGGCCTAACGAATCCAGATGGTTTGTTGGGTCTATGTGCGGGCTGATGATTCTCGATCCAAAGTCGCCAAGCTGTTCGTTAATTTTGGCTACCAGATCGTGAACTTCTGGCGGTTGCGGCTCACCAGCGATTACGATGCTGGCGCCGCGATTTGCCAGTAGGTCTTGAGTTGCGGCGCGGACCCACGCATCTAGCGCGGGCGCAACGCTTCCATTTTGAGCGATTGCTTCGGCAATCGCCCGGATGTCGCGCGCGGCGACGGCGATGCGATGATCCGCATTTGAACCGGTGACGGTTGGCGTCGGCTCCGCGACGTAAAGCCGGCTCATCATTCGGTTTTCGGAAATGCGTCGCGTTGATGCAAAATCGCGAGCGTGGCGCAACGCAGCAGGATGCATGTAGAGAAAATCGGAATCCAAGGCCACGACGACTCTTGCTTTTGAGAAATCGTAAGTTCGTTGCGATTCGTTAGGCGCGATCGGGCTCCACGTGTGCGCTTTCGCCTGCGGAAATTTTTGCAGGAGCATTTGCAGCTGACGCGAGAGCGTTGGCGATGTGAATGGCTCCGTAAGAACGCGAATTCCTGCGCCGCCGCTAGCCTGTTGCGCTTGCAGAACGACATCGAGATCGCGCAGGAAATCGCTCCAAGTGCTGATGTTTTCGCCGTGCATGACGGCCTGGGCGCGATCGGGATCGTAAAGGTCGAGAAGGTCGGCCTGCGCCCAAATGGTAGTCGCGCCGAGGCTGGCGGAATGGTCGGGATTGCCTTCGATTTTAATCGGCCGGCCTTCGCGGCTTTTTACGATGATTCCCTGCGCGTAGCCGTTGAATGTGGCTGCGCTGCTGAAGTACAACGGTTTTCCGGGTACGATCTCCGGGGTTTCTTTTACGTACGGCACAATTTTTTCGATGGGCTGTTTCGTACAGGCGCCGAGGCCTGCCAGCGCAAGCGTAGCGGCGCTCAAGCGTACGAATTCGCGACGGCTAAGGTCGTTAGGCCATTCGCTGGCGCCAGGCAGAAATTCGTCAGACGAATGGTTGGGACGGCTCGCCGAACCATCCGGCGCGCCCGGCGGTCGCGTTCTACCATTTTTTTGCACTTCCCTCATCGGTGGCAGGTACTGCAGTTCGTCAGGCGACCGCTGGTGTCGATGTGGTATCGCCCGACAAGTCTGGCGCTTTCGGCCTTTTGATTTGCCGACGGTTGCCAAGCCATATCGAAAACTTTGTCCCGGGGCCTAACGAATTTTTGCGGATCGCTGTGACAGTCGAGGCACCATTTCATGTAAAGTGTGTTCACTCGCCAGGTGATCGGCATTTGATCCACCCGCCCGTGGCAAGTGGAGCAACCGATTCCTTTCGCCACGTGGACGCTGTGATCGAAATAGACGTAGTCTGGCAGATCGTGCACTCGGTTCCACTTGAGCGGCGTGTTCGTGGCGAGGCTTTCCCGCACAGGCGCGAGCAACGGCACGTCGCTAAAGATTTGGGAGTGACAATGCATGCAGGTCTCGCTGGTGGGCATGCCGGCGAAACGCGACTTCTCGACTGACGTATGGCAATAGCGGCAATCGATGCCGTCCTCGGCAACGTGATGCTTGTGGCTGAACGGCACCGGCTGATTGAGCGGCACGCCGACATACGTCGTGTATGGCGACCAGAAGATTTCGTTTGTCGCCCAGCCTGCGCCGCAGATCAAAACGACAGCGCCGAAAATTGTGACGCGGGCATGGACGTTCGCGTTTCGCGAGAAGATTTGAGCCATGAAAAAAGAAAGTTTCTTCTTCGCAAATAAATCGCGCGTGCAAGCAGGCCGGGACGCCTGCAATTACTTTCTCGCGCCCAACCTCTTATCGGCTTGGATCGATGAGTGCCAGCGCAGCGTCCGGCTCACCTGCGAATTTGAAGCCTGCCAGCTTCGGCGCCGCGAAATCGACATTTTCTGATAGCGCGAGTACCTGAAAGGCGCGACCAAGCATTTCCGGATGGAGCAGCGTTTGCAATTCGCGCTTCATCTTGGGCGAATCAGGCAGGGGCGATGGACCCCAATCGCCCGCGGTCGCTTCGAGTGAACCGCTCCTACCCAGCTCGGAGAGAACGCCGGCTAGGAAGTGATGCTGATCGGTAAATCCGGCTACCCGCAAGCCATTTGCCTGCGCGCGCTCGGCAATGCTCGGCCAATCCACATGCATCGTGATGTCCGCATGCCCGATTTGCTCGAATGGCGAATCAAGACTTCGATGGCGCGCGCGGACCTGAACGTGTCCCAGAAATTCGGCGCCCGAACGCCCGTAATCGATCGCGATCACGTAACCACGCTGCAAATTCGCTGCGATGCGCTCGATCCAGTCAAGCGCCGCCTGGTTAAACTTCATGTTCTCATTGGCTGGTCGCTCAACAAAAATAAATTTGTCGCCATCGACGCCAACAAATTTCTCCCTGCCGCCGCTAATCAACCGCACAGGCATCGTGTCCAGCAGTTCGTTGGAAAAATGGACGCCCACGAAGGGTTGCAGCGAATCGCGCCATTCAATCTTATCGCGAAATAATTCCAGAGTCCGCGATTGTCGCTCTTTCAAAATTGGAAATGGCTCGACTATTTGGTAGCGTAGGGCTTCGAAGAATTCCGGCGCACGCTTTTGCAGAGATTCGAGAACGTCGCACGCGAACTGCCCATCATGCGCTCCCTCCTCGACAATCACGAAATGGTCAGGTCTGCAGAATTGTTCCCAGATCTCGGTGAACTGCGCAGCCAACAGCTGCCCAAACAGCGGGCCGACGCTTACGTTGGTGAAATAATCGCCTTTCCGTCCAATCGCGCAGCGGCCAGAGGAATAGTATCCGTGCTCGGGATGGTAGAGCGCCTGTTGCATAAACCAGGCGAACGATTGGGGGCCGTGTGCACGGATGGTTTG
>QHPG01000121.1 GCA_003219005.1 Verrucomicrobiota bacterium
CCGACGTCCTCCGCCGTATAGAAGCAGGCAAAATTCTTGCCGATGATTTCGTCCCCCCTGTAGCCTTTGATCTTCTGTGCGCCCTTGTTCCACGTCACCACATTCCCGCTCGCATCAAGCATGTAGATCGCGTATTCTTCGACACTATCCACCAGAATGTGGAACTGTTCGGCTGTGTCGGGCAATGTGGACTCAGTGGGTTGACGCTCAGCCATCGAAAAAATGCGGTTTGCATGGGACTCGGAGCACTGCTGCCCTTTGGTTCTTCGGCGACGCAATTTAGATCAAAAAAATGAAAAATTGGGCCTGATCGGCGGTCAAAGATTCGCGCGATCAAGAATCGATTTGAGCACTTTTTCTGCTTCAAAAAATTCGCGGGCAAGTTGGTAAGCAGCCCGGGAATGTTTAGTGTAATCGGCGTTGATTCTTTTCACAGCTTCAGCGATTTCCCCGAGCGATCGAAAGGATAAAAGACCTGCTTTTCCGCCATAAATTTTGGTGAAGCCAGTTTCCTGCATGATGACTGGCCGTCCTGCCGCGAGATAACAGGCGCTCCGGTCGCTGAACCAGCCGGTGTTGAGCCGGACGTACTGGTCCTTGGCCACGGTGAACTCGCCTTTGGAGCGTTGGATGTAATCGCGGTAGAGCCAGTAATCGACGCTCATTTGCAGCGGACAGCGCAGGCGCCAGCCGTTTTCCTCAAATTTTCTGCGGGTCGCGGCCTGGTCGATGTTTGTCGCAAGTTCAAATGTTTCACCTGCTTTTTTTGGCGCGGCGATGAACCGAAGAAATTCGCGCGACTTGCTCCAAAGGTATTTCTGTCCACGCCACGAAATATCTTTCAACCCGCTCGTGGACCAATTTGCCACTGAGGTAAAGACTGCGGCACCCGAATGAGATCGCTTCGTCTTCCACAGGTCTGTCACCACCGGTTGCCGCGTGGAGAGCCATTTGAATCCGTGCATCGGCACCGGAAAGCCTTTCGTCCCGACGTTTTCGCCGAATGTAAAAAGAGCGCGATGCCGCCGGAGATATTCGATTGTCGATTTTACTCCCTTATCGATCTTGATTTGCTCGACGCCAGGATCGCTCTCGACGTAAAGAATGCGATCGGAAACAAGTAAATCGTCATTGAATTCCTGGGTGCCGCAAACGTTCAGGATCGCATCAGCCTCGCGATAAAGTTGCCGAATTTTCTTTAATGACAGACCGGCAGTTGGATTGCCTGGGAAATAGCGCGCGCAAAACGCCCACCGATTTTCGAAATCAAACTCGCCCGCTAAACGGTCAAGAACTTTCGCAGCGTAATCGAACTCATCGGTGACTTCGAAAGTCTCCGGATTGTACGGAAGCCGCGCGGAGTCTTCAATGTAGTAAACGTCATGATGCAGGCGCTGCAGTCCCACGATGTAATGAATGTGCTGCCAGATCACACCGGCGATGGGCATCGAACCCATGAAGCCCATCACGACGATGCGTTTGCGTTTCATTCGGAAGAAAACGCCGAACGCCGAACGTCCAACGCCCAACATCGAACGAAGGAAATTCGGCGTTGGGCGTTGGGCGTTGGGCGTTGGGCATTAGGGCGAATCACGTTTGGAACTTTCTAACTACAATCGCCGGATTTCCGGCGACGACGGAGTTTGGTTCAACGCTTTTAGTGACCACAGAGCCTGCGGCTACAACCGAGTTTTCACCAATCGTCACTCCTTTTAAGATCACTGCATTCATGCCGATCCAGACGTTGTCGCCGATTTTCACCGGAGCGGTTTTTAGTTTGGGGCGGGCCGGGCGGTTTTTGAAATAGGGAGCGAGAGCTTGCGCGTCGATCAGCCGTTGCGCAGGCTCGAGCGGATGAAAGTCGGAGTCGGCGATACCGACGTTCCATGAAACGAGACAATGCGATCCGATCTCGATCTTTTCTTCCGCCATAATGAGCGCGCCATTGAGCAGGGTGAACTCGCCAATGGTGCAATGGCCATTCTCGCCGATCGCAAATGAACAGCCTGCGTAACATGAAACGTGCTTGCCGATAATTACGGCGTGCGGTTTTTTGCTCCGAAGCTTTCGGAAGATTTGCGCGGTCTCGCAATAAAATCCTTCGCCAAACTCAACATTCTCCGGAATTGGCTCTGGCCACCAATCGCCTTCGACGTGTCGATCTTTTTTAATGTTGCTCATATTCTCATTAGCGTGTCATTCTGAGCGAAGCGAAGAATCTCAGGTTAGTTCTTTTCGCAACTACAGTGACAAATCAGAGATGTTGCGCTTCGCTCAAGATGACAGGAAGAGGTGGTCAAGTGGGGAATTTTCCTGATGCATAAAGTTTCGCGTAAACACCACCGCGCGCGATCAGTTCCGGACCAGGGCCTTGTTCTATGATCCGTCCGTGATCGAGCACGATGATTTGATCGAGGTTGTGAATTGTTGCCAGACGATGTGTTGCGATCAACGTCGTCCGGCCGCGCATCAATTCTTTGATCGTTTCCATAATCGCAGACTCGGTGGCCGGATCGAGCGCAGAAGTTGGTTCGTCAAGCAACAGGATGGGCGCGTTTTTCAGAAATGCGCGCGCAATTCCAATGCGCTGCCGTTGACCGACGCTCAGATGTCCGCCCCTTTCGCCGACGAGGCTGTTGTATTCCTGAGGCATCTCCCGAATAAACTCGTCTGCCTGCGCCCGACGCGCTGCCTCAATGATTTCTTCCTCGGTCGCATCCGGCCGGCCATAGGCAATATTTTCGCGAACGGTAGTCGAGAAAAGCAACGTGTCCTGAAGCACGATCGCGATCTGTGCCCGCAAAGTTTTCTTTGTGATCTGGCGAATATCGCGACCATCAAGTGTAATCGAGCCTGTTGTAGGATCGTAAAAACGCGGCACGAGACTAAGCAGTGTGCTCTTGCCTGCCCCGGTGCCGCCCGCCAGTCCAACGATTTGATTTGGTTCGATGCGCAGATCGATTTCCCGCAACACATATCGATCTGCGGCGTAGCCGAAGCTTACCGCTTGAAATCCTATCGCGCCTTGAGCGGATGAAATGGCAACCGCGCCCTGAGAATCAACGACGTCATCCTGCCGGTCTAGGATTTCGAAGCAACGTTTCGCGCCTGCAGTTGCGCCTTCCATCGCCCAAGCGGTGTAGGTGAGCGACTCCAGCGGTTGATAAAGCATTAGCAGATACGCGCTGAAAACCAGAAGCGAGCCGAGCGTGAGCGTACCGGCCAGAACATGCAGGGTGCCGATATAATACATCACTGCCGTGCCTACTACCATCAGCGTGCTGATCACCAGCGCGCTGTTCACGTTGGTCAAAGTCAGCCGCAAATTGGCTTGCAAGCTTTGGCGGGCTTGCTGCTGAAATTGTCGCACTTCGAACTCCTCGCGCCCGAACGCGTGCACCATCCGAATCGAGCTGAGGCCTTCCTGCGCCTGCGCGAGAACGGCGCTCTCGTGTTCTTGAATAGATGTCGATTCGCGGCGAATCCGATGCGCGAAGAGATAAATGGCGCCAACAACCAGGGGAACAATTCCAAGCGAGACTAGCGTAAGCTGCCAGTCCAATCGCAGCATGATGATGAAAGTTCCGATCAACGTGATGACCGACCCAAAGATGTTGGTGAATCCTTTGTTGTAGATTGTCTGAATCGATTGCGAGTCGTAGGCCACGCGAAAACTGGAATCACTTGAGCGCCGCGCGTCGTGGTATTTCAGCGAGAGTGATTGCAGATACGAATACAAATCGGTGCGTAACTTAAGCAGCGCTTGCAGCCCAATTTTCACGAACAGATAATTTGTGATCCAATTGATAATTCCCCAAAGAAACTGGATACCGATCAGCGCAGAACAGAGTAGGAGAACCCACATGCGCCAGTCGGGCCGTATCGCCGACCCTGCGCGCAGGAAATCGTCAACGATGATCTTGAACGGCCACGGCTTGAGCAGGTTCAGACCTACGCCCAAAAGCGACAAGCACAATCCGAAAATCGTTTGCCTTAGAAATGGACAGTAGTAGCGGAGAACGCGCCGGTAGATCGACATTTTGGAATTTCAGATTGCGGATTTTAGTTTTTGGACTGAACTAGGGCGAATTCATTCGACATTGAATCGAGAGATTCCTCCAACCTTCGCATAAAGCTACGGCTTGGCAGGCGCGTTCGATCGGAATGACAACATGCATCATCTTCTTGAAACTTGGTTCAACTGGGTATTGACCGGCGGCTATACCGGGATTGTCGTTTTGATGGCGATGGAGAGCTCGATCCTTCCGGTCCCGAGCGAAATCGTCATTCCGCCGGCTGCATTTTTGGCCGCGCAGGGAAAACTGAATCCTATTGGGGTGGTGTTGGCCGGGACATTGGGATCGTATTTAGGCTCTGCTGTCACTTACTGGGCATCGCGTTTTATTGGACGTCCGCTCGTCGTAAAGTACGGCCGTTTCGTGTTGCTCAGCGAAAAGAAACTGGAACAAGCCGAGCACTGGCTGGCCCGCTACGAGGCGGGCGGAGTTTTCTTTGCGCGGCTGCTTCCGGTCGTTCGCCATTTGATCTCGATCCCAGCGGGGATTGTTCGCATGAACTTCGGCGTGTTTAGTTTTGTCACCGTCGCTGGCTCCGCGCTCTGGTGCTCGATCTTGGCCTACCTCGGGGACAAAGCTTATCGCCTTGAGCCGGAGCTTTTGACAAGCCCGGAGGCACTCATGCGTTTTATTCATGGACAATCGCGTGGAATCCTGCTGGTGATCGCGTTCTTTGCCGCTCTTTACATGCTTAGCCTCCGGTTGATGAAGCCACGCTCCGGCGCATAAACCGCTGCGCCGGAAAATCTAAGTGCCAAAACTTCATTGCTTGCCAGACGGGCCAATTTGTTTTTTTGACTTTTCGTCATTCGGATTTGTTTCGACATTCGAAATTCGTGCTTCGGATTTTGCGACCCGACCGTCTCTCCCATCGTGGAGAGCCGCCGTGAGGAGGCAGACCGTGGTGAGGCCCAAGTCGTAAACATTTCTGTTTGAAAATTGAACAAAAGTGTCGCTCAGCGGTCAGTGGTAAAGTGAACAACGTATGAATAACTGCATCGGACTTATGGATGACATATTCGCAGTTCGGAATGGCACCGGAGCTGCTCATGGAAAAAACGGACACAAGATGAAACGAAATCAGCAAATTTTAAAGAGACGCACAAGGCTCTCGCTGGGCGATCTGATCCTGGCGGTCAGTTCCTGCACAAACAGCAACACGGAGACGGTAGCAGCAGTGGCGGATCTTCTCGCCAGCGGCAAGGTGCGTGTGCACGACAACGGGCGTTTCCTGCGTGCCCGCGTTTGCTAGGCTGGCGACGAAACGGTTTTCAACGCTCGCTCCGGTGATTTATTGCCGGAGCGATTTTCTTTCCGGTTAACGCCTCGCTTCAGCGAGGTGGTTGAACTTCGTGCTGTACCAGCGCGCTAAAGCACGGTGTTAATGAAACAAAAGCCTTTTCGCTGAAGCCGCTCGCTTTTATGTTTCGAGCGTGATTGACCGTTATTCCCGGCCGGAGATGAGCAAAATCTGGTCGGACGAACGCAAATTCCAGATTTGGCTGGACATCGAAATTCTCGCCTGCGAGGCAATGGCGGAGCTGTGCCAGATTCCGAAGGAGGACGCTGCTGAAATTCGGAAGAGCGCGCGCTTTTCAATTCCGAAAATCCTGGAAATCGAAAACCGAACGAACCACGACGTCATCGCTTTTCTGGAGAATGTGGCTGAGTCCGTCGGCCCGGCGTCGCGCTGGATTCATCAGGGGCTGACTTCATCAGATATTTTGGACACGACCCTCGCCGTCCAACTGAACGAGTCGTGCCAAATTCTCCTCGACGACCTGCAAGCACTATGCACGGCTATTGCTGGACAAGCGCGCCGGTTCAAAATGATGCCGATGATCGGGCGCAGTCACGGCGTGCACGCGGAGCCGATCACATTTGGATTAAAGCTGGCCCTCATGTATGACGAATTTGGGCGCGCGGAGGAGAGGCTGACACAAACGCGTGAGCGCATTCGCGTCGGCAAGATAAGCGGAGCGGTCGGCACGCACGCGCACATCGATCCGAAGATTGAGCGCGCGGTTTGCGAAAAGCTCGGACTAAAACCGGCAACACTCTCAACCCAGATCGTGCAGCGCGATCGTCATGCGGAATTCATGAGCACGCTCGCTGTGATGGCATCGAGCATCGATCGTTGGGCGACAGAATTTCGGCATCTCCAGCGCACTGAAGTTCTCGAGGTGGAAGAATTTTTTGGCGAAGGCCAGAAAGGCAGCTCCGCCATGCCGCACAAGCGCAATCCAATTACAAGCGAACGCTTGAGTGGTTTGGCACGCGTCATTCGCGGTAACGCAGTCGTCGCGTTGGAGAACGTGGCTCTCTGGCACGAGCGCGACATCAGTCACTCCAGCGCGGAGCGAATCATTCTGCCCGACTCGTGCATTCTGCTCGATTACATGCTCGCGAAATTGCGGCACATCGTCGAAAAATTGCAGGTCTATCCAGAGCGCATGGCGCAAAACCTCTCTCTGACAAAGGGCCAGTATTTCAGCCAATCGATCTTGCTCGCGCTTACACGCGCAGGCGCGGAGCGGAAGAACGCGTACGAAGCCGTGCAACGCGCGGCGATGAAAACTTGGAAAGGTGAGGGAACGTTCGCTGAAAACGCAAAGCGCGAACCGGAAATCACAGCGAAACTTTCACCCGAGGAAATCGATCGTCTTTGTTCGCTGGACATTCATTTCAAACATATCGATACGACCTTCAAAGCGCTGGGCCTGGAATAAGTCGGAATCCAGAATTTCCGCGCAACAGTTAGTTAAGTGGTTGGCGGTGGGTGTTGCTCATGGTCAGAAGGGAACGAATGTTTCCTTCAAGTATAAAATAATACCGAATAGGATCATACGCCAGCCGATCAATCGCATTGGCTTCTTGCGAATTCTAGCGGCCATGTCCGAGGGAATCTTTCCTTCTCTCTCTAATCGATCGACGTGCTTGGCCCGATACATCTGGCGTATTCCCTCGTAGACGAAAACGACCAAAGCGACCAAGCCGATCACAAACCGCCCGATGGAAATATGGGATACCATCCGACTACAATTCGACGACAGTCTGTCTCGCATATTTCGTCGGTTATTTGGGAGCGAGTCGAGAAAGAACGAAAGCAAGAACCTCATTCGTACCGCAGCGCTTCGATGGGATCGAGGTTTGCTGCGCGATATGCTGGGTAAAGACCGAAGCCGATCCCGATTGCAGAACAGACAAGCACGCCGGCGATTGCCCAGCCGTAAGGGAAAATGAGATCCATTTTGAGCCACGCCGCCAGCAGATCGCCCACGATGATTCCGAGGATGATGCCGAGCACACCGCCAGCTTCGGAAATGAAAACGGCCTCGGTCAAAAATTGCCGCAGAATGTCGCGGCTACGAGCACCGATCGATTTGCGGACGCCAATTTCCTTCGTTCGTTCGGTGACGCTCACCAGCATGATATTCATGATTCCGATTCCGGCCGCGACTAGCGCGATCAAACTGATGACGAACGCGCCTACGCGCACATATCCCGCCACGCTAACAAACGCGCTCTTGAGCGAGTCGTTGCGCTTCGCCGTAATCCTCGAAGAAGCGCGTAATCGGCATGATAACAATGTCGTCCTGGCTTTGGCCGAAGGCGGTCCCTTTTTCTGCGAGCACGCCGACGATCGTGTAAATGTGCCCGCTGACGCGAACGACTTTGCCGATCGGCGTTTCGTGTGGAAATAATCTTTTCTCGATTATCTTTCCAACGACGATCACGCGTCGCGAAAGATCGACATCTTCATCGGTCAAATTGCGGCCGTAACCCAGCGTGTAAGCATTCGCGGTGAGAAAGCTTCGGTTTGTTCCAACAAGTTGAAGACTCGGCGTCGTCTTTACGCCGTTATAAACCGCCTGGCCTTTGATTTCGTACCCGAAACATTTGAGGCAAATCTCGCGCGCCTCGCCTTCCATCAATCGGTAATAATGCAGTGCTTCCTTATAACTAACGTTATGCCGGTTGCGAAATTTCTCCTGCGCGTCGCCGTTCACGCTTACGTTGGCCGGATATTTGGCGAACTGAAAAATGTTGGAGCCGAGAAAGCTGATGCCGTTCTCAATCGAGTATTGCAAAGCGCCGATCGCGGTCATCACCGAAATCACCGAGAACACGCCGATGGTGATGCCGAGCATTGTCAGCACGGAGCGCAGTTTGTTCGCCCCGAGGGACGACCACGCCATTTTTATGATTTCGCCAAATAGCATTTTATTAGTTCACCACAAAGATCACGGAGAACACGGAGCTACAAAGAAACTTCTTCAGGCGGGCCGAGAACTTTGCGTCGAACGCCATGCGTCAGTACGCGTTCATTGAAATTAATCAGAAGTCCAACCTTGAGGCCGCTTAACCTCAGATCGCTGAGTAACTGCGCCTCATGGATACCCGCGAGCTGATCCACCGACTTTATTTCCACTAGAATCTTATTGGCAACGATCAGATCAGCGCGATAGCCACAATCAAGCTTCGCTCCTTTGTAACTGAGCCGAAGCGGTTTTTGGCATTCGAACGGCACATTGCGAAGACCCAGTTCGCGGCAGAGGCAAATCTCGTACGCCGATTCAAGCAGCCCCGGCCCGAGCGCGCGATGCACTTCAATCGCGCAGCCAATCACTAGCTCGGTCAGTTGATTAATGTCTTTCACAACCTCTGTGTTCTCCGTGGGCTCTGTGGTTAAAATCTGATCACTCATAGCGCAGTGCTGTGACTGGATCGAGGCGCGACGCTGTCCAAGCCGGCGCGAATCCCGAGAACAAGCCCGTCAATATTGAAACAATCATGCTTAGGAATACCAGGTCGACCGAGAAATGGATCGGAAAAGAGGGGAACGCTTTGCCGATTCCGAAGCACATTAGATAAGCAAACACAAGGCCGATAAATCCGCCGAGGAGACAAAGCGCTGTCGATTCAATCAGGAATTGCAGCAGGATCGTTCGCCGCCGCGCACCGAGCGCTTTGCGTGTTCCGATTTCTTTTGTGCGCTCTTTTACGCTAACAAACGTGATGTTCATGATGCCGATCGCGCCGACGAAAAGCGACAGACCAGTGATAAACAGCCCGGCTATCGCAATTGAGTTTTTCACTGGATCAAGCGTGCTTTTGAAGGCTTGTTGTTCGTTGATCGAGAAATCGTCCTTTTTCTCAGGTGGCAATCCGCGGACGCGCCGCATCAAACCGGTCAGCTCGTCCTTGGCATCGGCCAATCTGGTCTTGTCTTTCACTTTGACTCGCACGTCCGAATCGCTCTTCGCCGAAAAATATTTGTTAAACGCGGCGAGCGGCATCGCCACCATCGAGTCCCAGCTGAACAAACCGAGAAACGTGCCTTGCCGCGTGTTTACGCCAACGACTTTGAAAAGTTGGCCATTAATCAGCACCGATTTGTCGATCGGGTTTTCGGAAGGGAAAAGCGCATCTGCGACGTCAAAGCCGATCATGACAACATTGGCGCCGCCACGCGATTCGAGTTCGTTGAAGAATCGCCCGTTCGTACAATCGATTGTCGATGTTACGATAAAATCCGACGTGGTCCCGAGAACGAAGACGTTGTTCACCTGGTTGCCGCCATATTTGATCGATCGCATCAAATTCGACGTCGGCACCGCGATGACCAGATTGGAGTTCGGCGTTGCCGCGATCATCCGGTTCAAAGTTTCGGCGTATTCGGTTTTGATCTTTTTTCGATCGCGGTAGTTCCACCAATCGTCCACGGGCTTCCACGGCCATTGCGTGACGTAGAGAACGTCGTCGCCAAGCACCGCCATGCTTTTATCGAAACCTATCGATATGCCGTTCACGGCAGTGCCCATCAACGTCACGGCGATAATGCCGATAATAACTCCGAGCGCGGTGAGCGTTGATCGCGTCAGGTTCGAGCGCATTTGCGCGGCCGCGATTTTCCAGCTCTCGCTCAGCTCGTACAGAAAACGTTTCATATCGATCGTGCCGGTATGCTTTCAATCGCCAAGTCGAGTTCCGGAATAAATCCGGCGTGATCCATCTCAATAAGTCCATCGCGCAAATGCACGGTACGACGCGCGTGTGCCGCTATGTCTCGTTCATGTGTCACGAGGATAATTGTGTTGCCGTGCTGATATAAATCCTCGAGCAAGGCCATGATTTCTTCGCCTGTTTTGGAATCGAGATTACCGGTCGGTTCATCGGCTAGAATAATCGATGGTCCGTTGACGAGCGCGCGCGCGATCGCCACGCGCTGACGTTGACCGCCGGAAAGTTCGTTAGGCTTGTGATGAACGCGATCGCCCAGGCCGACGTCTGTCAGCACCTGTGTCGCGCGTTCCACGCGACGTTCGGGCGCGATGCCCGCATAAATGAGCGGCAGCTCGACGTTACGTAACGATGTCGATCTCGGGAGAAGGTTGAACGTTTGAAACACAAAACCGATCTCGCGATTGCGAACGGCTGCGAGCTCGTCGTCATCCATTTCGGCGACGCTCTTGCCGTTGAACTCGTAGCGGCCGGAAGTCGGCGTATCGAGACAACCAAGCATGTTCATCAGCGTCGATTTACCGCTGCCGCTCGGTCCCATGATAGCGATGTATTCGTTGCGGTGAATCTTCAGAGTGACGCCGCGCAGCGCATGAACGACTTCCTCGCCCATCACATAGTTCTTCGTGATGTTCTCAATGTCGATCACGACCGGCCCCAGCGGGCGGATATTGTTCGAGTTCATGCGCTCGAAATTCAGCTGTAGCCGTCGCCCTGTGGGCGACGCGCTTCGCACGGCGAAGCGGCTACAGACATCACTTCATCCCTTCTTTGTCGAGCGTTACCTTGGCGCCATCTTTCAATTTCCGGCTGATTACGCTGTAACTTCCCGAGATTACTTCGTCACCGGGTTGAATGCCGTTTTTGATTTCGGTGTAAGTGTCGTCGGAAATTCCAGTCGTGACTTTCACCACCAGGGCCTTGTTTCCTTTTTTGAGGAACACGACCTTGGACACTTTTTCGCGCTCTTCTTTTTGTGCCGCTTTCTCGGCGCGTTCATTGACGAACTCAGCATTGTTATCGCTCTTGTCGCGCTGCGCGACCTTCTGCTTTTTCTTTTCGATTTCTTCCGGACTCAAATTGCTCTCACCAGTGCGAATGGTCACGGCCTGCATCGGCACGGCCACGACGTCTTTCACTTCGTTCGTGTGGATTTCCGCGGTGCAACTTAGCGCGGGCTTTAACGTCACGTCGGTGTCTTCGATTCGAATTTTTACTTCAAAGTTGGTGACCTCTTCCTGTGTGCCCGTGCCGGTTGTCTTTCCGGTGTTAGCGATCTGATAAACGGTGCCGTGAAATTTACGATCGCCGTAGGCGTCGATTTTCACTTCAGCCTTGTCACCTATCTTCACATTGACGACATCGTTCTCGTTGACATCTACGCGCGCTTCCATGTGGCTGAGGTCAGCGACGCGCATCACTTCCGTGCCAGCAAATTGTCCCGTGGCCACAAGGCGTTCGCCCTGTTTGCTGTTGAGAACTGTGACCGTGCCATCGATGGGTGAATAGATGGTGGTCTTCGATAATTGATCGCGCGCCTGACTCGAGCCTGCTTCCGCCCGCTCGATTTCATGCAGCGAGCTTTCATAGGTGCTCTTGGCGACGTCGGACGCTGCTTCAGCGGCATTGTATTCCTGCTCTGAAATCAGCTTTTTACCGAACAAGTCTTCCGCTCGCTTTAAATCATGCTCGCTCTTCAACATGGTCGCTTTTTGTTGAAGATTGGTGGCTTTCGCTGCACTGATCGCAGCCTCCTGTTGTTCCACCAGCGCTTTGTACGAATCGGGCCGGATCCGCACGAGCAAATCGCCTTTCTTCACAGCTTTTCCATCATCCACCGGCAGCTCGATGATTTCGCCTGCGACCTCCGGGGAAATTTTCACCTCTGTTTCCGGCTGAACTTTTCCAGTCGCTGAAACCGTTTGCACGATGGTTTTGCGAATCGCCTTTTCCGTTGTAACCGGAATCGGCTTCTCGCGCTTGTTCCAGATTATGGACGCGACGATGCAAAGCACGATCAGCCCGATCGAGCCGAAAATGATTTGCTTTTTGCGCCGGGCACGACGCTGTTTCGCGGTCAGCGGCGCGGGGGCAGGTGTGCTTACGGTTTGGTGCATTGCAGGACCGGTTCTCGGGGTGAAAGCGTCAGGGTCAGTTGGTTGTTGGACTCTTGCAAACGAAATCCCGTTCATGATAACGTTGGGATGCAACGAGAACGGGCTTTGGATTCAGCTAATTGCCACTTGCTTCGTTGAGCTTGTCCGCTGATCCGACGGGTTGCTGACGTGGCGAGCCGTAATTTGTTCAATTGCCCATCCTGCGTGCTCTGCGATCAAAGGCTCCGGGTCCGCTTCGGCGCGTTCGAGCGCCGGAAGATCGGACACGTCGCCTGCATTGCCCAGGGCGACGCATACATTGCGAAGAAAGCCGCGGCGCTTAATTCGTTTGATCGGCGAATTTTTGAAAAGCTGCCGGAACTCAGAGTCGGTCAGGTCCAGGTATTCCCGTAGTGACATGCCGGTCGTCGATTTGCGCGCCGAGAAAGCTGCTTCGCGAGAAATTTGAGCGAACCGGTTCCAGGGACAAACCTCCAGACAATCGTCGCATCCGAAGATCCGATCTCCGATAAGCGGTCGAAACTCTAGAGGGATGGAACCCTTCAGCTCTATTGTGAGGTAAGAAATACAGCGACGTGCATCGAGTCGATGAGGAGCGGTAATTGCTCCGGTCGGGCACGCTTTGATGCAGCGCTCACACGTTCCGCAGCGATCTCGTACGAGTTGATCGGCGGGCAATTCGAGTGTCGTCAAAATCTCCGCGAGAAAGAACCACGTCCCGAGCCGCTCATCGATGAGCATGGTGTTTTTGCCGTGCCAGCCAATGCCGGCTTGGGCTGCGTGGTCGCGTTCCAAAATCGGACCGGTATCCACGTAGCATTTTTGCTGTCCGCCAAAGCCGCCGAGAAACTGGTCGATCTTGTCGAGCTTTGCTGCGATCACATCGTGATAATCATCGCCCCTCGCGTACCGCGCGATCCTGCCTGTAGTGGCGGTCTCTGACCGTCGAAGTTGCTCGCCTTGAAAATAATTCAGCGCCAAAACCACAATCGACTTTGCGCCGGGCAAAACTTTCTGTGGATCACAACGCTTCTCTTCGCCGCGTTGCATATAATTCATTTCGCCGTGTGCACCGTCGCGCAACCATTGGCGGAATTCAGTCGAGTGCGCTGGCGTATCGCAAGCAGCTATGCGACAGGAATCGAAACCAATCTGTCGCGCAAAGGAAACGAGCTGCGCCTTCAGCTCGATTTTCGAAGTCTGAGTCGTCATCTTGTGGCCGGGATCGGTTTGTCCGCCGTAGGCTTGGCGAAGGCGGATGATCTCGCTCCCCAGTTGCGGCCGAGCCTTCTAACCTTACTCAATAGCGCGACGGCAACTTCTTCATCTGTGAGTACCGACGTGTCGATACGGATATTTGCCATTTTGGCATAGAGCGGCAGTCGTGCCTGTAACATTTGCGAGAAAGCCTTTCTTGGGTCGTCCCCTTTCAGCAACGGCCGATTCGCACCTCGCGAAGCGCGTTGGAAAAGCGTTCCTTCGTTGCCGTCGAGCCACACCACGATGCCGAGCCGTTTCAAAGACCCGAGATTCTCTTCGCGCAACACAATCCCGCCACCTGTGACAATGATTGCTTGTTTGCTGATTGTTAGCTCTCGTAGCACCTCAGTTTCGGCTTCTCGGAAGTTGGCCTCGCCATATTTGGAAAAGATTTCAGGGATCGAGATTCCGAATTTCGAAGCAACGATCTCATCGGTATCGACCAGGGCGAGCTTCGTTCGCCGCTGCAGGCAACGTCCGACGCACGACTTGCCCGCGCCCATCATCCCGATGAGCACGATCGATTTTCCGGATTGATTCACAGGCCAATATCTCATTAACACCGGGCTTGAGCTAGGCGGGTTACGCTTGGCGTTTCACAGAAACGCCCTACAATCTGGTCATGCCGAAACCTTCACCTCTTGTCGCCATCATAATGGGCAGTAAATCGGACTGGGAAACGATGCGACACGCCGTGCAAACACTCGATGATCTTGGTGTGCGGAACGAAGCGCGGGTACTGTCCGCACATCGAACGCCGGATGCGACTGCAGATTTTGCGCGCAAGGCGGCAGATCGAGGCTTGCGAGTCATTATCGCCGGCGCGGGTGGCGCGGCGCATTTGGCTGGAGTCATTGCTGCTCACACGTGGTTGCCCGTTCTCGGCGTTCCGATTCAATCGAAGCTCAACGGACTCGACTCGCTTTTATCGACGGCCCAAATGCCGGGCGGGATTCCAGTCGGCACGCTGGCGATTGGCGAAGCGGGCGCAAAAAACGCCGCGCTTCTCGCCGCGGCGATTCTCGCCACAACGGATGAAAAGATTCGCCACAACCTCGAAACATTTCGCAGGAAACAAAGCGAGGGCGTGCTGGCGCAGCGCCTACCAACTTCAACGCGGTCATCCTGAGCGGAGCGAAGGACCTCACTGCGAAGCTTGCGTCACGCTACTTAACCAGCGTGATCTTTTCCGCATGTGAGAGGTTCCTCGCTCTGCTCGAAATGACATCTATAAATTACCTGGCCAAATGCAAACTCGTCTTCTCGGAACGAAAACCATAGCTGGACGGAAGAAAGCGGTCGCACGTGCAGTGGACCTGTTGCGCAAAGGCGAAGTCGTCGCATTGCCGACAGAAACCGTTTACGGACTCGCTGCTGATGCGCTGAACCCGATTGCTGTCGCGAAAATATTTGAAGCAAAGGAGCGTCCGCGCTTCGACCCGCTCATCGTGCACCTGCCAAGTCGCGACTGGTTGGAGAAAATTGTCGATGTTTCGGTGCAGGATTGGCAACTGGTTCTAAACCTAGCCGACAAGTTTTGGCCAGGCCCGTTCACAATGGTCTTGCAGAAACGCGAAATTGTTCCTGAAATTGTCACAGCAGGTCTTGATACAGTCGCAGTCCGAATTAGCGCGCATCCAGTTTTCGCCGAAATTGTGCGTGAATTGGATGGGCCGCTGGCTGCGCCAAGCGCGAATCGATTTGGTCGCCTCAGTCCCACAACTGCGCAGCACGTGCTCGATGAACTCGAGGGAAGAATTCCGCTGATCATCGACGCGGGGCCAACGGAGCATGGAATTGAATCGACCATCGTCACCGTGCGCGAACACAGCATCGGCATATTGCGCCGTGGCCCGATCACCGAAGAGCAATTATCCGAATTCGCCAAGATCGATCTCTTCACTCCGGCTGGAAAGGTTTCCGCACCGGGACAATTTCCCTCGCATTACGCGCCAAAGACGCCGTTACATTTGATCGATAATGCTGAGTCATTTTCGACGGAAAAGAATCAGCGAGTGGGCTTACTGGCCTGGGATCCGCGGCGGACTGGAGACCGCCGGTCCTTGAAATTTGCTGGCATTCGCCTGCTCAGCGAAAAACACGACCTGCGCGAGGCCGCTGCGAACCTCTTTCGCTACCTGCGCGAGCTCGATGGGCTCGGTCTCGATCTTATCGTTGCGGAACGAGTTCCCTCTCGGGGACTAGGGGCAGCGATTCTTGATCGGCTCGAGCGTGCGTCGAACGACCAGCCTGTCGCGCCAAGCATGCCTGAATAAATCCTTTGAAGAGCGGATGCGGTTTATTTGGTTTGCTTTGGAATTCGGGGTGATACTGGCAGCCAATAAAATACGGGTGATCGCGCAGCTCGATCAATTCGGCGAGCGTGCCGTCAGGTGATGTCCCTGAAATCGTAAAGCCTTTGGCATTCATTCGGTCGCGATATTCCATGTTGAACTCGTAGCGGTGCCGATGTCGTTCCGTCACCTCGGTATCGCCGTAGAGTTTTTCAGCCAGCGTGCCTTTAACAATTTGTGTTGGCCACGTGCCCAGCCGCATACTCGCGCCCTTTTTACGGACGCCACGCTGCTCTTCCAGCAGCGAGATCACTGGTTCCGGAGTGTCCTTGTCGAACTCGGTGCTATTTCCGTCTTTGATTCCACAGACGTTTCTAGCGAATTCGATTGTCGCTACCTGCATACCAAGACAAAGACCGAGATACGGGATCTTGTGCTCGCGCGCATAACGCGCAGCGTTGAGTTTTCCTTCAATACCACGAACACCAAATCCGCCGGGAACCAAGACGCCGGCTACATCTTTGAGTTGGCCATCCACGCCGTCCTCCAAAGATTCGGCATCGATAAGTTTCAGGTCGATTCCGCAGTCTTCACTGGCGGCGGCGTGAGTGAGCGATTCGTAGATACTCTTATAGGCGTCACGGACATCCATGTATTTGCCGACCACTGCAATCTTGACACGCTTATTCGGACTGACGACGCGTTCGACGAACTTCCGCCAGTCTGTGAGATCGGGTTTAGGAGTTTCAAGATGCAGCAAGTCGCACACCAGTTGATCCAGTCCTTCCGCGTGCAAAGTCAGGGGCACTTCATAAATTGTGTGTTCGACGTCGGGCTCCTCGATAACCGCTTTCTCAGAAACGCTGCAAAACATCGACAATTTGCGACGCAAGTCGCGGTCGAGCGGTTTTTCAGTGCGGCAAATTAACACCTGCGGTTGCAAGCCGATCTCGCGCAGCTTCGCCACACTTTGCTGGGTCGGCTTTGTTTTTAATTCGTGCGCGGCCTTGATGTACGGAACCAGCGTGACGTGCATATTCACCACGTTTTGCGGGCCGACTTCGAGAATGAATTGCCGGATCGCTTCGAGAAACGGAAGACCTTCGATATCCCCGGTCGTGCCGCCGATCTCCGTGATCACGATGTCGTATTTGCTTTTATCGGAAAGTTCACGGATGCGAGCTTTGATCACATCAGTGACGTGCGGAATTACCTGCACAGTTTTGCCGAGATAATCACCGCGTCGCTCCTTTAGAATCACGGTTTCGTAAACCTGTCCGCTTGTCAGGTTATTGTGTCGCGTGAGCACGCAATTGGTGAATCGCTCGTAGTGGCCAAGATCCAAATCAGTCTCCGCGCCGTCGTTGAGCACATAAACTTCGCCGTGCTGGAACGGGTTCATCGTCCCGGGATCAACATTCAGATACGGATCAAATTTTTGCAGAACGACCCGCAGACGACGCGCTTCGAGCAGCGTGCCAAGCGAAGCTGCGGTCAAGCCTTTGCCTAGCGAACTGACGACGCCACCGGTAACGAAAATGTACTTCATCGGGGCCGCGTCCTTCCTTTTGCACGAGCGAGCTTTCGCTCCAGCGCTTCTGCGTCAGCCGGCGTATCCACGCCGGGGGAACCATGTTTCGTAAGGAGCACATGAACACTTACACCATTTTCCAAAGCCCGCAATTGCTCCAGCGATTCTGCGCGCTCCAGCGGGCCCGGCTTCCATTTCACGAACTGCAAGAGTGCGTTGCGCCGGAAGCCGTAGATGCCTTGATGACGAAGGTATTTTATCTTCGAAGGATTGCGGGGAAAGGGGATCGCAGCGCGAGAAAAATAGAGTGCGCGGCGGCTTGCATCGACAATAACTTTCACCTGGTGCGGGGAAAACGCTTCGCCGGGATATTCAAACGGATGCGCGGCAGTCGCGATGTCGACATTGCGATGCGAACGGAGTTTTTCGACGAGCCTGTCGATTAGAGACGGGTCGATCAATGGTTCATCACCTTGGATGTTTATGACGAACGCGAACTGTTTCGCGTTGCGCGCCACTTCGGCCACCCGATCGGTCCCGCTTTCGTGTTTTGGCGAAGTTAAGGCAACTTCTGCGCCCCAATCGAAAGCGCCCTTTGCGATGCGCATGTCGTCGGTGGCGATGATTACAGAGTCGAGGTTTTTCGCTTGCCGGCATCGTTCCCAGACACGCTGTAGAAGGGGCTTGCCAGCAATTAGATGCAGCGGTTTTCCTGGAAAACGTGTAGACCTCCAGCGAGCTGGAATAATGCCCACAGCCTTATTCATTGTATGTCATCCCGAGCCGCGAAGACGGAGAGGGATCTCACATTTCCCGATGAATCGCGCGAGTGGTTCTTTGTGTGCCATGAGTGAGTGGGTAAGATCCCTCGCTCTGCTCGGAATGACGGCGCAATCATTACGTTACGTTCAAGATAATCTCCGCGGCGGCGGGCAAGTCTTTCGCGACCCAATCAGCCTTGCTGCCGATAGTGTCGTGTTGAAAGCCGGTTTGGACGCGGATCGTGCGCACGCCAGCGTTGCGACCGCATTCGACATCGATTTCCTTGTCGCCAATGAAAAATGAGCGGGAAAGATCAATCCCGTGTTCTCGCTGGGCCTGCAAGATCATGCCTGGCGCAGGCTTGCGGCAACTCGAATTCTGGCCCGGAACGTCGGGGCAAAAATAAGTCGCATCGATCAAATCACTGCCCAGCTGCCGCAGAACTTCCCCTTCGACGGCGCGATATTGTTCGACTGTCATCAACCCGCGGCCGATGCCGCTCTGATTTGTAATGATAATCAGTTTGAAACCACGTGATTTCAAACGTCGCAACGCTTCAGGCACGCCTGGAAAAATCCTTACGTTTTTCGGGTCGGAACAGTAGCCGCAATCCTCCATGATGGTGTCGTCGCGATCGACAAAGCCGGCAGGCCACAGCGCATCAGTCATGTTCGCTGTCCTCTCGAAAACTGGCGATAAGTTCGTCTCGTGTGACGGTCGCTGTTCCAAGTTTGCTGACTACAACTGCGCTGGCGTGGTTGGCAATTTCCGCCGCTTCAATCGGAGTCGCTCCGCAGACGAGCCCGAGGGTAAAGAGCGCAATAGCCGTGTCGCCAGCGCCGGACACATCGAAAACCTGTCGTGCCTTAGTCGGGATGTAATGCGGCGCTTCGTTCTGCTGAAAGAGCATCATCCCATGTTCGCCGAGCGTGACGAGGACATATTTTGTTTCCCAATTCTTAAGAAGCGTTTCCCCGGCGCGCTTCAGATCGGCATCTTTCCCCGGAGCCTCGTCTGGTTCTCGCCAGGGAACGCCTGAGCCGAGGAAGGCTTCGGCCCGATTTGGTTTGACCACCGTGACCCCGCGCCAATCAACAGAATGTCGCGGGTTCGGATCAGCCGCGACGATTTTTCCGGCGGCCCGCGCTTGGCGCGCAATTTCGGAAACCAGCTCAGTCGTTACAAAACCCTTGCCATAATCTTCGAAGATAATCGCATCGGTTTTCTGGATAGCGTTTCGGATCGCGGCGACTACTTTCGCGATCTGGTCGGCCGACGGGCTGACAATTTTTTCGCGATCAACACGAACCACTTGCTGATGGAGTGCGATGATGCGGGTTTTGACGATCGTGCTGAAAGTTTCATCCTCGACGGCATTGGAGGTATTAATGTTCTGGGCAGTTAATAACTCCCGCAGTTGCTGGCCGCTGCGATCTTTACCGAGCATTCCGATGACAGCCACGTGGTCGACGAACTCACGCAGATTACGGGCAACGTTGGCCGCTCCTCCGGGGTAAAACGATTCTCCTGTTACCTCGACCACCGGCACAGGCGCTTCCGGCGAGATGCGGCCGACCTTTCCCCAGACAAATTCGTCCAGCATCAAATCGCCGATTACCATGATCTGCATGGAAGGCGCGCGATCGAGGATCTGCTCTAGCCGGCTTAGATCCATAGGAAAAGAAAACGGCGATACCGCCAAGGCAAAGAACTGGTTCGATTAAAGGGAGTCAAAATGTTTGTGCAGCGATTTGTGCAGGGCAACGGTTCCGGTTAAGGTTCGCTCCATTAAATCGCGAATACGAAGCCGAAATCAACAGTCGAAAGTGCCAATGATTCCGTTTACCAGACATGCAAAGTTAAGTTTAGGTGTGCTCGTTGGGCTTGCACTCTGCGCAACTGGCGCCCAAGCCCCACAGCACATCGATATTAAACAATTCTCCACAACTGTGGAAGATGTGGTGGTGCCGTTGCCGAATGAAATTTTCGGGGCGCTGAACAAACTAGGCCCGGTCAACTGGAAGGAACATGTTCACAGCGATAAGGGACCTAACTTTACCGAACGCCCACGCATCGCCCTTTTGCTTGGAACGGTGATCGCGGATGGTTTCATCGCTGTGCAGGCGGAAGACGCACCGGCTGTAAAAGATATTGGCCAGCGAGTCCTGGCACTGGCAAAGGGCATCGGGGTGGGCAATTCAATCACGCCACACGCGAAGGCGATCATTGATGCGGCCGACAAGCGCAAATGGGAAAACGTGCGTCAGGAACTGGATCGCACCCAGAACAGCGTGCAGCAAGCGATGAACGAGGTGCACGATGAAAAATTGTCGCAGCTTGTCAGTCTGGGCGGATGGCTGCGCGGCACGGAAGTGTTGACGTCGGTGGTGACGGAGCATTTTTCCGCCGATGGCGCGGAGCTGCTGCACCAGCCCGACCTGCTTTCCTATTTTCAGGGAAGGCTCCAGGCAATGCCGGAGTTTAACCTTCCAATTATCCATCAAATTCAAGACGCGCTGGGCCAGGTGAAACCGTTAATTGACGTCGGTAATCGGCGCATTCCTGCCGAATCGGTAAAGAAGGTCAATGAGATCACGACGCGGCTCGGCCATGGCATCGTAATGAAAGACTAAGGAATTTCGATGAACTTGTTGGCCAAAGTTCTTTTCCGCTATAGCTCTCCGCTGCTGGCGCTCGTAGCACTGCAGCCTGCGATTTTCGCGACCGTGGATGATGCACAGTCATTTGCTCTCCAAGCGGCAGAACCTTACGTGAAACAAGGATTTCAGGTGCGTGAGGATTACTGGGGAGGCGATCTTGGTGCTGGAGAGAAAAAGGCCGTGCGGCAACAATTGTTTAAAGGAAACGAATATTGGTTCTGGTTGGGAACGGAAGCCGATCGGGCAAAGGTTTCCGTTCACGTTTATGATTCGGACGGAAAACTGGCGGAAGAATCAGACGGCTGGCAGAAAGGACACTTCGCAGCTGCGCACGTGATACCAAAAGCTACCGGCAGCTATTTTATCATAGTTAGCGTTGAGGAATCACCAGAGGAACGCACGCACTGGGCGCTGGTGTATGGCTTCCGGTAAAGTTACATTCGTGGCATCGGCATCGTGCCGATGGACCATTGGCTCTAGGCCAATGCCACGATTATGACCGAAACTCGCACCTTGCAGTTTGAGAGCCCACGCGCTTTGCAATCGCTCTACGCGAACGACATTAAACTCTTGAAAAACCTCGAGGACTCCCTGGGCGTGAAAGTGACCACACGCGAGGGCTGGGTGAAATTGGAGGGCGACCCCAACCGCCTCGATAAAGCGCAGCAGGTGTTCGAACAACTTGAGAAAGCGCGCCAGCAAGGCGTGGACATTCACAAGCACGAATTTAATTACGCCCTTAAGGCCGTGAGCGGAGACCATGATGCAAATCTCGGCGATATTGTTTCGACAAAAATCACAACGTCGTTGCGCAAGCCGCCGATTGTAGCGCGTAGCGCAAATCAGCGCGCGTACGTTGAGGCGATTCAAAGGCACGACGTAGTTTTTGGAATCGGACCCGCGGGCACGGGCAAGACTTATCTCGCCGTCGCAATGGCGGTGGCGGCGCTCAAAAAGGAGCAAGTGGCGCGCATCATCTTAACAAGACCCGCAGTGGAAGCCGGCGAAGCGCTTGGTTTCTTGCCGGGCGACCTCGAACAAAAGATTACGCCGTATCTCCGTCCGCTTTATGATGCGTTGCGTGACATGCTGGAGTCGGAGGAGATGGAACGGGCGATTGCGCGGCAGACAATTGAAGTCGCTCCGCTGGCGTATATGCGTGGACGCACGTTGAACAACGCCTTTGTCATTCTCGATGAGGCCCAAAATAGTACGACTGAGCAGATGTTCATGTTGCTGACGCGAATCGGTTTGAATTCTAAATGCGTCGTGACCGGCGACGTCACACAAATTGATTTGCCGGCCAACAAGCGCTCCGGTGTCGTCGAGGCGTTGCAGGCATTGAAAACGGTGCCGGGAATCGCGACTGTATATTTTACCGAGCGCGACGTTGTGCGGCATGAACTGGTGCGCGCTATCATCGGCGCATACCAGCAGCACCGCTCGCCCGCGCCGGCTTCGCGCAAATAAAGAAAAATATGTTCGATTTTCTGAAACGCGCGCGACTGATCAAGCGCGGCCTCGCCTCGCGGAAGATGCGCCGCCGTCGCTCGCGCAGCGAACTGATACGCAACCTTGAAAACTCGCCGTACATCAAGGTGCTGATCTTTGCGATGTTTGTCGGTGGCCTCGCATTTCTCGTCTTTAGTGGCAAACAACCGGAACCGACGAAGAACTTTGTTATTGCATTGCTGGTCCTGGCAACCGCGATCACCCAGCTTTGGATCAATCAGCCTAAGAGCTTCTCGCAAAACTCGCGAATCCTCCTTGTCTTTAGCATCATTCTTGTGCAACTGGCCGTCACCAAGCTATTGCTGGTTATTTGTAACAGCGGTGACTATCGGTTCTTGAAGCCTGAAATGGCCGGCTTGATCACGCCCTACGCGTTTGCACCGCTCGTGTTAAGCGTGTTACTCGGGCGGCAGCACGGCCTCTATGCCGCATTCTTCGTGAGCCTGTGGGGTAGCATGTTGTTCGGTCCAATTGATGCACCTCTTTTAATAACCAGCCTGATCAGCGGATTCACGGCAGTCTCTCTTACGTTGCAGGTGCGACGGCGCAGCAAATTGATCCGCGCTGGTTTCTATGTCGGGGTCGCCATCTGGATGTTGTCGCTCACGTTTGGGTTGATCGGGCCGATCAATTGGTTTTACCCGACGGCAAATGACTGGAGCATGCTTGGATGGCAAACCGCTCTGGCCATCGGCAATGGCATCGTTACGGCAACAATCGCTGGCGGCGCGCTGCCGATGCTCGAGAACCTGTTTGGAATCACAACGGACATTTCCTGGCTGGAAGCGTCTGATCTGAATCACCCGTTGTTGCGGCGCATGACCATCGAAGCGCCGGGCACTTATCATCATAGCCTCGTCGTGGCCAATCTCGCCGAAGCCGCGGCGGAAGCCATCGGCGGAAACGCGACGCTTTGCCGCGTCTGCGCTTATTTTCACGACGTCGGCAAGCTGGTGAAACCGGAATACTTCACCGAGAACATGAGCTTCGAACGCAATCCGCACGATGACCTCGCGCCGACGATGAGCGCATTGATTATCATCGCGCATGTGAAAGAAGGGGTGGATCTGGCGCTCAAGCACCGGTTAAATCAGCGCATCATCGATATTATCCAGGAACATCACGGCACATCGCTCGTGCGGTATTTTTATCAAGAAAGCGCCATCGTGAGTCTGGCCGACACCGTTGAGAGCGCCTCCCGCAGCCTGGAGAAACCTACGCCGCAAAAAATCGAAACGCTCGTGAACGAGCTGATCGACGAGCGCATCAGCGACCGGCAATTGGACGACTGCGAACTGACCCTTGGCGAACTCAAAGTCATCGCTGACCGTTTCCGATTCACGCTTCTATCGATGTTGCACAGCCGGATCGCTTATCCGAAGGCCGGACAGAAGCCCGCTGCGCCACGCGACAAAGCTTTGCGTCCAGACGTCATGGCCGCTATGCGAAAGCCCGAAACCGCTCCGCCCGTTTCAGCCGCCTAATGGTAGCGCGCGATCGCCGGGCGCGCTGGATTTCGCTACAGTTCCGGCGGCCGTGCTCGTGGCTCGCGGTCTTTTGAGCCAGCGGTGCTCGGGGTGGTGACGAACGGTCCGCCTTCCATCGGCGTGATTTTGGTGAAAGCGACATCAGGCATTTCGCTCGGTAATCCCTCGAGCGGAAAATCTTTTCGCAGCGGAAAATACGGATAGCCGTCCCACATTAAGATGCGCCGCAGATCGGGGTGCAGGTTGAACTTGATTCCCATCATGTCGTAAATCTCGCGCTCATGCCAGTTCGCCGTGGGCCAAATATCTGAAACGGTATCGACCGCGCCGACGTCCTCTGAGACTTTCAGTTTCAATCGCAGATGAACAGCGTACGGCATCGAGTAGAGGTGATAAACGATTTCGAACCGCGGTTCTTCGCCGAAGTTGTCGATGCTGGTGATGTCTAGGAAATAGTCGAACGAAAGTTTGTCCCGACAGAATTTCGCGATCTCGCGGAGATCACTGGCAGCAATCGTGAAAGTCGTCTCTCCACGAAAATCACTCTGATGCTGAATTTTTTCGCCGAACGATTTGCCTAACGACTCGAACAGTTCGTCACAGCTCATGCGCTATGTTGTTGTAGGGCAGGCGCTCCGCCTGCCGTTCTGTCGAAATCTTCTCCTGCAATTTCATCAAGCCAGCAAGCAACGCCTCGGGACGCGGCGGGCAACCAGAGATGTAAACATCGACAGGAATAAGCTGATCAATCCCCTGCAGCGTGGCATACGACCGATACATGCCACCGGTGGACGCGCATGCGCCCATCGCGATTACCCATTTCGGCTCCGGCATCTGCTCGTAAATCCGTTTCACCGCCAGTGCCATTTTATAGGTCACTGTGCCGGCCACGATCATCACATCGCATTGTCGCGGCGAGAAGCGCATCACCTCCGCGCCAAACCTGGCAATATCGAAACGCGATGCAGCCGTCGCCATTAACTCAATTGCGCAACACGCCAGGCCCATTGGCATCGGCCACAGCGAGTTTTTCCGCACCCAATTAAGCGCCGCATCGAAGCGCGTGAAAATCACGTTGCCTTCAATCTTCGAATCGTACGCTGTCGAGTGAGTTTCCGGCATCAGCGAACAGTAAGATCACGCTCCGCCCCCGCAAGAGAAAACGAGCCACAGATTGACACGGATGAAACACGGAGTACGAAAAAGACACACAAACGTCCCAATATAGATCTGTGTTCATCTGTGGCTGAATTCATGATTCGCTCCCGTACACGAACGCCATGACGGAGTTAACACGCACTCATCTCGATGCCCTCGAGCAGTTGTTGCCGCGTTTGAGAGA
>QHPG01000051.1 GCA_003219005.1 Verrucomicrobiota bacterium
CGAACAAAAAACATGTTCCACATGCCGACGTGGCGCGTCGCCGGACCCGAGCCATGCGCGAGTACGATCGCAGGATGTCGACCGCTCGTGGCAGGCATAAGTAATTCGCCCCGCAGAACAACGTCGCCGTTGTGAGCCTCGACCGATTCGGTTTTGTGCGGAGCGATTCGTTTCGCGACCGCGTTGTGAATCCCGTCGCCGTCCCATCGGAGCGAGTTGATTTGATTCCGCCGATCACGAAGAAACGTGATATGAATCGCCACAGGCTCATCGACTCCGAGCGTCGGCCCGGCGACAAACTCCGACTCCGCGACCTGATGCAGATGTCCCTCGCGAAGTGTTTGCGAAGCTAGGAAGACAAGATCGCCTCCCATTTCATCCATTGGTCCGATGTCGATGATGCGATTCCTGTCGAGCAGGTAACTCCCGGCGGAGTCAGCTGCAAATTTCGGATCCAGCTTTGCCGCTTGCGATGTGTCAGCTGAGTGCAATGCGGACACCAGAAACAGAGCAGCGCTTGCAATAAGGGCCAGCCTCACAGGAGCCTCCGCGCTTAATTTTCGGCGGTCATGGGCCGCCGCTACAAGTTCAATCGTTTAATCGGCGATCTCGAGGCCCATTTGGCGAGCGGTGCCGGCGATGATACGGAAGGCGGCTTCGTCGTCGCGCGCGTTGAGGTCTTTGCGCTTGGTGTTCACGATGTCCATGACTTGTTTGCGCGTGACCTTGCCGACTTTGGTTTTGTTCGGCTCTTTGGAACCGGCAGCGATATTGGCCGCTTTTTTCAAGAGAACAGCGGCGGGCGGGCTCTTGGTGATAAACGTGAAGGATTTGTCTTTGTAAACGGTGATCACCACCGGGAGAATGTCGCCGGCTTGCTTCTGGGTGGCGGCGTTAAATTCTTTGCAGAACGCCATGATGTTGACCCCGCGCGGACCGAGCGCAGTACCGACCGGCGGCGCAGGGTTAGCTTGTCCTGCCGGAATCTGTAATTTGATGTCTGCTATTTTTTCTTTGGCCATATTTCGTTGAGTTTAAATCAAGATTCCTCGACTTCGCTCGGAATAACAATTATCCGCGTTCCACCTGCCAGTATTCCAGTTCCACCGGAGTAGCGCGACCGAAAATAGTGACCGAGACGCGCAGCTTCCCGCGCTCGGGATCGATCTCCTCGACGATACCAGTCTGATTCTGGAACGGGCCATCGGCAACTTTCACCGATTCGCCTACCTCAAAGCTCACTTTCGGTTTCACCTTTTCTTCGCGCTCCTTCATTTGCGCGAGCATGCTGTCCACTTCCGATTGGCGCATGGGGATCGGCTTGTCCTTGGTGCCGGCAAAACCGATCACGCCGGAGGTCTCGCGGATGAAATACCAGGCGCGTCCGACGAGCTGATTATTTTCGTCGAGTAAATGCATGTTAACGATCAGGTAGCCTGGGAAAAATTTCCGCGTCGTCTCGCTCTTTTTCCCTTTCTTGATTTCCGAGACGCGCTCGGTTGGAACCAGCACGTCATAAATCAAGTCGCCCATTTCTTCTGTCTTAACGCGTTTCAAGATATTCTCGCGCACTTTGTTTTCCTGCCCGGAAAGCACGTGCACGACGTACCATTGGTCTTTGCCTGCGAGTGTTTGTGCCATAAATCAGTGTAAACGGGTGAAGAAATGAACAAAATTAACCAGGACAAAATCGAAGAACGCGACGAAGCCACCCAGCAACACCATCGAGATGGCGACTACAACAGTCGAGTCACTCAGTTCCTTGTAACGGCGGAACCCTTTTTCCTTTGGGTCCCACGGCCAGGAAGCCTTTTGCAACTCTATCTTCACTTCACCGAAGAAGTTTTTGATTTTGGTAATCATTTAAGTTCCAAGAAACGTCCAACATCCAACGCCCAACGTCCAACGCGCAATTGGCTCTCTGTGAATTCGAAGTTCAGCGTTCGACGTTCGGCGTTCGGTGTTCGGCGTTTGCCGTCTCTTGATCCACGCCAGGAGGGACTCGAACCCCCAACCGACGGTTTTGGAGACCGCTACTCTACCAATTGAGCTACTGGCGTATTTTCAATCTTCCTCTTCCGCTTCAATCTTCCTCTTCCCCGCCTTCGCCTCAAGTGAGCAGACGAAGAGGAAGAGGTAGAGGAAGATAGTTAATCCAGAATGTCGCCCACGCGACCCGCACCGACGGTTTTGCCGCCTTCACGAATGGCGAACCGGATGGTCTTTTCCATCGCGATGGGCGTGATCAATTCCACTTCGATTGAGATGTTGTCTCCGGGCATCACCATTTCCACGCCTTCAGCCAGCTTAACCGTGCCGGTAACGTCGGTGGTGCGGAAATAAAACTGTGGCCGATAATTGGTGAAGAACGGCGTGTGACGTCCGCCTTCCTCTTTGCTCAGCACGTAAACTTCCGCCTTAAACTTCTTGTGCGGCGTAATGGAGCCGGGCTTCGCGATCACCTGGCCGCGTTCTACCTCCTCCTTCTTCAAGCCGCGTAATAGAACCCCGACGTTGTCGCCCGCACGCGCTTCATCGAGAAGCTTACGGAACATCTCAATATCGGTCGCCACCGTCTTCGCCGTCGGACGGACGCCGACCAACTCGACTTCCCCCATTTTCTTGAGAATACCGCGCTCGACACGACCTGTGGCCACGGTGCCGCGGCCTTCAATGTTGAATACGTCTTCGATCGGCATCAGGAACGGCTGATCGACCGGCCGATCCGGCACAGGGACGTAATCGTCAACCGCCTCCACCAGCGCGAGCACTTGCTTTTCGGCGTCAGCATCGCCGTTGAGCGCCTTGAGCGCGCTGCCTCTGACAATCGGGATTTTGTCACCGGGAAATTCATACTGCGTCAACAGATCGCGCACTTCCATCTCTACGAGATCCAGAAGCTCGGGGTCATCGACCATATCGACTTTGTTCATGAAAACGACAATGGAAGGGACACCAACCTGGCGCGCCAGGAGAATGTGCTCACGCGTCTGCGGCATCGGCCCGTCGGCAGCGGAGACAACCAGGATGGCGCCATCCATTTGCGCCGCGCCGGTGATCATGTTCTTGACGTAGTCGGCGTGGCCTGGGCAATCGACGTGGGCGTAGTGCCGTTTCTCGCTCGAGTACTCGACGTGCGCCGTGTTGATGGTGATTCCGCGCTCTTTTTCCTCCGGCGCGTTATCGATTGATTCATATGCCCGCACTTCGGCCATGCCCTTTTTGTTCAGCACCGTGGTGATTGCCGCTGTCAGGGTAGTTTTGCCGTGGTCCACGTGACCGATCGTACCGACGTTCACGTGCGGCTTGTCGCGTTTAAAAGCTTCCTTAGCCATTTCAATTCTCCTGTTTAATAAACTTCGTCGTTTCTTTTAATTATTCCACTGCCGGCCGCGAGTTCTTTCTGGAGCCCATGACCGGGATTGAACCGGTGACCTCGTCCTTACCAAGGACGTGCTCTACCAACTGAGCTACATGGGCCTGCTTTTGCTAGCCCAGCGCCTTCGCGGCAACCCGAGCCGCAGACCGGTTTCGCTTTCTACCAGAGACTCAAAAGTCCCAAAGCCGCGTCAAATTTGCAATTTGAACGACCATGGGACCGCCTCGTTCCAGCAAAAAGCGTCCGCAAGCTAACCGCGGCCATTGTCGTGTCAAAGAAATTTGTAGCGTGCACTGTCCTCAGCGCAATAGCGAAAGTCGTTTCGCGGAAGACAGCGGACACTGTAAGCATGTCCCTGCTTCAGCGGATTATGTGACTTGTCTCCTCTGC
>QHPG01000052.1 GCA_003219005.1 Verrucomicrobiota bacterium
TTCACTGCTTACGCCGGCATGGACATCGGCACCGACAACGGTCTCCCAGTCGTTCCAAAACTTGGTTACGCCAAACTACTGCCGAAGTACTTTCAAGGTACGATCGAAAAGGTAGAGTTCGACCTCGGACCGACCAAGATTAGTGCCGAGGATCTACAGCGGATGTATCTGGAGCGCTTTGCCAGCGCAGTGCGCAACTAATCGATCAGCGACCGCGTCGCTTCTCCATGGCCTCCCGAACGGCCTGTTGACGAATCGCCTGTAACTTTTGGTACTGGTCAGGTGAAAGAATCGCCTTCATCTGAGGATCGGTCTGCTGATGAATCGCCCTGATCTGCTGCATTTTTTGCATACCTGAAAGCGAGCTGTTGTTCTTAATGGCTTCTACCTTTGGCGCTTCGTCGGCCAGGATAGGCAGAATCTTGGCTTTCTGTTGAGGCGTGAGATTAAGCTGTTGCGATATCGCCTGAAGCTTCGCGCCTTTATTTTGAGCGTAGGATGCCGGTGCTAGGAGCACAAACGTGCCAAGGCATACAGCTGCTGCGATTAGTCGAATATAGTTTTTCATGTTGTTTCTCATTAACTTGTTCGGCGGCATCGTGGGCAAAGGCCCCCTGGCGAGTCAAGCCGAATCGGGCGAGGGTAGTTAACAAGCGGTTGTGTAATAGCATCGTTTTGCGACCGCTCGGTGTGTACGCGAGAAAAGAAATGGCGCTAGAACTGAAAAGAATCTGCGAACAATGCGAAGCCACTCTTACACCAAGCGGAGCAGCTTACATTTGCAGTTAGGAATGTACGTTTTGCGCGAGTTGCGCCGAGCAACTGAATTTCGTTTGCCCAAACTGTGAAGGTGAACTTGTGCGACGGCCGCGTCGCGAAAAGTCGTCTAGTTCCGCCGCCGCTGGTGCTTGATTCGATACGTGAGAAAACACTCGTCGCCGCTCGTGCGCATATCGATCAACGAACAATGGACGCTGGCGGGCAAGAATTCCGTGCTCAGACCTGTCAGCGTTGGTGCCTTGGCTCCGCCGAACATGTAGGGAGCGATCGTGAGGTTGAGCTGATCGATCAAGTCGAGTTCCAGCAAGGCTCTAAACAGCGTCGGCCCGCCTTCGCACGCGATCTTTCGAACGTTGTATTTAGTGCGCAAAGTTTCCAACATAGCCGCAAGGTCGATCTCGTCGGATTCAGTTAGGTGCAGTGTGGCTTTTGCTTTGAGAGCAGCTTGAGTCTTCTTTGGCATTCGCGTCGTAGAAAAAATGAGGATCGGCGAAATGGTGGATTGGAAAATTTTCAATCGGTGATCGATCCTGCCTTTGTTTGAGACGATGACGCGCCACGGGGCAGGGGTTTGCTTTCGCTTGGTTCTGGCTTGCTGCAAATCAACCGGCAGGCCCAGCCGGACGTTGTCGCGCTTCAAACTGGTGTGCCCAATCAAAACCGCATCGGCCAGAGCGCGCTGGCGAAACAGATGCAGCTTGTCTTCGCGTGAAGTGAAATCAACTGGCCCGAAGTTTTTCGTGGTCACTTTGCCGTCCACGGTCATGGCGAACGTTGCGGTAACGAACGGCCGCCGCAAAATGTAAGAGCGGCCTTCGCGCCGCGACCGTCGGGACACTAAGGTCTCTCCCACATCTCTATTCCGCTTCACCGAGTTCGTGTTCAAGCGTTACCACTTCTTCTTCCATCTCGCGCAAGCTCACAGGGGGAGCTGGCCGGCTTGGCTTGTAAAACAGATAGACCAGAGCGCCTGGAAGACAGCAAACCAGAATAATGAGAAAACTCAGCGAGCCGATCAGAATGGCTTTTGCTTCCGGCACGCCGCAGAGACCGTTCAACATGATCTGCAAAACTTTTTCGCGAAGGCCAATTCCCGCGAAACTAATCGGTAACGCCGAGATCGTGCGTTCGACCGGCATCACCGCAAAGAAATTCACCAGGGGCACGGGCGCGCCCAACGCGTAGGCTGCACACAGAAAAGTCGCGAACGTGGCAAGGTGCGCCACCAGCGATGCGCCAAACGCGACGAGTGTCGCCCGCCAATGATGCGCATAGAGATGATACGCCGCCGAGATCTCGATTAATCTGTCGCGGCCTGGGAACTTCGCGGGCAACGAATGCAACAGTTTGAATCCACTGACGACGAAAGTGGCAATTAAAAAGGCAACTGACGTGCCAAGAAGGAACAGCAGGAGCCAAAGCAAATTTCGCGTCTCGGGCTTCTGCGAAAGGAAATCATAACGCAAACCGATGAGCGTCGCAGTGATGGCTACCAACGCGACAAGGCCAATAAACCGATCGAACACCACCGCCAGCAGTGCGCCGGCCTTCTTGTCGGGAGTTTCCTTCAGCAGGTAATAGCTTTTCATGATGTCGCCGCCGGTGCCGCCGGGGAGAAACTGGTTGTAAAACATGCCGATAAAAAACAAGCCGGTGAGACGCGGCAGAGTGAGATGAATCTTTTGGACCTTCAGCAAAACATGCCAGCGAAAGGCAGCGGCGATTTCCACCACTGCATATGCCAGAATGCCAAGGCCAACCCAGCGATACTCGGCGTTGCGGATGGCCTCAGCCATTTGCGCGCGCCTGTTGGGATCGTGATAGACCCAGTAAAGAACCCCGATGGTGACGCTAAGCTGGAAAAGTGTGACCAGGATCTTTTTCATTCGCCAAAGCGTTCCTTCCAAATGTCGACCGAATGGCGAATCGCATCGGCGGGTTTGTTCGGACTCATTTCCCAGACAAATAAGCAGTTTGTGGGGAAGAGCGGAACAAGTTTCTCAAAATTCACATCGCCCGTAAACGGCGTTTCGTGATCTTTCGCAGGCCAAACGCAGTCCTGCACATGGCAGCCAAACGCGCGCGGACCGATCGAGCGCAGCCATCCGGCGTGATCAATGAAGCCCAGGATCTCTTTGATTTGTGAGTGACCGAAATCGTGCCAGTACCCAAGGTGCGGTGAAGTCAGTTCGTCCAGGAGCGCCGGCAACTCGCGCTCGGTCGGAATTTCTTCGTAACCGCGCCGGCTTTCCAAAGCGAGCCTGACATTTTTCGAAGCGGCATGCTCAATGACGCGGCGCAGGCAATCTTTCACGCGCTGCAAATAGGCGGGTGCAATTTTTTCCCGTTTTTGCACTGCCCCTACCTTTAATCTCACATATTTGCGCGACAGGTATGCCCCGTTTGTCGCCAGCTTGATCAAGTGATCGGTGACAGGTGCCATATTCACTTCCCCCAAATGCAGCACGACAAACGGCGCGTCTAATCGCGCTGCGAAATCAATTGTCTGAAGCGTTTGCTTCACGGCGCGCTCCCGTTCCTCGGAGGAAACGGCGGAAAATTGGTAGCAGTCCGGCGAAGCCATCATCACTTCGACGGGCAACGGACAAAAATTATGCAAACTGCTGAAGCGAACTTGTCCGGCATCAAACGTTTTTTGTATTCCCGGCATCAGCGACAGCCGAATACCATGCCCCAGCTCGATCAAATCAAATCCAAGTTCGGTTTTAATTTCGAGCAGCATCGCCTCTCCGGCGGTATGACGTCCGGAGTTCCAGCAGGTGGAAAACGCAATCACGCTAAACAGCAGCGGCGACCGGCGGCGGTGCTTCGACCTTGGGCGTTTCTGCAACGGCAGGTTGAGCGCACTGCCGGCGCACGCGTCCGAGCACAATCAACGCTATCAAAGCGTAGCAACCGGCTGCGATTGCCAGCGCCGTGCGCATTCCGATGAAATCCGACAGACCGGTAATTCCCAACCCCGCGACCGGCATGAGACCAACAAAGCTCAACATGAACACAGCCGAGACACGCCCACGCAGGTAATCGGGCGCACGTTCCTGCACAATCGTGTTCGCCAACCCGAAGTTCATCGCCAACCCAAGCGAATTGAAAATGAGCAGGGCCGTCGCAATGTAAAAACTCGGCGCGCGTGACAGACCGAAAATCGCGCACGCGACGATGCAAACGTTCAGCATCATCATCGGCACACGTTTGCCGCGCGGAATGCTGATCAAGAAAATTGCGCCGACCACGGAGCCGACTGCTGAAGCGCCCATCAAGAAACCCAGTCGATCTGCGCCGAGGCCGAGCACCAGTCGCACATATAACGGCATCATCACGGTAATGATCGGGAAAATGAAAACGGTCGTCGCAGCTATAAGGCCGATCATCGCAAGACTTGGCTTGTCCTTCGCGACATAGCGAAAACCATCCTTAATTCCACTGGCGCGTTTGTGTTCTTCCTCGGCGGTGCCGCGCTGGCGCGGCGGGATCATGAACAGGGCGATGATCAGCGCCACGAACGAAATTGCGTTACAAAAAAAAGCCGAAGCTGCGCCCCAGGCACTGATGAAAATTCCCGCGAGCGATGGACCCACAACGCGCGACCCGTGAAATACCGCGCGGTCAATTGCAATCGCGCTTTGAATTTCATCGCGCGTCACCAGTTCGGGCACGAGCGCGTTGAGTGTCGGCATTTCAAACGAGTTCGAAATACCGAGCACGGCGGCAAACGCCAGGATGTGCCAGATCTGGAGTTTGGCCATTCCGAGCAGGAGCGCTTTGTTCGTAAGCGTGCTCATCACGTAACCCTGCGCCATCACCTGCATCCACGTTCCTGTGTCGGAGATCGAACTGCCGATGATATAACGGCGGAACGGACCCGGTCGCAGGACGCGCAATGCATGCCGAGTGCCCAATTTTACCTCCGTGCTCATCGCAAACACTCATCGTTGTAGAGGCGTTTGTGTCAAACGCCCGGGTGCGAATTCGCCGGTGGGAATTGCCTCTGTCACTCGCGTTCATATGTTGAAGCATGCGCATCGACAAATACACGCAGAAGATGCAGGAGGCGCTGCAGGGCGCGCAGGATCTGGCTTCGCAAGCCAATCATCCGGAAATCACAAACGAGCATTTTCTCTCTGCGCTTCTGGACCAGGGCGAAGGCATAACGCGGCCGCTCCTTGAGAAGATTGGGGCAAACGTAGATCAGCTGCGTGCACAGCTACGCTCAGAGCTGGAGCGTCGTCCGAAAATCCATGGTGGCGCCGCCGATCGTCGCTTGTCGAACGAGCTTCGCAGCGTGCTGGACAACGCAGAGAAAGAGATGTCGAAGCTGAAGGATGAGTTTACCAGCGCTGAGCATTACTTGCTGGCATTGGCCGGGGCGAACGTTCCTGCGGCAAAATTATTGAAGGATTTCGGTGTCACGCGCGACAAGCTTATGCAAGGGCTTCAACAGGTGCGCGGTTCCCAGCGGGTGACCGATCAAAATCCCGAAGGTAAGTATCAAGCGCTGGAGAAATATGGCCGCGACCTCACCGAGCTGGCGCGACGCGGCAAGATCGATCCGGTGATCGGACGGGACAATGAAATCCGGCGGATCATGCAGGTGTTGTCGCGCCGGACGAAAAATAATCCGGTACTCATCGGCGATCCTGGTGTCGGTAAGACAGCGATCGTGGAAGGCTTGGCACGGCGAATCATCAGCGGCGACGTCCCGGATTCATTAAAGCAAAAACGAATCATCGCCATGGATATTGGTGCAATGATTGCAGGCGCAAAGTTTCGCGGCGAATTTGAAGATCGACTCAAAGCGTTCTTGAAAGAGCTGACCGATACGCAGGGTCAGATCATCCTGTTCATCGATGAGCTGCACACCATCGTCGGCGCAGGCGCAGCAGAAGGTTCCATGGACGCTTCGAACATGCTCAAGCCAATGCTGGCGCGCGGCGAATTGCGCACGGTCGGCGCAACTACGATCGATGAATATCGCAAGTACATCGAGAAAGACGCCGCTCTTGAGCGGCGCTTCCAGCCGGTATTAGTAAATGAACCGACCGTGGAAGACACGATCGCAATTCTGCGCGGATTAAAGGAACGCTACGAAGTGCACCACGGCGTGCGCATCACCGACAGCGCGCTCGTAGCAGCGGCGATGCTGTCGCATCGGTACATCACCGACAGATTTTTGCCGGATAAAGCGATCGACCTGGTCGATGAAGCGGCGTCGCGTTTGAAGATCGAGCTCGATTCGATGCCAACGGAGATCGATGTGATCGAGCGCGAGATCATGCAGCATGAGATGGAACGGCAAGCGCTCAAGAAGGAGAAAGATCCCGCAAGCAAGGAACGCTTGAAGAAGCTGGAAAGAGAATTAGCAGAGCTAAAGGAAAAGTCGGGTGCGCTCAAAGCCGAGTGGCAGAAGGAGAAAGCGGTTCTTGAAGAGCAACGAAAATGGAAGGAGGAACTTGATCGACTTCGGACTGAGCTCGAGCGCGCGCAGCGCCGCGGTGAGCTGGCCAGGGCAAGCGAGATTCAGTACGGAAAAATTCCCGAGCTCGAAAAGAAATTGGCCGACGCCACCGCAAAAAGCGCTAAGAGCAAAAAGTCTCTGCTCCGCGAAGAAGTGACTGAGGAAGACATTGCAGAGGTCGTTTCGAGCTGGACGCATATTCCGGTGTCGCGGCTACAAGAAGGCGAACGCGAGAAGCTGGTAAAACTGGAAGAGCATTTGCATCTGCGCGTGGTCGGGCAGGACGAGGCGATCAAGGCCGTCGCCAACGCGGTGCGTCGAGCGCGGGCTGGCTTGCAGGACCCAAATCGCCCGCTCGGTTCATTCATTTTTCTCGGACCGACTGGCGTCGGCAAAACCGAGTTGTCGCGCGCACTCGCGGAATTTTTATTCGACGACGAAAACGCCATGATCCGGATCGACATGAGCGAATACATGGAGAAACACACGGTCGCGCGATTGATCGGTGCCCCGCCGGGTTACGTTGGTTACGAAGAAGGCGGTCAACTTTCCGAGGCCGTTCGACGCAGGCCGTACTCAGTGGTGCTGTTCGACGAAATCGAAAAAGCGCACCCGGACGTCTTCAACGTATTGCTGCAAGTGCTCGATGACGGACGCATCACGGACGGGCAGGGGAGAACGGTCGATTTCAAGAACACCGTCATCATCATGACTTCCAACATCGGTTCTCAGTACATCACCGAGGAAGAATCAAAGGAAGCACGTCGACGATTAGTGACGGACGCGTTGCGCGCCCATTTCCGACCGGAGTTTCTCAATCGCGTTGATGAAATCATCATTTTCGACCGGCTCAGCGAGGATGAATTGAAGAAGATTGTTGAGATTCAACTCGGTCGATTGGCGAAACGACTCGAACAGCAAAAAATCACGCTCAAACTCTCCGATTCGGCAAAGGAACTGCTCGCTCGCGAAGGTTACGATCCGGTTTACGGCGCGCGCCCGCTGCGTCGCACCATTCAAAAAGAAATTCTCGACCCGCTCAGCATCGACATTCTCGAAGGCAAAGTCCGCGAAGGTCAGACCGTCCAAATTGATGCCAGAAACGGCGCGCTCGTCTTTCGCGAGAAGTGATCTGAATTCACGCTTGGATTAGATCGAAAAATTCGATCTAATTTTCGTTAGGCCCTAAAAACCGACGTGACAGTTCGCGACTACCTTGACCACAATATCCGTCGTGCCACAATTTGTTGCTGGGTCGGAATCCCCTTCGGCATAGTCGTTGCTGTCACACAGGCACGCAGGTTCCGATGGTAGGAAATAAGCTGCCCAATGATCTGATGGTTACTCAAACAGTGACGCAAAATATTGATGCTACATCGGGTTCAGACCAGGATGGGCCGATCTGGGGCTATCATTTTCTCCCCAACCAACCAGCACAGCTAATCACTTCGGAGAAGGCGGTTGAGTTTTTGACCGCGCCGGGTCCGGGCCTGCCGGAAGAATTCCTTTGGTTGCATTTTTCGCTTTCCAACGTGGCATCTGAGCCTTGGCTACGGCGGTATCTGACCTTGCCCGAGACCTTTTACGAATCGTTACATAGCGATGTAGACGCCACTCATCTGGAGCAGGACGCAGACGCAATGGTGGCGCGTATCCATGATGTGCTCTTTGATTTCACATTTGACGCCCCAATTGCGACGACCACCCTTTGCATCAAGCCGCGCGTGGTGGTCAGCGCGCATGCTCGTCCTTGGCGCTCGATTGACCAACTCCGGGCAGAGGTGCAAGCGGGCCAAGTCTTTCGTTCGCCGATTGAAATTCTGGCGCGCTTGTTTCGAGATCAGGCCAGTGTGCTGGTTGACATTGTACGGAAGTCCAAAAGGCAGGTGGGGCCAATGGAACAGCAACTCCTGGCCAAGCGCATTTCTGTTAGTCGCAGCGAATTAGGTTCTCTGCGGCGAATGTTGAATTGGCAGCCCTTGTCAGTGAACAGACCAATCGAACACTGTTTGTGCTGACGTTAGTAACCGTGCTGGCCTTGCCGATTAACCTGGTGGCGGGCTTGTTTGGCATGAACGTAGGTGGTATTCCTCTGGCCCAACATCCGTACGGTTTCTTTTTGGTCGTCGGTCCTCTTCTGGCCTTGACAGCGTTTCTGGCGTACTGGGGGTTGGGCAGGCGCCGTGACTAGCAGGCTTTTCGTAGAAGACGTCCAATCACCCCGATCGATCTAAGCCATTACTTGCTGAAACGTGGACAGGAAGATTTCCATCTCTGATTTTTTACCGATGGTCAGGCGCATGTGGTTCGGGAGAGCGGGAAACAATCGCCCGACGTGAATGTTGTGCTGTTTCATCGCCTGGATCAGCGGCACGACCGGACGTTTGCAATCGAACATGATGAAGTTGGCTTGTGATGGAATTTGTTTGTAGCCCATCTTGTCGAGCTCGGAGGTCGTGAATTGCTTGGCTTCCCGGTTCAAACGCTGGCCGTTCGGGACAT
>QHPG01000001.1 GCA_003219005.1 Verrucomicrobiota bacterium
CTGCAGTTGCAGAGTGGCTATACCCAGAACGCACGTGAACAGCTCACGCTTGCTACTAAAACGCAAGCGGTCCAGAACCCGATTGTCGATGTCACTACAGGCCCAACCCTGGACAAAGGCGATCAAGTAGGTAATGTTAAAACATTCGGAGCATTAGGCGACGGCGTGACGAATGATACCGCGGCGTTTAATGCAGCCTTAACGTCGCTTGGGAGCGGCGGGGGAACGTGTGTGATTCCAGAAGGAACGTATCTTATTTCTGCTTCGGGCATAACGTCACATGTAAAATCGGGTGTTCATTTGGTGGGCGAGGGGCGCGGAGTGTCCATCCTGAAGATTGCCGCGATGCCGACGGCCACTCTTATATGGGGGGACGGAGACAACTGGAGCGTGGAAAACCTGACGCTTGACATGCAGGACTATTTCCCCCCCCGACTCCACAATTACTCGGCGATCGCATGCAAGGGCAACAACTGGCGAGTAGCAAAATGCGAGATTCTCAAAATCGGTAGGATAGGAATAGGTGTTGCCGGCGGCGACAATTGGTCCATCGAAGGGAACTTTATCACCAAGACGACGCCGGTTCAAACCCTGAACCAATCAATTCTTGTCACTAAATACGCGGGCAAAGGAGCGACCAATGCGCGCATCATCGACAACGTTTGTGATGGCTCCGGGATTTTGTTCTGGGGTTTTTACTCTACCATCGCCCGCAACCGGATAAGCAATGCAGGATTTGGCTCAGGCATTGCCACAGGACAAGTCGCCAACTGTCACACGATACAAGTAACAGGCAACACCTGCACCGGCGGGCGCGGCTTTGACGAGAATCATACGTGGGTGAGTGGGTTTGAATTATGGGCACCGGACTCGGTGATTGCCAATAACACGGCCTACGACAACGGTAGCTCCGGAATTATCGTAGGCGGGCAAAATTGCATAGTTAGAGGAAATAAGAGTTACAACAATGGGGTCCAAACCGGGGGATACGGGTTTTCCGCGCGTTATCAAAACTCCACAGTCAACGCATCCCATTCTACCTTTATAGGAAACTCGGCGTACGATACGCGTTATCCAGGACGTGGTATGACTCAGACTTACGGCTACCACGAGCAGCCCGGACTGAAATTCATCAAACACATAGGGAATAACTACGACCATAATAAGATCGGCCCGGCTTCCCATTAATGGTAATTACGGTCAACCAAACGACGCCAGAACCCGAAGTGACATTTAGTCGCGGAAGTTTTAAGACTTGTTCTGGATGGGCGCAATGCTGGCAGTTAGCATTTTCAGTTTGTGTTCTTGTGGAACCTTTGTGTGCTTCTCGTTGAATAAGTGACTCAGGCGTCTCCGTGCTGCTGGGACGGAATACCGCGCCTTGGTTTTTCTGATGCCATTCTTCGAGAGCCGATTCCAGAGTTCCTCCGATTCGTAAAGCTCGATTATGGCGCGCGCAAAATCTTCCGGCTCATCGGCGATGAGAATGTCTTCACGATCGGTTAGCGCTATTCCCTCCACGGCGAGCGAGGTCGCCACGACCGGCACACCAAAACCCATGCTCAGGTTGATTTTGCCTTTTATACCGGCCCCATATCGTAATGGCGCGACAGATAATTTAACGCTTTCAAAAAAAGGACGAACATCCGGCTGCAACCCAGCGACGATGACGTTGTCGGTCGCGAGCGCTACCACCTCCGGAGGAGCCTTGTCGCCGATGATGTAGAAGTTGGCGTCGCCAAGAGGCTCTTTTACCAATGGATGAATTTTCTCCAGGAAAAAAATAACGGCATCAATGTTTGGCGTGTGCTGAAAACCACCGATGAATAGAAAGTCCCGTCGCAGTGAGAAAGGCGTCTTCGAACCTGGAACATCGACAATAGTGGGCACAATTTCTATCGACTTGTCTGGTCGGGCCTCGCGGAGAAGCTTCTGTTCCACTCCGCTCACCACCCAAGTCTCATCGGTCTGATCAATCAGGTCATACTCCAATAGCTCTTTCTCGCGCGCTTTTTGGTGTACCTCGGGATCATTGGTGATCTCGGCTTCCCGATTCGTGCGAAGAAAATGTAGATCCACAGTGTCGAAAATAAGTCGGCTTTGTGGCGCGTGCAGTCGAACATCTGCGATATGCTTACGAGCAAAATCACATCGACTTAGCACAACAGCGTCGAACTCGCTCCCGTGCGAAATAAGATAGTCGCGCACTTTTTTGATGTAAGGGTGATAAACGACTTTGATTCCACGTTTCCGTAATTTGTCGCCGTAAGGCGGAATATCGGCGAGATTATCTGGAATGAATGTTACGCGGTGGCCCAGCCGACGGAGAATGTTTAGAATATGAAACATCCGCAACGATCCTGCATCCTTCTCCGGCATGGGGAGATGGTGGTCGATGACAAGGATATTTTTTTGTCCCGGCTGTGGCTCACTCAAGAAAGCCAAATCGCCATTGACTGGTTTCGCTTCCAACTCAGTGGCCCACTTGTCCGCAAACATTAATCGATTGATGTCTTGATGTTTTTTTGTGCCTGCTGCGAGATCGGTGCCGCCTGTGATCCCTTCGTAGTGAATGATTTCACTAAGCGGCTGATAGAACACTTTGTAACCGGCCTTCCGAACTTTGAATGCTAAATCGGTGTCCTCGTAATATGCCGGCGCGTATTTGGCATCAAATCCTCCAAGCTTCTGGAAGAGCGATTTACGAATCATCAGCGCCGCTCCCGAGCAATAATCGACTTCTCGAAGATAATTGTACTCGGGTTTTTCCGGATCATCTAACTTGCCGTAATTCCAGCCCGAGGCATCGCACCATATGATCCCGCCTGCTTCCTGCAACCGGCCATCGGGATAAACGAGCTTCGAGCCGACGATGCCCGCCTGCGGATCTTCAACGAAAGTATCAAGCAATGCGGTAAGCCAACCCGGCGTAACGATCGTGTCGTTATTCAGAAAAAAGAGGTATTTGCCGCGCGCCTTGTTCGCACCGCGATTACACGAAGCGATGAAGCCGGAGTTCGTCTCGTTGCGCAGGTAAATAACGCCCTCCATCCGTTGTACCAGCGCAGTAGTTTCATCCGTGGAGCAGTCGTCAACCACAATCACTTCGAAAGCGACCTTATCTCCGACGGTTTGTAGTGAAGCAAGACAAGCGTGCGTGTATTGAAATTGGTTAAACACCGGTACGATGATTGACACAGCAACATCTTCGTGAGTGGGGAAGGAGATTGATTCAACAGGCAGCACCGGCACGGGAGGTTCAACGATCTGAGATTCTTGGGCAGTTTTTCCTAAATCGACGCCCTCGTATTTTGATATGGTTGCGTTCTGTAGTGCGCTGATTTCTTCTTTGATTTTCCCAATTTCGGGATGAAGAGCTCGCCATTGCGCATAGGCAGCCACGATCTTCTCAAGATGGCCGTAACCCATTGACCCTTTCCCAGGAAATAATTTGGCTTCGATCGCCGTCATCGGATTCGCGAGTTTCCACCGCCGCGAGGACCGCAGGCGTGCAGCAGCTTTCTCTGTGTCATCCAGTAAGCGAGAAAGTTTTCTGGTGCTCCAGAGCTGTTTTCGCAACCGGTCCGTTAGCTCAATAACGCGCTGCTCCTGCTCAGCCAGACTCACACTTTTGTCGTGAAGCAGGTGAGTCATATCCTCGAAACGATTTTTAAATTCGTCGTTAAGCCTAGCAAGCTCGGTCATATCTTTGTTAACCCTGGCAAGTTCCGCCTGGTACACTGCTTCTCGCTGGGCCATATCTTGATTGAGCCTCGCAAGCTCTGCCTGGTACACTGCTTCCCGCTGCGCCATTTCCGCATGATACGCTGCTTCCCGCTGGGAGAGCTTTGCTTCCAGTTCAGTAATCTTCGCGAAAAGATCCCGCATCTGGAGCCGATAAGCTTCGGCTTGTGCCGACTTCGCGAAAAGCTCGTGCATCTGGAGCCGATACGCCTCGGCCTGTGCCAACTGCTTGGAACCTGCGGCTTCGGGAATCGCTTTGGGCTCAAATCCCCACGCCAGCAAGCGTTCAACTCGGCCCAGCTGATCGACTTTTTCCCGGAACAAGGCCGCAACATCCGGCCATTTTGCTTCCGCATCTACGCCGACAGCTCGGTTGTCGATAAACGGATCAGCCAATTTACAATACTGCTGCACGATCGGATCGTCGTGCAATCGGCTGAACAAGAAGAGAGACTCACCTTGTCGCTCGCAGCGGTCACAAAATTCCTCCAGGGTCGGCGGTCTTGTCATATAGCTCACTGCCGCACGGTGAAACACCACGCGAAATCCGAATTTCGAAAGGCGGTATGCCAGTTCCACATCCTCGCTACCGAAGCGGAACCTGCGATTAAAGATGCCGCGTTTGGCAAGGAACGATCGCTTACACGAAGATCGCCCTCCCCAGAAGTAGGTAAAATCGAGCATCTGCCCGTCCCGCAGATCGCCGTAGGCAAAAAGGAAACGCCCGGTTTCCGTGACGTAGCGCATTAGAGGCGTGATCGATAGCGTCGGCGCCCACGTTGTGTAACCGAGTACGGCCAC
>QHPG01000002.1 GCA_003219005.1 Verrucomicrobiota bacterium
CACTCTTGTACACGCCTACAAGGACGCCGTGCGTGCTGCCGCGCTCGCTGGTTGCACTCAGGTCGAACACGGCACAATGGCGACCGATGACGACCTCAAAGTTTTAGCTGACCACGGCACATATTTCGATCCGCAGGCCGGGCTCGTGATCGAGAATTATCTGGCTAACAAGGAGCGCTTCCTCGGCACGCAGGGCTACACGGAAGAAGGTTTCGCGGCGATGGAGCGGGCCGTGTCGCTCGATCACGATATCGTCCGCCGCGCGGTTAAGATTCCCGGACTCAAGGTCGTTTTCGGCACGGACGCGCTCGCCGGCTCGCATGGTCGCAACGCCGAGGAGTTCATCGATCGCGTGCGCGATGCCGGCGTTGATCCGATGAGCGCAATGGTTTCCGCGAACTCGCTCGCCGCCGAAGCGATGCGCATGGGCAAGCGTATCGGTTCCATCGCGCCTGGCTACGAAGCCGACATCATCGCGCTCGACGGCGATCCTCTCGAAGACATCACGGCCGTGCGCCGCGTTGTTTTCGTTATGAAAGGCGGCGTCGTTTACAAGAACGTCGGGTGCGGAGCGATCCCGATTCCGAGGTAGGGACACCGCGCTGCGCCGTCCCTACCATTATGCCGATGGCTGCTGCATAAATTCGATAGTCGTGCCATCTGGATCGCGCACATAAATGACGCGCTTCCCTTTATTCGGGCCGCTTGTCAGCGTCTGCGGTTTGCCAGCCGCTTTCCAGTCAGAGGCGGAAATTCTTTCCAAGACGGCGTCGAGATCGTCGACCAAAAGCGCGACGTGCACTGATCCGACGTCGCAAGGCCTCAGAGCAACCTGCTTTCGATCCGGCGGCGCGAGATACTCGAGCAATTCGATGTTGTGACTGCCCGGTGTCTTTACAACTGCGAGCTTGATCTCAGCTCCGGCAACTCCTGTGATTTCTTTCGCCAGCTCGCCGGTTTGATGCGCCGTGTGCGAGAGCTCGAACCCGAGCACATCGCGCCAGAACGCCAAAGAGCGCTCAAGATTCTCGACCGTGATGCCAGTATGGTCAGCGGAAATTATACGAAACGGTTTATTCATCGTGCGGCTGGTTTCTGTCGATTAGTTTCGCCACAGATGAACACAGATGAAACACAGATTGAAGATTTCTACAGTCCTAGTCTGTGAGAATCTGTGTAAATCTGTGGCTGATTCTTATCCTACGGCGGCGATCACCTTGAGCTCGATCGCAATTGGCGTGGGCAACGAACCTACCTCAATCGTTGTGCGAGTCGGGTTTGGTTTACCAGGCCCGGCGAAATATTCGGCGTAGAGCCGGTTGTAGATTGGAAAATCCTTTTTCATGTTCGTAAGAAAGACCGTGACATCGACGATGTCCTGCCATGTCGCCCCGGCGTCTTCCAGGACAAGGCATACGTTTTCGAACGCCGCGCGGCATTGCGTTTCGATGTCGTAACTGACGACGTTGCCCTCAGAATCGAGCGTGACGCCGGGAATTTCTTTGGTGCTGCGTTTGCGCGGGCCAATGCCAGAGAGAAACAACAAGTCGCCTACGCGTTTCGCGTGCGGAAACGCGCCGACCGGTTCAGGCGCGCGCAAGCTTTCGAACGATTCACTCATGTTGCCATGTCAGTGAAAGTACTTCTTAAGCAGCGACCAGTAATTCTCCTCCCATCCTTCGACGAGATGGTCGTGCAAGCCTTCCGACGAGTAACGGCCGATGCGGCAATAATCCCGTTGGGAAAGATGTGAAGTTGTATGCTTTGCGGAAACCCGTTGCATATCGGCGATAAGCTCGGCATCTGTCGGATTTGGTCTTGTGTTCTCGAAACGAAATGTGTGCGTCATGGTAATCGTAACGCGAACGTCAACTTAGGTAGCGATTCTGCAGCGGTGTTTCATTTTGATCTGGATCACGTAGTCATTGTTCATGTCGCTATTTCACTAGGCTGCTGACAGCGTCGTCAATTTTCGAAAAGAAGACGATATTTGAAATCTCTTTTTCGCGGCAGACACCAACTTTCTTCACTATCTGAAATGGAATATCGCCTACGTGACACACCTCGATTCTGGGAATGATGCCACCTAGGCCTCTGCGGCGCTTTAGTTCAGGATAGAACAAAAGATTAGATGCCACTGATCCAAGCTCTATACCGAGAAAAATAGTTGGCCTGTGGCGAAACATTACTTCTGGCCACTTATCAAGAAGTAGAAGGTCCTCTCCTATCAAATCTTTGTCACGATGCGTTATCAAGTCGAACAAGGATATGGCGCCCTCTTCAAAACAATTGGAACATTGTGATTGTGTATAGGCCTTTGGAAGATCGCCGCGATTAACCTTAATCGAACTCTGCGAGTAAATTTCTCGAAATCCGTCGACGCTGGTTGTGTGCCACAAGTAGCCACGAAGAAGCGGAATCAGTTTCTGAGCTTCTTCTTTTAGACGTTCATAGCCTAACATCTTATTTTGCGATGCAGACATTCTTTGGCTCGGTGAAGAAGCGCAGAGCTTCCTCGCCGCCTTCGCGGCCGACGCCGCTCTGTTTCATGCCGCCAAAAGGGACGCGCAGATCGCGCAGGAGCCAGCAATTCACCCACACTGTGCCGGTGTTGATTTGTTCGGCGACACGATGGGCGCGGCTCAGGTTTTGGGTCCATACGCTCGAGGCCAGGCCGTAGTCGCAATCGTTTGCATAGGCAATCACTTCCTCTTCGTTGTCGAACGGCGTGATCGTGACGACCGGACCGAAGATTTCTTCGCGATTTGTTCGGCATGAGACCAACAGACCGGTAATGACGGTTGGCGGAAAGAAGTATCCTTCGCGGCAGCGCTCGTTAGGCGGCCTTGACGGGGAACCGCCCAGCGTTATCTTGCCACCTTCTTTCTGCGCGAGATCGACATAGAACTTGATCTTGTCGAGCTGGGTTTTGTTCACGATCGCGCCCTGATCGGTTTTCTCATCGAGCGGATCGCCTATTTTTAGTTGCGAGGCCTTGTCGATGAAACGATCAACGAAATCCTTGTAAGCCGAGCGTTCGACAAACACGCGCGAACCACACAGGCAGACCTGCCCCTGGTTTGCGAATGACGAACGCACGCTGCCGGCGATTGCCGTGTCGAGGTCAGCGTCAGCGAAAATGATGTTTGGATTTTTTCCTCCGAGCTCTAGTGAAACTTTCTTGAACAACGGCGCGCATGCCTCAGCGACTTTGCGGCCTGTCACGGTACCGCCTGTGAACGAGATGGTGTTGATCTTCGGATGCGCCGTGATCGCGGCGCCGACATTTGGGCCGGTGCCATGCACCACGTTGAGCACGCCATTTGGCAAACCGGCCTCACGCGCAATCTCGCACAGCATGTAAGCCGTCATTGGCGTCAGTTCGCTCGGCTTGGCGATGGCCGTGTTTCCGACCGCAATCGCAGGCGCGATTTTCCAGCTCAGCAAATAAAGCGGTAAATTCCATGGCGAAATCAATCCCGCGATACCGCGCGGCTGACGCAGCGTGTAGTTGAACGCCACGTTGTCGGTGATGTGCGCTTCCGATTCAGTATGCAGGATCGCAGTCGCGAAGAAGCGGAAGTTTGCGACGGCACGCGGAATATCGAGCGTGCGCGCGAGCGAAATCGGCTTGCCGGTATCGATTGATTCGGCGCGCGAGAATTTCTCCAGGTCGCGTTCAATTAAATCGGCGATCCGCAGCAGAAAGCGCGAACGTTCGGCTGCCGGCTTGTTCGACCAATCGTGAAAAGCTTTCTCCGCTGCAGCGACCGCAAGATCGACATCGCGGGTGTCACTGTCCGGCACCTGCGAGTACGGCTTGCCAGTCGCCGGTTCGATGTTGTCGAGATATTTGCTGCCGATCGGCTCAAGAAACTGGCCGTCGATGAAATTGCGGATGCGAGCCGGTATTTCTGTCATAACGAGCAGCGTGCAAAAAGATCCAGAGATTGCTCGGCTCCGCTCGGAATGACAAAGGAGGGGACGAATTCACCGCCGATGAAGTTTTTGATCTGCGTGGGTTCGGTTTGCACTGCTTTGGGATTGTAAGCGGCTTGTACGATTCGCTCAACGAAGACTGAGAAAGACGGATTGGGCAAAATCTCGCTTGGCTGTCGAGATCAAATTGAATCCTGAAACTATGCTGCACCCACAGTGCCAGCGGCGATGGCAATTTTTGCAAAGCAAAACCCAACGGAAGCGCAGCATCGAAAACGACTTTTTTTGTAATTAGCTGGACGCGGGAACAAGTATGTCACACGATACCCGCGCTCGGCCAATACAGGAGACTACAATGAATGAGAAAAATGGCGTCGCGAACGCAAACGAAACAGGAAAGCCGTCCGGCAACAGTGCTGTGAAGGCGCCTAGTCGCCGCAAGTTTTTAGGCCAAGTAGGTGCAGCACTGACAGGTGGCGCACTGCTCGGCAAACCTTTTCTTGCTTCCGCTCAGTCTAGCACAGCTAACTTGGGAGATGGCATTCTTGTGCCTGGTGTCAGAGGGAATCCGCGGGTAAGACGGTGCTTCGCAATCCGCCTCGCGACCGCTAACCAACAAGCGCGTATTCCCGTTCCTCCCCACACGACCAACGGCGATGAGGAGCGCTATCGTGACAAGTGTGGCAC
>QHPG01000122.1 GCA_003219005.1 Verrucomicrobiota bacterium
CCATTGAACTTGCAACCGAGTCGTGAACACCGCCACGCGGTCCGATTGTTGGTTGAAAGGCCGCCGTGACCGTTCCCAACGCCTCCGCAAGCAGCGACGGCTGCGTTCCTTCAGCCGCTGGAGCGTCTGCTGTCACAGGCGGGGCGCCGGTGGTTTGCGTTTTTTTCCCTGCCCTTGCCTGCAATTTTTCGTAAGCCGATTCCCGATCGACCGCCTTTTCGTAATGACCGGAAAGGACCGAGGAACTTATGATCTGTTTTCGTTGATCCGGCGTGATCGCGCCGACCTGGCTGCGCGGCGGAACAACCTTTGCGCGCTGGACAATTTGCGGGCTGCCATTTTCATCTAACATCGATACGAGCGCTTCGCCGACCGCGAGCTCAGTAAGCACCGTTTCGACTTTCAGTTTCGGATTCTGCCGAAACGTTTCGGCGGCAGCTTTCACCGCTTTCTGATCGCGCGGCGTGAACGCGCGCAAGGCGTGTTGCACCCGATTCCCCAGCTGACCAAGAACAACTTCGGGAATATCAAGCGGATTCTGGCTGACGAAATAGACGCCCACGCCCTTTGAGCGAATCAGTCGCACCATCTGCTCAATCTTTTGCTCTACTGCGGGCGCGACGTCGGCGAAGAGCAGATGCGCTTCGTCGAAAAAGAAAACGAGCTTCGGTTTCTCCGGATCGCCTATTTCGGGAAGGTTCTCGAATAATTCCGACAGCATCCAAAGCAGAAACGTCGCGTAAACCTTTGGCGATTTTTGCATCAACTTGTCTGCAGCGAGGATGTTGATCACTCCTTTGCCGCTCTGCGTTTGCATCAGATCATCGAAGTTCAGAGCCGGCTCGCCGAAAAATTTGTCCGCGCCCTGTGATTCAAGAGCCAGCAGACTGCGCTGGATCGCTCCCGCGCTGGCGGCCGAGATATTTCCATACTGCGTTTTGAATTGGTCGGCGTTGTCCGCGACGTATTGCAACATCGAGCGCAGATCTTTGAGGTCGAGAAGGAGCAGACCGTTTTCGTCGGCTATCTTGAAGACCATGTTGAGCACGCCTTCCTGCGTGTCGTTCAATTCGAGCAAACGACCAAGCAGCAGCGGCCCCATTTCGGACACGGTCGCGCGCACAGGGTGTCCTTGCTCACCGAACACATCCCAAAACACGACCGGGCAAGCTTCGCCTTTGAAATTGTCGATCTTAAGCTCCTTCGCCCGTTCGACCACTTTCGGATTGTTCCCGCCTGGCTGGCTCAATCCCGCAAGATCACCTTTCACGTCCGCCATAAACACCGGCACACCTCGCACGCTGAAATTTTCCGCGAGCGTTTGCAACGTAACGGTTTTTCCCGTGCCGGTTGCGCCAGCGATCAAACCGTGGCGGTTCGCCATTTTCGGCAGCAAAAAGATTGGTTCCTTCGATTGTGCGACGAGGATCGGCTCGTTAGGCATAGAATAGGTTAATGATTAAGCCGTTCGTTTGCGCCAGGCCCCGAGCACGAGGCCGATGATAGCAAAACCAATCAATGGCCGCCCCATGTCGATGCAAATGAGCGGCCAGGGATTCGTTTCAAAAGCCGAAAACACCGCAATCGTAGCGTATTCCATGAACACAAACGCGAACCAGCACGCGAGCGCGATCTTCAAACCGCAGAACGCAGTTGCCGCGTTGAACCGCGAGATCAGCATCGCCAAAGTGTAAACGACGACGATCGACGCGACGAGCGCGAGCACATACGCGCCAACATTATGGGCGCGCTCGATGTCGGTCATCGTGCGGGCGTGCAGATTGAGCCACTTCTCGCCGAAAATCGCGTACCAACCCCAGCCAATGAGAAAATAGACAACGATCAGAATCCAAACCGCGAGATGATTGATCTTCGTGTTCACAAAACTTTGGAGATTATCCAGGCGTCGGAACTTCGATTGCAACTAAATTCCGGCACCGCTCGCTCGCCTAGGATGCTTGGGAGATCAATCTCAATAAAGATAAGGTCTGGAGAGTGGGAACGCATTCTTGATCAATTCAAGGCGCGGTTTCGCGTCATCCGAAACGATGACTTCCACAACATCGAACCGGAAAAGAATATCCGGATTGTCGAGCATACGTAGCCAAGCCAGGCCGCCGCGCGAAATGCGTTTTTGTTTTTGCCGATCGACGGCAGCAACAGGCCGGCCAAAATCTTCCCGCGTGCGTGTCTTTACTTCGACGAATACAAGCGTGTCGTCATCGCGGCAGACAATGTCGATCTCGCCGCCGCTGCGCCCCTTGAAGTTGCGGTAGAGAATCTTGTAGCCGTTATGCCGCAGGAATCGACACGCCAATTTCTCGCCGTGCGCGCCGCGCCGGAGATGGACCGATTTTGACGAGTTCCTCAAAAGCGAGAAGCGGTTGCGCCACCGGTTCGAAAGATCGGCGATGGATCGGGCAAGGGCCGAATTCATGGAGCTTCAGGAGATGCAGTTCGGTGCCGTAACCTTTATGCTGGCTGAAAGAATATTGCGGAAACTGCGCGCAAAAGTCACGCATCATTCTATCGCGCGTGACTTTGGCGATTACGCTGGCGGCAGCGATGCTCAAACTAATGCAATCACCATCGACGATGGCCGACTGTGGAAATGGAAATGGAATCACAGGCAGGCCGTCGATCAAGACATGGTCGGGCTGATCGATCAGCGCTTCGACTGCAAAGCGCATGGCTTTATGGCTCGCGCGCAGAATGTTGATCCGGTCGATCTCGATGGAATCGACAATGCCGACAGTCCATCTGACTTCCGGATTAGCGACGAATTCGCAATAGATTTCCTCGCGTAATTCAGGCGCAAGTTGTTTGGAATCGTTCAGGCGACGATGACGGAATTTTTCGGGCAGAACCACTGCGGCGGCGACCACCGGACCCGCCAACGCGCCGCGGCCTGCCTCATCGATTCCGGCGATGCGCGCGACTCCGGTGGCGCGAAGTTTTTTCTCGTAACGAAAACCGCAGCGCCGGTACATCCGCGCAAATCATTCGCAGATTTGCGCGCGTGACAAGTGACATGTGAGAAGTGACAGGAAGAAATGCCGGTAGGGCGCGTCACTCCGTGCGCGCCGAGTGGACGGCACGGGAGTGCCATCCCTACCCATGCCGTGATTACATTTCTCTTACCGCCGTCGCTTCCTTGCCTTTGCGGGTACGAAGATAATTCAGCCTGGCGCGGCGAACGCGCCCTTGTTGCTCCACCTCGATCTTCGCAATGCGCGGCGAATGCAGCGGGAAAACTCGCTCCACGCCCTCACCGTAGGAAATGCGGCGCACGGTAAATGTTTCGTTCAGCCCGCGGCCTTTGCGCCCGATGACGACTCCTCCGAATATCTGGATTCGTTCTTTGTCGCCTTCTACCACCCGCGTGTGAACGCGGACGCTGTCGCCCACCTTGAACGTGTTCGCGTCGGCTTTTTGTTGCTCTTTTTCGATGGCACCGATGATCTGGTTCATGACAATTCCTTCCAGAGCGGGGACGGAGAGCTTCCAACACGCGGGGGAGAATTGCAACTGCGAAGAATCCAGCGATTTGCGGATTAAAAATTGCCCGACAACCTGGCTTGGCTTCAGCCCTGAAAGCTTTCGGCGCTGGGCCCGCCAGGATTCGAACCTGGGACCAAGGGATTATGAGTCCCCTGCTCTAACCGCTGAGCTACAGGCCCGACGCGCGTTGACGCGCGAACATCGAACACCCAACGTCCAACGTCCAATATTTAAGGCCACGGTATTTTTGATTTCGATTTTGGATCGCCGATTTGCGATTGTCGACTTGTGCCACGATTCGCACGGCTTGCTGTGATCTTTGTTGAGATTGCACTTCTCAGCGCACTAATCCTGGCAACACGCTGCGCGAATTATCAGGACATTTTTGTCGCTGGGAACATTTACTTCGTTGATGCGGATTGTTACGCGCGGATGACGCGGGTGCAGATGTGCGATGCACAGCCGGGACTGATCGTGCGGCATCATGCCTTTGAAAATTTTCCCCAGGGAACCACTCCGCACACGACTGCGCCGCTCGATTATCTCATCCTCGGGCTATCGCTTCTGCTGAAGCCATTCACGGCGCACGCGCTCGATTTGGCAGGGGCGTTCATATCGCCGGTGCTTGCGCTGCTTGGCGGCTGGTTTCTCTGGTGGTGGTCGCACCGAATGAAATTCCGTTATCGCTGGGTACTGCTGATCCTGTACGCGATCAGTCCCATCCTCGTTCAGGGGACGGAGCTTGGCAGACCCGATCATCAATCCCTATCCATCCTGCTCGTGACGATCGCGATTTGCGCGGAGTGGAGCTCGCGAATGAAAGCAGCCGACACGGCTGCCTCAGAGGACAATCGATGGAGCATCGTTAGTGAACCGGCGTGGGCACTGGCGATCTGGGTAACCGCTTACGAACCGCTCGTTCTCTTTCTCATCATAATAACCACCACCTTTCTGGTGAATCGCCGAGCCCTTTTCGGACGAGATCGTCGCGCGGGTTCTATTTTTTTCGCGGCGATTATTGTAATCGCGCTTTTGATTGAGCGGCGCATCCCATCGTTATTGATTTTGCATCCCGACCCGATTTTCAAAAACTGGGCGCGCACGATTGGCGAACTTGCGCATGCGTCGCCGGCAAATCCGGTCTGGCTGCGCTGGTGCGGGTATCTGCTTTTAGTCGCGCCGTTTTTGATTTGGATGAACATCAGAACGCGAAGAGACGACGCGCCCCCATTCGACTTCGCTCAGGGCAAGCTCGGTCGCGCCCTACCAATCTATGTTCTTCTGATCGCCACGTATGTTCTGACGATTTGGCAGGCGCGCTGGGGATATTTTTTTGCGTTGCTCTTTGCGCTGGCGCTTCCGGCCTTACTCGCGCCAATCAAGTGGCCAGCGGCAGTTTGGATTACATTTGCGTTATCGATGTTTCCGATTTTTCGCGATTGGGATGAAAGGCTTTGGCCAAATGAAACGCAATTAGCGGCTCGTGTAGAACGGCGGAATGAATCGGCGCAGTTGCGCGACCTAGCGCTCCATTTGCGGTCGCGCGACGTGCATCCGTTTCTTGCGCCGTGGTGGCTTTCGCCCTCAATTGCCTATTGGTCGGGGCAGCCTGGAGTAGCTGGAAGTTCGCACGAAAGTTTAAACGGCATCGAGGACGGCGCGCGATTTTTTCTTTCCGATGATTTGCAAAGAGAGCGCGAAATCTTGCAGCAGACTGCGGCGTTCAAGTTATATCGGGCCGCTGATTAACGATAAAAAATAAAAAAGTTTGTGCTCAAGAAAGAGAATCCATTGACAGGCATCGACGAGTGTCACAATCTACCCAATGCTCAAGAGATTCGTCCCGCAAAAGCCGATGCCGCCGGTCCGAGAAGAGCCGCGGTATCCGGATACAGATGACAACAATCATCCTGCGAGTCGCGAAGAACCAAAAACACCAACAACAATCGATAATCCAAATTCAAATCCTATGGCAGATCATGGAGGTAAAGACATCCTTTCGAGCGATGTCGAAATCAAAGGCTCGATTAAGTTCCAAAAGGAACTGCTCATCGACGGGAAGGTCGAAGGGGACATTAACTCTGATGGCATTTTGACCGTCGGTGAAAACGCTGAAATTCTGGGCGAGATAAAAACCAAGTCGATCACCGTCTATGGCAAAGTGCACGGCAACATCACCGTGACCGAGCGCTGCGAGCTAAAATCCAAATGCGTGTTGCAGGGAGATCTGAAAGCAGCGCGTCTCACAATTGAAGAAGGGGCTACTTTCATCGGCAAATCGGAAGTCACCAGCGGAACCTTCTCCGCCAAGGCGGCAGCTCGCCCTGAGGTTATGCGGCCGAACGAGCCCATCAAAGCAGCCTTTGGAGCGCGCGCATAAGGAAAGGATCTCGGCTTAGGGTCCAGTGGCCAATCCGTCGCTTGTAAAAGTCAGTGCGGAATGCCCGCACTGCGGCTTTAAGCAGATGGAATATGCTGCGGCGAAAAGCTCAATCTGCCGCCAGTGCGGCCGCTCGTTTTTGCCATTCGCGCCGAAACCTGGCCTGAAGCTTCGGACAAGAGACGAAGCGCCTCCGCCAGAGAGCTCCTCCATTCTTGGCAGATTCGAGGATTTTTGGAAGCGACAACGCACTTCTGTTGTCGAGTGTTTTGATTGTAAACGGAAACAGCAGGTCTCTGGCGCGGCGACTTCGACAATCTGCCCGTCGTGTAGTGCGCATATTGATCTGCGCGACTACAAAATCACCAGCGGTTTCAGCCGAAGCATTCGAACCCGGGGCGACGTGCATCTGACCGGCAAAGGCGATCTGGCCAGCAGCAGCGTCGTTTGCCAATCCGCCTTAGTCGAAGGCAGGCTGCGCGGGAATCTGCATTGCGACGACACCGCGACGATCAACTACGCAGGCAAAATTCCGGGGCGCATCAGCGCTCGACACGTCATCGTTGATCGCAGAGCCGACATTCACTGCTTCCGCAGAATCCGCGCGGAAAGCGTCGAAATCAAAGGCAGAATGTCGGGCGAGATCGTTGCGCAAACGGTGACGGTTGAGAGGAAAGGCGCACTGGAAGGCGATGTCACGGCAAGGGCCATTACGGTGGAAAAAGGCGGGATGTTTTCCGGTCAACTCGTCATCGGTCAGATCGGCCTGACCCAGGGAGAATTGCTGCAAGAACAAGAGCCAGCCACCGCGAGTAACCCGGCTTCGAATTTTCCAGAAACAGCACCGCAGCCTTTGCCCGCGACTTAGAAACGATCTCCTTCATGCGAAGACTGCATCCACGCAGTCCTTACGAGAAACTCGGCGGCTATGTGCATCTGCCGCGTTTGATCGATAAGGCCAGACTGCATGGGAAAGGATTGCTCGACGGGTACAACTATAAAACCGTCGGCTTCGATAAACATTTACTGGCGTTTCTCAAACTCGACGGCGACGCATTTGAAGAGATTGCCAACAAATTCGACGATGACGCTGCGATTCTGAGATGGGTGCAGAAAAATGGCGTGAAACATTCGCCCGAAGCAATCGAGCAATGGAACCAAGCCATGGTTTCGCGCCATCCTGACACCGCCGCAAAAAAGGCGCGCTTCCTTCATTTTCTCAAAGAAGCAGGCGGCGAAGGGCGCAAAGATATTCGGACCTATTTCGATCTGATCGAGTTTGATGAAGGACGGCTAGAATGACCCGCCTTCGCCAAGGTTACGGCGTGGCAAGCCACCTCTGAGAATTTTGTCTGCGTTCTCGAGCGTTTCTTTGCTCCCGATATCGAGCCATTTGCCTGTGATTTGAAACGTCTTTATGGGTTTGCGCGTGTAGAGCCATTGCACAAAACGGCCGGGCTGGTCAGGATTATTGCCGGCCGCAAGATAGGTAGTTAACAAAGTTAGAACCGCAGGCGAATAATAGTAAACAGCGACTGCAGCCAGGGTCCCCTGGGGTTTCTCCGGTTTTTCCTCGAACCGGGTGATGATTCCATCCGCGTCAACGCTGATGTTACCGTATTTTTTGATAGCTTCCGCGTCGCCGACATCATAGACCGCAACCGTTGCGTCAGTTCTCCTCGCGCATTCCACAAAGTCCACTAACGATTCAGTTAACAAATTGTCGCCGGCGACGATTAACAATCTGCTTTGGCTCAAGTTCTCGCGGGAGACGACGAAATTGATGTCTCCAATCGCACCCAGCTTATCTTCATCACTCGTGGAACCGTCGTTGATGATTTTGAATTTGAATTCCGGATGCCGGCCCTGATAGCGCTCACTCCAGGCTTGGAAGTCAGCGGTGAATTTGTCGTTTGTTACCACGTAGATCGTTTCCAGATCAGGAACACCCGCGAGGTTATCCACGACCCACTCAATAATCGGTTTCCCCCCAACAACGAGCAGCGGTTTCGCCTTGTGGAGCGTTAACGGATAGAGGCGTGTTGCGTATCCGGCTGCGAGAATCAGAGCGTTCATGATATTTTTTAAAAAGACATCACTTAGACGTCATCCGGAGCGGAGTCGAGGCTGCAACGCAGCCGCAGTATGCGGCGAGGCCAGGCTTTCCATCCCGTGGCCCAACGCAGGGGAAACTTCGCGAGATGTCTCCAGCCTTCGCGTAAAGCTACGGCTTGGCAGGCGACTTCGCTCGACATGACAGGTCGTTTATTCTACTCCGCTCTTGCGCCGCCTCCGCTGAGAATCGCGTTTTTGAGATGTTGCTGGATTATTCGGATTCGGTGCGAATCAGTGATCTTGGCGTGATTGGAGCCGTCCACCACGTACAGCGTATCAATCGCCGCCCCGGCCTGCGTGTTAATACGAGACAGCGGGATCAAAATATTTTCGCGATCAAGACAGCTCAGCACGTCGTAGAGCAATCCGAGTCGGTCCGGAGCCTGAATCTCAATGAGCGTGTAGCTCGGGTGCGCTTTGTTATCGATGGTAATGCGCGTCGGAAATTCAATTGCTGGCGCAAGACGGCGGCTTTGGTGCTTCGCCTTTTCGATTAATGGCAGAAAATGGAAGCTCTCGTCTTCGAGAGCTCGGCGCAAAGTTTGTTCCACGAGCTGGAAATCGCGCGGCTGGTTGGCCGGATGCGCGTTCGTATCGCAAACACGAAAAACGCTCAGCACCACGTGATCGTCGCGCGGAAAAACGTCGGCGCTCAAAATATTCAACGGCACAACCGAGAATGATCCGGCGATTTTTGCCAGCAAGCGTTCACGCTCCCACGTGCAGAATGTGACAACGCTGTGCCCCTGCTCTGGCACAACCTTCCATCTCATTGCTGCAGCCAGCCCAGATTCTCCGCTGCTGGAGACATTCTCAAGAAAGCAGCGAAACAGTTTCAAGTGTTCGATAATTTCCGGAAGGTCGGTCGCACGGAAATAATGATCCGGCATGTAATCAAAGTGAGCTTCGATTTCGCCTGCGTAATCCGGCGAAAGATGTTTGGAGACGGAAGTCTGCAAGCTTTCGCGCTCGATTCTTGTCTGCTCGTCGTAAGACTTCCGGTCCGCCAGATACCGCGATGTCTCGTGAAACAACTGCCAAACGAGGGACTCTTTCCAATCCGACCACGCTTCAGCGCTTGTGCCCTGGCCGTCAGCCAGAGTCAGCAGCATGAGCGCGTGCAGGTTTTTCTGGTGCTTCACAATCTGAGCCAGTTCCATCACCGTGGCTGGGTCATCCAGATTCCTCTGCTGCGCGATCCTGGAGAGAGTAAGATGATGATCCACCAGAAGAATAAGTGATTTGCGCTCCTCGGAGGACAACTGCAAACGGGTCGCGACGCGCTGGGCAAAGAGCGCGCTCGCTTCCGAATGTGGCCGTGCGCCGACGGCTTTGCCGCTGTCGTGCAAGAGTAGCGCGAGATAGAGAACCAGAGGGTCTTCAAGTTGCTCGAAAATTTTACGATAGGCAGTCAACTTCGGATCGTCCGTCTGCGTCAACGCATCGAGCTTATCGATGCATACCAACGTATGCTCGTCGGCTGTGTATCGATGCAGAAATTCATGCTGCACCAGACAGGTCAGCTGGCCGAATTCGGGAACGTAACGACCGAGAAAATCGACCCGATGCATCATTCGCAGGATGCGTCCTACTTTCCCTTTTTGTGATAGAATCGATCTAAAGATCGCCCGCGATCCACGCGCATACTGATACGTGCGGGTTACGTTCCGGAGACTTCTGGTCAATAAATCTGCCAATTCCGGGCTGAGGTCCAGGTCGCGCTCCTGTGCAAGCTGAAAGGCCCGCATCATCTGCTCAGGCTCGTTGCGAAAAACCTCGCGCTGCGCTGGGTGCAGTTGTTGGTTGCGAACAAAGAAAAAGTCCCCGATGGGAGTTTTGTCCGCCCCTATCAACGGAAGAAAACTAAAAAGCGAACGGGTCTTATTTGTGACATATCCGCTCACAAATTGCTCCGTAATGCGTTCCGTCACCCGGAAGATGTCTCGCGTATGCTCGTAGTAATCTCGCATGAGCGCATCGCTGCGGAGCTGACCATTTCGAGGAGAACAATGTAGCCGTTTTGCGATTTGTTCCTGCAGGTTGATGTGCAATATGTCGGTCGCGCGCCCAGTCGCATAATGTAGATCCGTGCGCACGCGGAGTAGAAAATCGTACGCTCGCTCAATCCGTCGCTGGTCGCTTTCGCTCAGCCAATCTTTCCCTACGAGTTGGTTCGTACTCAGCGACCCCTCTTTGAAGTAGGTTATCCAAAGCAGATTTTGATAGTCGCGCAGTCCACCGCATGCGTTCTTCAGGTTGGGCTCCTGGAGATAGACGCTGTCGCCGAATTTTTTGTGCCGAGCAACCTGATCCTGCATCCGCATTTCAACATATTCCCGTTCGTGTCCCTCGACGCATTTTGAACGAAATTGCTCTCGAAATTCCTGCGCCAGTTCCCTGTCGCCAGCGAGAAATCGGGACTCCAGCATCGCGGTTTTTGTGCGCATATCGCGGTTGGCCTGGGCAATCGCTTCTCTGATGGAACGTGTGGAGTGCCCGACCTTGAAGCCGCTGTCCCATAACAGGTAGAGAACTTGATTCACCATCTCCTCCAAGTGTGGCGAAATTTCTGCGGCACCCTGGCGATGCAAAAGCATCACATCGATATCGCTAAACGGATTGAGTTCACCCCGGCCATATCCACCAAGAGCAATCAACGCCAATGGAGCTTTGGGCTCGCCATTTCCTTGAGCAGCAGCGGCCGCGGCGCCGAAGACGTATTGCAATAAAATATCAATCAATTCAGCGCGTCGCGCGCAAATTTCGCGGCCGGCCCCGCCCGCCTGATGCTTCAGACGCAATCGATGCTCTTCAACCTTGAGAAATTTTTTGTAAAGCGGAAGTACCTCAGTCGGGCGCGTGGTCCCTGTGGCCGCGAGGCTGTTTTCGGCGTGCGCCAGAACTTGTTCCAGATGTCGGGACATTCTCATCGCGGACTGGGATTCCAGTAATCTAAAGTTGGAAATCCAAAATCCAAAATCGCCGTTGTCATGTTGAGCGAAGCGCCTGCCAAGCCGTAGCTTTACGCGAAGGCTGGAAACATCTCTGATTTTTTTCCTTGAGCGGGACCAGTCTAAAATCGATCCGAGATTCTTCGCGGAGCCTGTCCTGAGCAAAGCCGAAGGGCTCAGAATGACATATGACAGGCCGGGCTTGAACACACCACCCGCGTATGTCCGCCGCGCAAAAATTCAATACTTCAAAAACGACGCGACCGGTGTCGGGTCGAGTTGGTTGCGGCCATGAAGAAATTCTAACTCAATTAGAAACTGCGCTTCGAGAAGATTTCCGCCAGCTTTACGGATTAGGAGAGCCGCAGCAGCGGAAGTCCCGCCGGTCGCGAGCAAATCATCCACCAGCACAACCCGCTCGCCCGCCGTCACAGCATCGACGTGCATCTCCATTTCCGCTTCACCGTACTCGAGGGAATACTTCGCGACCTCAGTCTGGTAGGGAAGCTTGCCGCGCTTCCGGATCGGAACGAAACCAACCCCAAGTTCATATGCCACCGCCGATCCAAAAACGAAACCGCGCGCATCTATCCCGACGATTTTGTTAATCTTTCTCCCGTGGCAACGCTCCAAAAAAAGATCAATCGACGCACGAAACAAGGCGGGATCGCTTAAGAGGGGCGTGATATCTTTAAACACGATCCCTTTCTTTGGGAAATCAGGAACATCGCGCACAGCAGCGCGGAGTTTTCCAACTAGGTCCAACGCCATCGGCGCGAATCCTAGCGGAGTGCAATGAAAGGTCAATCTGCGTTGCCTTCGACAGACGAATCGGCGGGGCAAATTGGTAGTCACACGGTGATTGTAGAGGATTGCCAAGTCGGGACGGCAATCTAGAATAGGCTGTCCCGGTGGATCGCTATCTTCTCATCGTTTCGACAGTTTGTTTTCTCGCAGCAGTCGTGCACACGATTGTTGAGTTGCGTGCCGGACTGTTTCGGCCAATGCGATTCAATTTTTTTGCGATCGGCTTGGGATTCATTTTTCAGACGGCGTTCTTGTCGGTTCGCGGTCATGCGCTGGGGCGCTGTCCGTTGACAAACCTGTTTGAAGTTTTCGTTTTTCTGGCGTGGTCGGTAGCGCTGATGTACATGCTCGTGGGTCCGCCGTATCGCCTCTCGTTGATGGGCGCGTTCACTGCGCCGCTGGTAGTTTTACTGCAAGGTTTTGCGCTCGTTGCGCCGATCGACATCCGGCATCCGGTGAAAGCGCCGGCCAATCCATGGCTGGAATTTCACGCTTCGATTTCGATCGTGGCCTACGGGGCGTTCGCCCTCGCTTGCATCGCCGGCGTCATGTATCTGATCCAGGAACGGCAGCTGAAGACGCATCAGTTGCATTCTATTTTCTATCATCTGCCGCCGCTGACACATCTTTTTGCGACCATCACCCGACTACTGTGGTGGGGCTTTGCGCTTTACACGCTGGGTATCGTGAGCGGTTTTTTTACTGGCCACCCATTGCCGCGCGTGCAGGTCGTAGCCGCCATTGGGGTCTGGCTACTTTACGCGACGATCTTACAAGGTCGCCATCTTCGGTGGTTCGCGCCGAGACGGGTGGCTACGTTATGCATCATTGGCTTTAGCGTGGCACTGGCACTTCTCTGGGGAATCGAATTCACCGCGGAAATGAGTCCGCTGCCATGAATCTTTTCTGTCTCGGCTTAAGTCATCACACCGCGGATGTCGCGACGCGGGAACAGTTCACCGGCAGCGCGACGACCGAATCGATCTTGCGCCAAACCGGTTGCGCCGAAGCGTTGCTGCTGACGACGTGTAACCGGGTGGAGGTTTATGCGGTTTCGCAAAAACGCGTTTCTACGGATGAGATTGCGCGTTGCCTTACGCGAAGAATCGACATCGATCCGCACGATTACGCGCCTCCTTTTTATCGGTACGAGGCTGAAAAGTGCGTGCAGCATCTTTTCCGGGTCGCCTCCGGACTCGACTCGATGGTTGTCGGCGAGAGCGAGATATTCGGGCAGTCGAAAAAAGCCTATGAGTCGGCCAGGACATCCGGCGCAGTCGGCCCGTATTTGCATCGCTTGTTTCAGCGGGCGTTTCGCGTGGCGAAACAAGTGCGCACGCACACGGACATTGCGCGGGGCGCAGTGTCGGTCGGCTCGGTCGCTATCGATTTGGCGCAAAGAATTTTTGGCAAATTAAGCGAATGCAAAGTTCTCGTGCTCGGCGCAGGTGAGACTAGCGAACGCACTGCGCGTGCGCTCATTTCGCGCGGCGTCAGGGATCTTCGCGTGGCCAATCGCTCGATCGAGCGCGCAGGCGAGCTGGCGCAGGCGGTAGGCGGCCGCGCTGTGCTGTTCGACGAGTGGGCGACGCAATGCCGTGAGATTGATATTCTAATTACGGCGACGGCATCGGAGACGCCGTTGCTGACACCGGGCGAACTCGCGCCCATGCTGCGTGAGCGTTTGGATCGTCCGCTTTTCATCATCGATATCGCCGTGCCTCGCGACGTTGATCCCGGCGTAAATGAAATGGAAGGGGTTTATCTTTACGACATCGATTCGATACGATCCGTGGCGGAGCAATCACTCGCCCTCCGACGCCAGCAGATTGCCGCAGCAGAGGCGATCATTGCGGAACATGTCGCGGATTTTGTCGATTCAATTTCTCGAGGACTGAATCGCCCCTCACAAGCTGCGGAGCATTCCCCGCTCGGCGAAAATCCGCTGCGTGCGTCGGAGCTATAGCGGCGGTCTATGACCGCCGAAAATCGAAAGATTGTCCTGGGAACACGCGGCAGCGAACTGGCGCGCGCGCAAGCTCGTTTGGTGGAAAAAGCAATTCAAGCGGCGCGTCCAAAGGCAAAAGTCGAAACCAAAATTATTACGACACGAGGGGACAAAGCCAGAGTTGTCGATCCTCGGGCGGGACGAAAAGGAGTGTTCACGGCAGAAATCGAGCGCGCGCTTCTAGCCGGAGAAGTGGATATAGCGGTTCATAGTGCCAAGGACCTGCCGAGTGAAACGAGCCCGGAAGCAAAAATCGCGGCAGTCCTTCCCCGAGCGCCGATGGACGATGTGCTGGTTTCCAAACATGGGGGCGGTCTTGCTTCCCTTCCACCCGGAGCCACAGTCGCAACCGGTAGCGTGCGAAGGAAACATCAGCTGCTGTGGAAACGTGCCGACCTCGACCTTATCGATCTTCGCGGCAACGTGCCGACACGGTTGCGAAAACTGGCGGAAAACCAATGGGCCTCGATCGTGTTGGCTCGCGCGGGACTTGAACGCCTGGGCCTGTCGCCAGCCCGTACTAAAATCCGCTTCGAAGGCAGGCAATTTTTTGTTGAGACACTTCCGCGCGAAATTTTTTTACCGCCAGGGGGCCAGGGAATAATTGCCCTTCAGGTTCGCGCCGATGATCAAAGCACAAAAGCGCTCGTCGATCTCGTAAACGATCGCCAAACGTTGCTTTGTTTGCAGGCGGAGCGAGAATTTCTGCGTGGGTTACACGGTGATTGCAATTGTCCGGTGGGCGTCCTTGCAAAGATTGAGGACGGCAAGATGAAAATACGCGCGCAAGTTTTCATGGATGAATCGGCAGCGCCCCGGGAGGCCGAAGTGGAAGGCGCCTGCGACGAAGGCGGAAAGTTGGCTGGCGAATTGTTGCGACGGATCACGCAAGAGTAAGCGCATGACCAAGAGTACCAAACAGAACGGAACAGTTTATCTGGTTGGCGCTGGCCCAGGCGATCTCGGTTTGGTGACTTTACGCGCAAAAGAGTGCACCGAGAATGCGGACGTAATCATTTACGATCATTTGGCAAACCCAGAGATGCTTAGCTGGGCGCGGGACGATGCCGAAATTATTTATGCCGGGAAGGAACCGGGCGAAAGCCGAACCCAGCATGAAATCAACACGCTGCTGATCGATAAAGCACGCCAAGGAAAGCAGGTCGTCCGGTTAAAGGGCGGAGACCCGTTTGTATTCGGGCGAGGCGCCGAAGAAGCGCAGACGATCGCCGATGCCGGCATCCCATTTGAAATTGTGCCTGGAATCACCTCGGCGATTGCCGGGCCGGCTTATGCTGGTATTCCCATGACGCATCGAGCGCATAATTCGCACGTGACATTTTTTACAGGCCACGAAGACCCGGCAAAGGCGGAAAGCGCAATCGATTACGCGGCTCTGGCAAAACTTGGCGGCACACAGGTCATGCTAATGGGCGTGGAACGCCTCGGGTCCATCACCAGCGAAATGCTAAAGCAAGGCGTCCGCGGCGATCTGCCAGTGGCGCTTGTGCGCTCGGCTACGACCGGACAACAGGAAACGCTCATAGGCACTCTTTCGGATATCGCCCAAAAAACTGTAGCGAGCAATTTTAAAGCACCGGCAGTAGCCGTATTTGGTGAAGTCGTCGGCCTGCGCGACAGTCTGAATTGGTACGAAAAGCGACCGCTCCTGGGAAAAAGGATTGTCGTTACGCGAACACGAAAGCAGGCGAGCGTGCTAAGCAACAAACTACGGGCGCTCGGCGCGCACGTAATCGAACTGCCTACCATTCGCACTGAGCCGCCCAGCGATTTACGCGAATTCGCGGAACTCGTGCAGGAGGCCCACATGTATGACTGGGTCGTGTTCACAAGTGCAAACGGGGTGGACGCGTTTTTTGATGTTTTTTTTAAATTGTATGACGACGCCCGTGAGATTGGCGGCGCGCGCGTTGCTGCCATCGGGCCAGCCACGGCCCAACGCGTGAAAGACTTTCATCTGCATGTCGATCTTCAGCCGGAAGAATTCGTGGCCGAGGCGGTCGTTAAAGAGTTTAAGAAGCAGGAAAGCATTGAAAATTTGCGGCTTCTCTTGGTGCGCGCGGAAAAGGCGCGGGACGTTCTACCCAAAGAACTCTCGGGCGCGGGCGCGATCGTGGACGAAGCGTTCGCGTATCGAACGGTGCTGGAGACACGCGACACCAGCGGCGCGCGGCGGCAACTGGCACAGGAGGGCGCCGATTTGATCACGTTTACCAGTTCTTCAACCGTAGAAAACTTTCTTGCGCTTGGACTGCCGTGGCCGAAGGGAATGCGAATCGCGAGCATTGGCCCCGTCACGTCAAAAACCGCGCGCGATCAGGGGCTCAAAGTCGATGTCGAGGCGCGCCGGCACGATATTGACGGTCTGGTGCAGGCGATCAGGGAGCTTTTTGCTGAGAATAGTTAAAAGGTTAACTCTGTTCGTTACGACGGATGAAATCGGAACTTCATTCGGGCGCGCTTGGCGTTAGCTTTCGCCTTGCGACGATGCTTTTGCGAAGGCGTCTCGAAGGCGCGCAAACGGCGGACTTCCTCGAGAATTCCTTCGGAATCCAGCTTGTTTTTCAGCCGCTTCAACGCGCGATCGACAGGTTCACCTTTACGAACAATCACTTCTGGCATCATTCATCACTCCTGGACATTTAGAATCTGCTCTTAAACCAGCGAAGCGGAGCCTACTCGGGCCGGGCGACCTCGTCAACTCTTGCCGGGAAACGCGGGGAAGTTAGGTCGCGTTAGCGCCTGGCAAGAGGACTCGTTGAGGTCGCGGCTTTTTCGGTAACTTCGCGGCGCAAAGCCGACTCTCTGCCGCCCCTGGCGCGCGTCCACCACAGCACGATCGGTGAGGCTATAAAGATCGAGGAGTATGTGCCGACCACCACGCCGATAATGATGGCGAGGGAAAAGTCGCGCAATACCGCGCCGCCAAAGAAAAACAAACAGAGAATCGGGATGAGCGTCACCGTGCTCGTAAGAATGGTGCGGCTGAGCGTCTGATTAATGCTGGAGTTCATAATCTCCTCGATGGTACCCCGCCGCCCGCTAGCGAGGCCTTCGCGTATCCGGTCGTAAACGACAATGGTGTCGTTAATGGAATAACCGGCGATGGTGAGCACTGCGCCAACCATCGTAAGAGTCAGCTCACGGCCGAGAAGGGCAAACACGCCGACCGTCATCAGCACATCGTGCAGCAACGCGACAATTGCGCCTACGGCGAAGGAAAGTTCAAAGCGGAACGTTACGAAAATTAGAATGCCCAGGATGCCAAGACCGAGCGCGATTAACGAACTCTTTGCCAGCTCGCCGCCCACGAGCGCGCCGACTCGCTCGGAGCCTTCGACATGAAATCCGGCGTTGGGCAGCGTCTGCATGATTTGTTTTTCCACTTTGTCGCTGGTGTTCAACGGCGTGCGGATGGTGATGTAACCCTTGCCGACCTGCGTGGATTCCTGGATCGCTGCATCTGCAAGTCCAATTGGTTGCAGCGCGTGGCGGACCTGCCCGACGTCGATTTTGCTCGGCGCGCTTAATGTGATCAGGTCGCCGCCGCGAAAATCGACGCCAAAATTTCTTTCGCCGCGAAGGTAAAAGGCGGTCGCGCCAGCCAGGAGTAAGGCTAGCGAACACATGCAGGCGATAAAGCCTTTGCCGAGGAAATTGATGTTTTGCGCTGAGATCAAATGCAACATCGAGATGCGCTTCAGTTTTCCTGTATCGACAAACCAGCCGAGAAAGTTCCTCCCCACGATGAGCGCCGTGAACAACGACGCCAGAATGCCGAGCGAAAGTGCAATCGCGAAGCCTCTCACCGGGCCGGTCGCTTTCCAAAACAGAATCGCGGCGGTAATCAGAGTCGTTACGTTCGCGTCAAAAATGGAGCTAAACGCTTTCTCGTAGGCAGTATTCAGCGCGATCTTGAGTGATTTCCCCAGAGCCATTTCTTCGCGCAATCGCTCGTAAATGAGCACGTTCGCATCCACCGAAAGGCCGATCGTCAAAATGATGCCTGCAATACCGGGCAGCGTTAGGACGAAGTGAAACATCGTCATCGCGCCGACGAGGAGGATGAGGTTGATGATCAGTGCGACATTCGCGACGAGACCTGGAATTTTGTAGTAAATCCCGACGCATACGAGCGTGATCACCAGCCCGACCAAGCCGGCCAGAATGCTCGCCTTAATCGAGTCCAACCCAAGAGTCGGCGATACACTCCGCTCTTCCTCGATGCTTACTGGTGTTTGCAGCGGGTTCTCGAGCACGCTCGCTAATCCGCGCGCTTCTTCCTCGGTAAATCTCCCGGTGATCTGCGCGTCGCCGCCGTAAATCGCGTCCTGGATGACAGGCGCGGATTGGATCGTTCCATCAAGCACAATCGCAAAGCGATGATGAACGTTTGCCGCAGTGATGTTGCCGAACTGCTTGGCGCCTTCAGCGTCGAACCGCAAATGGACGACCCAGCCGTCTTTTTCATAGGAAGCGCCCGCGTTAGAAACGTGCTCGCCGGATAAATCAGCTTTCTTTTTTACGAGCAACCGCTCCTCCACCGGTTTTTCACCTTCCCGCGGCATTTTGTACGTTTCGATCCGGAACTCCGGTGGAATGACTTGCTTTCCTCCGTCGATCTCGCGCAATCGCTCGCCATTATCTGGATAAACAAGGCGAAACTCGAGTTTCGCCACGCGCGAGAGCTGATCCCGCGCTTCCTGAATCTTTGCGGTGTCCAGGCCGGGGATTTGAACCAGAATCCGATCGCTGCCGACCGGGCTGATGATCGGTTCGCTGACTCCAAAAACATCGACACGCTTCCGGATCACCTCCACGGCCTGATCGAGCATTCCTTTGGTGATCGGCTTGTCGCCGGGCACGAGCCGGATCAGGAATGACGTGCCGCCCTGAATATCGAGCCCGAGCGCGATCTTTTGCTGCGGGGGCCAGATCGTGGCGATGCTGAAAATCACGAGCAACAGCATCAGCGTCATTGCCAGCAGGCGTTTCCGCGGCCCTTGATCGGTGGCGAAGTACCAGCCGAAGAGGATGAGCATCGCAAGCCCGATAAAAAATGTAAGCGCTGGAGTCATTCCGGTTTAACGATTTAACGATTTAACTCTCTTTCAGCACGTTTGTAATCGCCGATTTGTCCATCTCGATCTTTACGTTGTCGGCCACCTTCACCAGAACGGTGTTTTCTTTCACGTTGGAAATCAGGCCGTGAATGCCGGCGTTCGTCACTACCCGGTCGCCGGTCTTTAGATTTGTGATTAGTTGTTGCTGCTGTTGCTGCCGCTTCTTTTGTGGCCGGATCATCACAAAGTACATGATGATGAAAATGAAAATCAACGGCACAAAAAACGAGCCGATGCCACCGCCGGGGGCTGCCTGAGGCGCCGCGCTTTGAGCCTGAGCAAGAATCGTCTGGAGCATGCGAAGAATTGGAGAGCGCATTTTAAACGCGAAAGCGCCCACTGCAATCGTTCTTTCGTGTCGCTCGTATTATGATGGAGCGACAGCCCGCGATCGAAGAAGTTTGAGCCGAAAATTGCGGCACGTCGATCTTCGAGACGCGGCTTCGGCTTATATTGAAACCCGCGATTTGCAACTTCCTGGCAATAACAGACTGCGACCAACCCCGAGCGTAGCGCGACCGCCGCACTTGCGGTCCGATGTTGTTTTTGTAGCGCGTATCGACTTGCTCCTCAGCGTTCGTCGTCGCGGCGAAAAAAGTTTATAACTCTTTTTCGGAACTTTAGCTTGCCAATCCCGTCCAATCCTGTAGTTGGTTCTGTGACACAGTCATCCGCGTTGCTCGCGCTGCTCGATGAACCGGTTTGGTTCTGTCTAAAGGCGCAGCCGAAGCGGGAGCACCTGGCTGCCATCGCTCTCCGACGTCAGTTCGGCATCGAGTGTTTCTCGCCTCGATTGCGCTTCCGCAAGATGACCAACAGGGGGCCGGTGTGGTTCGTGGAAGCGATGTTTCCCGGTTATCTGTTCACGAAATTTGTGTATTTGAAACAACATCGCGCTGTTGAAGCTTCTCACGGCATCCGGGGGATCGTCCGCTTTGGGGATCGCCTGGCGACCCTAACGGAAAGTATTGTCGCCGGGCTTCAGTCGGCAGTAGGTGCAGAAGAAGTCGTGACGATCGATTCGTCCATCAAACCTGGCCAGGCGGTTGAAATTATTGAAGGGCCTTTACGAGGACTGGAGGTCGTGGTTACTTGCCTGCTCCCTGCGAAAGAACGGCTTCGGGTCCTGTTTGAGTTTCTTGGGCGATCCGTCGAAATGGAGATTTCGACAGCAAAAGTCCTTGCCGCCTAAAGCGGACTAAAAATTCTGTGTAGGGCGGCCGCTTCGGTTGCACGCCTTGGGATTGCTCATGTCCCCCCGGCAAGCGGCGCGCTTGCCCTACAATTCCTCCAAACCAAGTGTTATCGCGTAGTTTCGGTGGCTCTTATTGCTGCTGTAGCCACGGCCCTGCTCGGCACGCCGTAGCCTCGGCGAAGGCGGGTGGGCCGTTTTCGTTGTGTCAAAAACAGTGCCGAG
>QHPG01000123.1 GCA_003219005.1 Verrucomicrobiota bacterium
TTTTCTTTGACGACTAAATTGCGCTGGGCCTGAGGATATTTTTGCAAGCACCTCTTTAATTTGCCTAACGGCTGGCCGCTCTTGTGCATAATGCGCAAAACCTGAAGCGCGGTGATGATGCCATCGCCGGTAGTGGTGAAATCACGGAAGATGACGTGACCGCTTTGTTCCCCGCCCAGATTTAGCTTTTGGTGCATCATTTCTTCAAGAACATAGCGGTCGCCGACTTTTGTCCGCACCACTTTACCCCCTCGCGCAGCGAGGGTTTCATCCAGGCCAAAATTGCTCATCACGGTGGCCACGACCGTATTTTGCGCAAGCCGGCCAGCCGCCAAAAGATCCAAAGACGCAATCGCAAGAATCTCATCGCCATCCACAATCTCGCCGTCCTCGTCGCAGAGAAGAACGCGATCGGCATCGCCGTCATGCGCAATGCCAACATCTGCGCTGCTGATTTTCACGATGCGCTGGATCTCTTCCGGATGCATGCTGCCGCAACCGTCGTTGATATTCATGCCATTCGGCTGGTTATGCGCCACGGCCACGTCCGCGCCCAGTTCACGCAAAACACAAGGAGTCGATTTGTAAGCCGCGCCATTCGCGACATCCACGGCAACTCGCATTTCCTCGAGCGACATGCCGCGCGGGAAACTCGCTTTGACAAATTCCACGTAACGGCCGAGCGCGTCATCAATTCGCGTGGCGCGTCCGACTTTGTTCGCCGTCGGCCTGATGGAGTCGATCTCACCGGTGAAAACCAGCTTCTCAATTTTTTCCTCGATCTGATCGTCGAGCTTGTAACCGTCGTGCCGGAAAAATTTGATGCCGTTGTCCTGATAAGCATTATGCGAAGCAGAAAGGACGATCCCGGCGTCCGCGCGTAGTGAGCGTGTAATATAAGCGACACCGGGCGTCGGCAACGGCCCGATCACCAGAACATCCACCCCGAGCGACGTGATTCCGGCCACGAGCGCATTTTCCAGCATGTAGCCGGAAAGACGCGTGTCTTTACCGAGCACGATCTTGGGGCGCGCTCCCGCAGGCGTTCTGCGCGGATTTAGTTGCGCAAAGACGTATGCCGCAGCACGACCAAGTTTCAGCGCCGTCTCCGCCGTCACCGGCTCCACGTTCGCGACACCGCGCACGCCATCTGTCCCAAAAATTTTCCTCTGTTCGGTCACGGCCTAATTGAAACGCTCGAAAGGCGATTCGTAAACGGGAAAGTTCTCCCAATTCGTGCTGTAGCCGCGGGCGCTGACCGCGGCCGGTCTGTAATTTGCAAGACACCGAGTGTCCGAGGTCAGCGACCTCGGCTACAACGCAGAGCCTACGCACCACACTGCAAGCTTGATTTTCGCCCGATTGCCGTCACGCCTCACGGCCTGGCAGCTTCTTGCTTCCGCTCGCCTCTGCGGTTTTTGCCACCGTTTTCGCCAAATTCATTTCATTGATTTTTCGATGCAGCGTTCGGCGGCTGATGCCGAGCTTTTTTGCGGCGGCGGTCACGTTGCCGTTCGTCGCGGCAAGCGCCTGGGCGATCAATTTCTTTTCTGTCTCGTGCAGATCGAGCGGGCTTATTTTTTCCCCGAACGCATCAGTTGGTGAAATGCCGCCGGGCAATTTTGCGATGGCTGCTTGCCGCACCGCCATCGGCAGATCGCGTAACGTAATTTGTTTGCCTGTCGCCATGACTACACCGTGTTCGATAGTGGTGCGCAACTCGCGAATGTTGCCGGGCCAATCGTAGGTCAAGAGCGCGTCCATCGCGTCCGGCGCCAGATCGAGAAGCGACTTCTGGTTTTCCTTGCTGAAATAACGCAAAAATCCGCGCACTAGGATTGGAATATCTTCCTTTCGCCCGCGCAACGGCGGCATCGTAATGCGCACGACGTTGAGCCGGAAGAAGAGATCGTCGCGGAATTTTCCTTCGCGCACGAGCTGTTCGAGATTTTTGTTCGTGGCTGCGATCAAACGCACGTCGGCGCGCAGGGTTTGATTGCCGCCGACCCGTTCGAACGCCCGCTCTTCGCTCATCACGCGCAGCAATTTGACCTGTGTGCTCGGATCGGTCTCGGCGACTTCATCGAGGAAAAGGGTGCCGCCGTTCGCCTGCTCGAATCGACCGATGCGGCGTTCGTGCGCACCGGTGAAAGCGCCTTTCTCGTGCCCGAATAGCTCGCTCTCGAGAAGTTGGGACGAGAGCGCCGCGCAATGCACCACCACAAATTTCGCTTTGTTGCGACGGCTCAAGTTATGAATGGCGTGCGCAGCCAATTCCTTTCCTGTGCCGCTCTCGCCTTCGATCAACACATTGGCCGACGAAGGCGCGACTTGTTTAATGGTTTCGAGCACTTCGTGTAATGCTGCGGAATCGCCCCAGATGTTTTCCAGACCGTATCGTTCGTCCACTTGTTGCCGAAGCGCGCGATTCTCCTGCTCGAGTTTGCGGCTTTGCACGGCGCGCGCGATCAGCAATTCGACTTTGTCCAGGTTAAGCGGCTTTGTGACGAAATCGTACGCGCCGCGTTTCATTGCCTCGACCGCAACATCGACAGACCCGTAAGCGGTCATCATGATGCATATTGGCGGACGCGGCATTTTCAGGGCCCGATCGATCAAGGTCATTCCATCTTCGCTGCCGAGGCGCAGATCGGTAAGTAAGACATCGATCTGCTCGCGCTCGAGCACGTCCATCGCGCCCGCGATGTCTGCCGCCACATATACGTCGTAATCGTTCTCCAGCAAACGGCGCAGCCCGTCGCGGGTATGCTTCTCATCATCAACAATAAGAACGATGGGCTGAAAGTTCATGGTGAACGATGCTCGAACCTAGATGCTAGATTTTTATCCAGGATCAAGGATCTAGCATCCAGTATCTATGGCACTTGCGCTGGAAGCATGTATCATCGCCCGGTGCGCCAGCGAACTTTTCTCGGTCTGACGTCGATCTTTCTCGCTGGCTGTCCAACTGTCTTCGCTGCGATGGATTCGAGCGACGAGGGCTGGAAACTGGCTGCCGTTCGGGAAAACAATGTCGCGATCTACAGCCGCCCGCGTCCGGGTTCGCCGCTTAAGGAGTTCAAGGCTGTCGGCCCGATTGACGCGCCCACCGCCGCTGTTTCTGCGGTCATCGATGACTTCAAAAATTATCCAAAGTTCATGCCTTTCACCAGCGAGTGCCGAGTGATCAAGCAGGATGGCGATTCCATTATTGGATATCAGCGGCTCTCGCCGAAAATTTGCGCGGATCGCGATTACACATTGCGCGTCTGGAAGAAATCGTGGCCCGTCTCTGATGGTCTCGTTTTTATGAGTCAATGGTCACCGGCCAATGAACTCGGACCGCCGGAAAAGAAAGGCGTTGTGCGCGTCAAAATTTGCGAGGGCAAATGGCTGCTCGAGCCGGATGGCGCGATCAAGACTCGCGCCACGTATTCCATCTACAGCGACACTGGCGGGGCCCTCCCATCATTTATTTCAAATCATGTGAGCCTGACGGGAATAAGCAGGTTGTTCGCAGCCATTCGCAAACAGGTCAAGGATCCAAAATATGCCATGGTTGCTGCGGCATCATCGGTACCGGCGACACGTTAGGGAAATCGATCTTGCGACTGACGCGCCCCGGTCTTTTCTCACATTCATGAGAGCGAATCGTTTGCTGTTTGTTGCCGGCTTGGTGGGTGGACTTGCTCTGAGTGATCTACCTGCTGCCGACTCGGCACCAGAGACTCCAAAGAAACCTGTCGCTACCAACTACCAGGGCGTGACTGTGGAGGACCCGTATCAATGGCTCGAAGAAGATAACGAGCCGCAGGTGAAGGCGTGGTCGGCCGCGCAGAATCAACGGACTCGCCAATATCTCGACAAGTTGCCGGACCGCGCAGCGATCGAGAAACAATTGACAGAATGGTACGCGAAAACATCGCCGAGTTATTTTTCGCTCGTCTCGCGACCGGGAATTTTGTTCGCAATGAAATTTCAGCCGCCAAAACAACAGCCGTTGCTGGTGACGCTCGCGTCGGCCGATGATCTCAAGTCGGAGAGAGTCGGGATCGATCCGAACGTGCTGGACGCGAAAGGCACAACCGCGATCGATTGGTTTGTGCCATCATTGGACGGCAAACGTGTAGCCGTATCGCTTTCCAAAGGCGGCAGCGAAGACGGCACACTTCGCTTTTACGAAACCGCGGCGGGCAAAGCGCTGCCGGACACCATTGCACATGTCCAATATCCCACTGCGGGTGGCAGCGCGGCTTGGAACGCCGATGGCACGGGAGTCTATTACACGCGCTTTCCCCGGAAAGGCGAGCGGCCCGAGGCTGATCTGAATTTTTATCAGCAGATTTATTTTCACAAGCTCGGCACATCCGACACAGAGGATACCTATTCAATCGGCAAAGACTTTCCACGGATCGCGGAGATCGCGCTCGAAAGTTCGCGTGACGGCAAATACATTCTTGCAACGGTCGCAAACGGTGATGGCGGGGACTTCGCGCATTACCTGCTCGGGCCAGATGGAACCTGGAAACAGGTCACGCAGTTCAGCGACCAGATAAAAGCCGCTCGCCTGGGACGCGATAATGCGCTCTACCTCCTTTCACGCGCAGACGCGCCGCGCGGTAAAATTCTGCGTCTGCCGCTCGAAGTGCCGGAATTGAAGAATGCGGCCGAGATCGTTGCGAGTGGGGATGCAGTGATTGAGCACATCGTGCCGAGCACCGACGCGCTCTACGTAGGCGATCTGCTCGGCGGTCCTTCTCAAATCCGGCGTTTCGATCTGAATGGCAAAAACGAAATGGTCATCCCGATTCCACAAATCTCAGCTGTGCAGGAAATGCTGGCGCTCGAAGACGGCTCGCTCCTGTTCCGGGACGTAAATTACACCGAGCCAGCGGCGTGGTTCCATTGCGCGAACGAGAAAACAGAGCCGGTAAAGACGGCACTCCGCAACACATCGCCCGTTTCATTTGCGGACATCGACGTGAGGCGCGAGTTCGCAACTTCAAAAGACGGCACAAAAATTCCGCTCAACATCATTTTCCAAAAAGGAATGAAGCGTGACGGACATAATCCGACGCTGCTTTACGGATACGGCGGCTACGGGATCAGCATGTCGCCGAGTTTTGATTTTACGCGACGCCTTTGGTTCGATCGCGGCGGCGTCTATGTGGTGGCCAATATTCGTGGCGGCGACGAGTTCGGCGAAGAGTGGCACAAGGCCGGCAACCTCACGAAAAAGCAAAACGTGTTCGATGATTTTGCGGCCGCCGCCGAATACCTGATCAAAGAGAACTATACGCGTCCGGAAAAGCTGACGATGCAAGGTGGGAGCAACGGCGGACTTTTGATGGGCGCCATGATTACGCAGCATCCCGATTTGATGCGGGCGGTCGTTTCGCAGGTGGGCATTTACGATATGCTACGAGTGGAGCTGGCGCCAAACGGCGCGTTCAACGTGACCGAGTTCGGCACAGTGAAAGACCCTGAGCAATTCAAGGCGCTTTATGCCTACTCGCCATATCATCACGTAGTCGATGGGACGAAATATCCTGGCATTCTAATGATGACCGGCGCAAACGACGGACGAGTCGCGCCCTATCACTCGCGCAAAATGATCGCGCGCTTGGACGAAGCGAACAAATCTGAGAACCCGATTCTGTTGCGTACGAGTTCCAGCGCTGGCCACGGCATGGGCACCGCGCTCAGTGAGCGCATCAAACAGTTGGCTGACATTTACGCATTCCTCTTTGCGCAATTGGATATGAGGAGGATGACGAAATACGAATGACGGATGACGAACGAAGCACAAAGCCCGAATGACGAAGCACTGCAGCACGGTCATTCGTCATTTGCCATTAACTAAGTTTCCATCTTGCGACGGAAACTATTGATCGTTCTCGCAGCGATTGCGATTTTTCTTCTGATCTCAGCCGCGGCTTGCGTGGCCGTTTTTTACAGCCCGTTAGTCACACACTACGTCGAGAGCGAGTCGTTTCGTCGAGCCATGGAAGATGAGACGGCGAAAGGCTTGCATTTCCCTCGGAGCCGCTACTCACCGATCCGGCGCACCAGCGCATTCACAGCGCATAGCGAGAGTTTTGAAGCGCGGGATGGAGAGAAAGCGATGAAGTCACTCGACGGTCGCGGCATCACGGCAACGTTTGATCCGTTGGGCGTCTTTATTCGGCAATGGAGGTTTACCGACGTGCGCGTGCAATCAGGCGATGTCGAGATTCAGATTTACAAAGCGAATCCTGAAGCGGTAGCGCCCAAGCCATGGTTTTCCATTTTTTTGCCAAACAGGGTGTATCTAAAGACGATTGAATCGGAACAGGCCAACATAACCTGGCAATTTCGTGGCGAGCGGGCCGGATTTTTTGGCACACAACTGTTCATTACGCCTCACGGGCCCGATTTCGAATACGTCGCCACCAGCGGCAGACTGAAGATGGTTTTGCTCCCCAATCTAGATCTCCGTCGCGCGCATCTTCTTATCACCAAAACGCTGCTGACGATCTACGATATCGATCTGGCGTCAGATGTGGGCAGCGGCGAAAGCATTCGCGCCCAGGCAACCGCTGGCATCGGCAAGGATAGGGGCGTCGATTTGAGAGCGAACTTCAACCAGGTCCGAATTCGCTCCTGGCTACCAGTTGAATGGAAAGAGCATTTAGCCGGCAGCGCTTCCGGCGATCTTCACTGGGCCGGAAAAGATCCGAAGTTGGAAAGCTCTTCCGGCGAAGGTTCATTGCGCGTCAGCAGCGGGCGAATCGACAATGTTCCCGTTCTGGAAAAGCTCGCAGAGCTTGCGCAGAAGAAATCATTCGAACATTTGGAGCTGAATGATTGTTCGCTCAGCTTTGGATGGAAATACCCGAGGATCGACCTCAGTAACATTGCCATCGAAGAGAGAGGAAAATTCCGGATCGAGGGAGAAATGTCGATCGAGCAGCGTCGTTTGCGCGGCACGATCAGACTTGGGCTTACCCGTGAATATCTCGATTGGCTGCCGAATCCCGAAGAAGTCTTTAGCCGCAGTGAGAACGGCTATCTGTGGACCAAAGTGCATCTTTTCGGAACGATCGATGACCCCGAGCAGGATCTCAGCCCGCGCATTATCGAACTTTTCAAACAATCGCCCGGCGCCTATCTCGGTCTATTCTTTCGTCAGTTTGAAGGTTGGTTAAAAAGAGCATTTGGCGCCGATCACTGATTTCTGACTTCAGATCTCTGATCTCTGGCTTCGCCAGCTTCCAGCATCCGAATGCGCTTGTCGATGTATGGCAACCGGATCGTAAGGGTGAGACCTTTGTCCTGGCCGCTCTCGATGGAGAGTTCGCCTCCGTGCTCGCGCACAATGCGGCGCACAATCAATAGCCCGAGACCGGTGCCAGACGGCTTCGTTGTAAAATAAGGCTCAAAGACGCGACTCAAGTTTTCAGCCGACATGCCGCCGCCAGTATCGACGAATCTGATGAGAACATGTGTGTCGTCCAGATCCGTGTGGATGTGCAACGTGCCATATCGTTTCATGGCTTCGAGACTGTTTTTGATCACGTTGTAAAACGCCTGCTTCATCTGATCACGATCCAGCTGAAGCAAAGGCAGGTCCGAGCGCAGTTCTTGTTCGACAACGATGTCGCGATCCTGGATTTCAGGTGTGAAAAAGCGCACGGCTTCCTCGACGATTGTATTGATATTCTCCGGGCGCAGTTGCGGCCTCGATGGCCGGATGGCCCGCAAGAATTGGGTGACGATCGAATCCAGCCTGTTGACTTCGGAGCGAGCAACATCAATCGATTGCTGGAGATCTGCCTTTGCTCCGTCGTCCAGCTTCTGCACGCCGCGCTCCATCAATTGCAAGTGAATGTGCAGCGAGTTGAGTGGATTGCCGATCTCGTGCGCCACGCCTGCTGCGAGCAACGTCAGCGCGTTCAAACGTTCCGATTCAATCGTTTGCTGGGCGGTGCGCCTGCTCTCGGTGATATCGCGCAGGATCATGACGTGGCCAACTTGTTCCCCTGTAGCCGGGAGCGTCAATCCCGGCCGGGCGGAATCATCTGCCTCCGCCGAGGTTACGGCGGACAAGCCGATTCCGCCTACGGAGCCTCGTGATTCTATCATCAGCGGCACGATGTAAAAATTGACGAAGCGGTTTTGTGGATAAAAAATTTCCATGTCATGACTGACCGGTCCGCCGCTTTTCGTAAGCGATTCCCAATCGAGGCCGCGGATGCGTTCGTCGAGTCGTTTGCCGATTACATCGCCTCCTTCCAGGCCAAATAATCCGCAAGCTGCCTCATTCAGATACGTGATTCGGCCCTTGGAATCGGTCACAATGATGCCTTCCTGGATGGCATTGAAAACCGTTTCCAGGAAACCTTTCTCCTGGGCCAGGCGCAAAAAATAATTCTGCACCTCTTCCGGCCCGATGCGTCCGAGCCGCTCGATGAGTTTCTCAAGAAAACCAGCCTTCATCTCCCAGATAAACGAACCTTCAAAATACCGAGATTCCTCGACTTCGCTCGGAATGACAAAAACGAAAACCGGCTTTCATGATTTAAAAGCTCCAAGCTCCAATCCCCAACATCCAATGAACCATCAAATTCCAAGCTTCGAAATTTCGAATTTGTTTGGAGCTTGGACGTCGGCATTTGGAGCTTCCGCCGCCGCCGGCGGCACTTCCACGGTCAGCATTTCCACGCGCAAATAATTCAATACCACCGGCGCAAGGATCAGACCGGGAATACCCATGAGCCGTTCGCCAATGATCAGGGCGATCAACGTCAGCCAAATGGGATTGCGTATCCGGTCGCCGATAATTTTGCTGTTTAGAAGATATTCCAGCTTATGGATCAGAACCAGAAACAGCAGCGCGGAAATCGCCAGTTTCAGGGACGCCGTCAACGCGACGAAAACAATGATGGTATTGCTGACCAGATTGCCGACGATAGGGACAAGGCCGCAAAGAAACGTGACGGCAATGAGCAGCGGCGCATGCGGCATGTCCACTGCGAGAAGGAAAATCGCCGTCAACACCGTATTGATGAACGAGATCGTGATTTGCGCGCCCATGACGGTGGCGAAGCTGCGGTAAAAATCGCGGAATCGCGTCGAAACTTCATCGCAGCAAGTGGAGTAAAGATTATTCTTCACCCGATGCATACCCCGGTGAGGGTCGAGGCCAGTTTTCAAAAAGAGGCTCCCGGCTGCGATGATTCCGAGGATGCTGAAAAACAGGATCATCGTGGTGCTTTTGGCAAAATTAGCGAGGTTTCGTAGGTAATGCGCTTCCTGGCCAAGCGCGTCGGTCACGGCCTGTTTAAGACTTTCAAAATCATTAAAGGGTAACTCGATCTGGCGCTTCTGCGCCCAGGCGCTGGCCGAGGGAAGGGACGTATCAGCCACATCTGGCAGCGCGAGAATGGCAGCGCGAGTAAAGAACACCGCTGCAGCGCCAATGCCGGCCACGACAATGCCAAACAAGACTAAAGCGAGCCATTTTCTTTTCGTCAAGAAATACAGTTGGCGCAATGCGAAATAGGAGAACAAAACCACCGCCAGCGGCACTCCCAAATGCAGGAGACCCGCTAAAATAATTGTGGCGGCGAGCACACCGTAAGAAAGCCGAGTGGGAGTGATCATGGCGGCTGGTCGTTAAATGTAGCGCAACCGTCCCGCTTACGTCGGGAAAAACGCTCGCCACGCGCGAGAGCTACATTCCGCTACAATTGATCAGTACTCAGCTTTCTCGACCGGAGCAGGCTGACCCGTTTCGGCCTCGGCGCGTTCTTTCAGCGCCGCTTTGCGCGAAAGTTTTACGCGGCCTTTGTCATCGATACCTATGCACTTCACCCAAATGATGTCGCCCACCTTGGCCACATCTTCGGTGCGTTTCACACGAAAATCCGCCAGCTCGGAAATGTGCACCAGCCCTTCTCTGCCCGGGAAAACTTCGACAAACGCGCCGAACTCCTTTGTTGAGACCACCCGTCCCTGATAGGTCTGGCCAATCTCAATTTCGCGCGTCATGCCACCGATGATTTCCTTCGCGCGCGCCATGCTTTCGCCGCTGGTCGCATAGATGTGCACGGAACCGTCGTCCTCAATATTAATCTCAGCGCCCGTCTCCGCGACAATGCCCTTAATGGTCTTCCCACCGGGGCCGATGAGCGCGCCGATCTTCTCCGGATTAATTTTAATCGTCTCAATTCGCGGCGCGTATTTCGATAATTCCGGTCGCGGCTTGTCCAACGCGCTGCGCATGATGTCGAGAATCTTCGTGCGCGCTTCTTTCGCGCGTTCGATTGCTTCCGCCATGATTTTGTGGCTAATGCCGGGGAGCTTCAGATCGAGCTGAAAACCGGTGACGCCTGCGTCTGTTCCACAAAGCTTGAAGTCCATGTCGCCAAAGTGATCTTCCGAACCGATGATGTCGGTGAGCAATTCGTAGCGTTTTATTTCCCGATCGTCGCCATGCTCAGTCACCAGTCCGACTGAGATTCCCGAAACCGGCGTTTTGATCGGCACGCCGCCATCCATGAGCGCGAGTGTGCCCGCGCACACGCTCGCCATGGAGGTTGATCCGTTTGATTCCATGATCTCGCTCGAGATGCGGATCGCATAACGAAAATCCTGTTCACTCGGCACGACCGGCTCCAGCGAACGCTCCGCCAGCGCACCGTGGCCAATCTCGCGCCGCCCAGGGCCGCCCGTCCGGCCGGTTTCGCCAACGCTAAACGGAGGAAAGTTGTAATGCAGGATAAACCGCTTCGACTGTTCGCCGCCGCCGTAAGCATCAATCATCTGCGCTTCCTCGATGGGCGCCAGTGTAGCGAGCGCGACCGCCTGGGTTTCGCCGCGCTGGAAAATGGCCGACCCATGCGCGCGCGGCAGGACGCTCACTTCGCAGCTGATCGGCCGTAGATCTTGATAACCGCGGCCATCGACGCGTTTCTGTTTTTCCAGAATGCTAACACGAAACGCCTTCTTTTGAACATAATCGAATGCCTGCGAGATCGCGAAGGGATCAGTCTCTGGATATTTTTCCAAGATCGCCGCCTTCACTGCCTCACGTAATGCATCAACCGCCTTAGCACGCGCCACCTTGCCTTCTGTGTAAAGCGCTCCTACGATCCGGTCGCCAGCGACGTGGTAAGCAATATCGAGCAACTCCTGGTTCACTTGGAGTAACTGAGGCTCGCGTTTGAGCTTGCCCACCATCGCCGCAAGTTCCTTTTGAATTCGAACCATCTCCCGTGCATTCCCATGGGCGAACTCGAGTGCTTTGATGAACTCGGCTTCCGGCAATTCCCCAGCGGAGCCTTCGATCATGATCACATCGTTTTCGGTGCCGACGTAAACAAGATCGAGATCGCTCTCGGCGCGATCGCTATGCGTCGGGTTCGCGACAAACTCGCCTTTTACCCGGCCAACGCGCACAGCACCGATTGGGCCGGCAAACGGAATATCCGAAACGCACAGCGCAGCGGATGCGCCGTTGATCGCGAGAATGTCGGGATCATTTTGACCGTCGGCGCTAAGCAGGATTGAGATGATCTGGGTGTCGTAAAAATAACCCGTTGGAAAGAGCGGCCGCAGCGGCCGATCGATCATGCGCGAAGTGAGCGTTTCCTTTTCTGCCGGCCGGCCTTCGCGTTTGAAATAGCCGCCGGGAAATTTCCCTACGGCCGCCGCTTTTTCGCGATAATCGACCGTGAGCGGAAAATAATCCTGGCCTTCTTTGACCACCGTGGCCGAGACGGCACTGGCCAGCACCATGGTGTCGCCGCACGTGACGACGACTGCGCCGTCGGCGAGCCTGGCGATTTTGCCGGTTTCGATTGAGATTTGATTAGCCCCAATTTGGGCCGTGACCTTTTGTTGCATTTTACTTTTCCTGGATGTGCGGTTCCAGGCCGGTCACCCTGACTGTAGGTTTTAAACCCGTTCTCCGGCGGCTGCCGGACGCGAAACTAAAACCTAAAATCCAAGGTGATTACCGCGACCTGGGACTGCTAATTGTTTGTTCTTAATTTACTTCTGGCTTCGAGCAGTTCAAACCGTTGGAGACGAAACCAACGATCGGTCTGATTATTTGCGCAGGTTTAGTTTGTCGATCAGTTTCTTATAACGATCGGCTTCTGTTTTACTCAAATAATCCAGCAGACTCCGGCGTTGCGCCACCATCTTAAGAAGGCCGCGACGCGAAGAATGATCTTTCCGGTTGGTTTTAAGGTGCTCGGTCAAATGCTCGATCCGGCGGGTGAGAAGTGCGACCTGCACATCCGCGCTGCCGGTATCTTTGTCATGCAACTGAAACTCCTTGAGACTCAACGTTTCACTGCTCTCTGCCATAACGAAGGGGCTATTTTAGACGAAGAACCCATTTTAGCAACCGCACATCAAGTCATTCCTGCGGCGTCCTTCAGGCTTCGGCTGGATGCTTTTCGCGTTTACCGTCGTACCACAGGCGCAGTTTCGCGCGCGAGCGCGCCCCGCGAGGACCGGCAACGACCACTCCGAAGAAGTCGCGAAGAAATTGTCTAGCCGGGTACATGCGCAATTTGCGGCCGGATGTGACGATGGGTTCCCGCAGCACCTTGAAGCGTCCAAGCTTCCTCATGGCGAGGCTGAAATAAACTTCTTCGCCGACAAAGTATTGCTCATCGAAGCCGCCAGTTTCTTTGAAATTGCGCCGCGTGGTGAAAAGAAACGCGCCGGCGCCGAGATTGAGTCCAAAATAAAGTACGGTAAACGCGCGTAACAGAACGCGACCCCAAAGCGGAACGATTCCATCTATCGCCACGCGTGCGCTGCCGCCCGCGTAGCCCGCTTCGAGAGCGGTGATTCCTTCGGTAACGTGCGACGCGTTGATCCGCGTATCGGCGTCGACGAAGAACAGATACTCGCCCTGCGAAGCGCGCGCGCCTGCGTTCCGCGCGGCTGCAATTTGGCGTCGATTGATTCGGATGACTTTCGCGCCGGCCTGCGCGGCGATCTCTGCCGTCGCGTCCGTCGATGCATCATCCACTACAATGATCTCGTACGGCTTTCCCGAGTCAGAAGCCGCCGCGCGAATCGCCACGAGCGTGGATGACAGCTCGAATTCTTCGTTATGTGCGGGAACGATAAATGAAATCATTGTCTATTTCGTATCGAATTTGACGCCCGCCTTTTGCACTTCAGCATAGGGCAAAAGCCAGATGAGCGATTCGTCGTGAAGATCGACAACCTGGATCCGATTGCCCCAGGGATCGCGAAAATCACAGCGGAACTGCGGCTCCAGTTTGAGTTTATATTTTTGCTTTAGTTTGTTGCGGACTTCCTCCAACTGCGCTTTGTCGCGAACCATGATCCCGAAATGCCGCATGTTCGCGCGTGGCACCTTCTCCACTTCGAAAATAGCGAGGAACTGATGCTCGCCCAGTTTGAAAAACGCGTCGCCCTCGCCGCCGCTCATCTGTTCCAGATTGAAAACGTCCTTGTAAAACGCCACCGCCTTCTCGACGTCGTCCACTTCGATGGCGACATGATTGCATCCATAGACTTGCACGCTCATATCTCAGCTTAATCGAAAATGAAAATGCGCGCGATTTTCTCATTCAAGGGCAATGCAAGCCCAGCAGCGCAGCAAAGGCGCTTTAGCCGATGAGCATCAATCGCGAACCGTCTTTATCCCCAGCCGGACGATCCCGCCAATCAACTGCGGATATGACAGGCCCGCTTTCGTCGCTGAAAGCGCGAAGTCCTCGTCGTCTGCGAGGATCGGATTTGGGTTCGCCTCGATGAAATAGAGTTTGTTCTCGGGTGTCAGCCGAAGATCGATGCGGGCGTAGCCGTCGATTGTCAGCAGACGATAGATGTCTTTACACGTTTCTTGAATGTCGGTGACACGCGCCGGGGCGAGGTCTTCTGCGAAGCGGTTCTCCAAGCCCCAGCGTTTTCTATACTCTTCGTCCCATTTCGCATTGTAAGTGGCGATCTTCGGTTCGTTAGGCGGCACTTCACGAAAAACCAGCTCGCGAATCGGAAAAACAGTCAGCCGCACATTGCCCATAATGCTCACGTAAAGCTCGCGACCTTCGATATATTCCTCGGCAATGGCGTCGCTGTTGTATTTCTCGTGAATGAAAGCCACTCGTTCTCGAAATTGCTCTTCATTTTGGACGAACGACGCCTGGGAAATGCCATAGGAGGCCTCTTCTTTCACAGGCTTTACCAACACTGGCAATTTGAGTTGCTTCGGCCGGCCGATGCGCTGGCCGCGCGGGATAACCACAAAATGCGGCACATGGATCCCGTGATAATGCAGGATTTTTTTCGAAATGCCTTTGTCCTTGCAAAGAGTAAGACCAGTCGAACCGCACCCGGTGAAGGGCAGGTCCTGCATTTCGAAAAATGAAACAATGTTCTGATCGAAACCGGGCCTGTTTTTAAACTGTTCGACGAGATTGAAAAGAACGTGGGGCGCGCAGGTCTCCAGTTTTTGCCTCACCAGATCGACATCGTCGTAGATGGCCAGATGCTCCGCAGTATGACCGAGCTTGCCGAGCGCAGCCATAACGTCCGCCTCCGTCTTCCAGTCCTTCGTTTTCAGCTCCTTCGAGAAGTCCTGATCGAGCGTGGTGGGACTTGTGCCGTCAAAGAGCACCAGGACTTTGAGTTTCTTTTTCACGATTCTGTTGTGCCTGTCATTCCGACCGTGGGTGGCGCACGCGTCTCGCGTGCTGGTTTCGGCGTCGCGCCGAAACGAACTTTTTCTGAACTGCAGTTGCGGTAAGGAGCTTGCGACTTCGAGCGAAAGTTCGCGAACGCCAGAGGCCTTCGCCAGCACGCGGGACGCGTGCACTACCCGATCCGTTGCACGCCAGCGGAGTGATTACGTCAACCACGCACCAAAAATGGTTTTTATGTGGGAGCCGGCTCAATATTGACGGGGAGTTCGTCATTTCGTGCGCTTAAATTTGCCGGTAAAAAGATAATTCATCACCAGTGTTGTGATGAAAGCGGTGACGCGAAAATCCTGCTGCGGGTCGTCATTCAGCACATGCAGCCCAAGCTCGTCACAGCGATGGGTGAGCCTTGCGAGAAGTTGGTTTACCGGGAATTTCTTTTCATTGGTCCATTGGGAAACTGCATTCAGTAATCGGCGCCTCCGCCGCCGGAGATACGCGCTTGCTTTAATCCCAGCCGGCGCAGCGAAAAGCTGTCGCAGATCCGCATCGTAAAAATCTGGATACGTATCTTCGTTGAGCTTGCGTTTGTGCGCGTAGTAAGTTTTGAGCTTAACGTTGAGACAATCGTAATCCGCGACGCGATACTCTGGCGTATGCACCGGCGGCTTGCCCACAAGTGAGCGCATAAGCTCATCTACGTATTCCAACTTTCGTAGTGCTGGCCAACTGGCGTACTCCTTGCGCCAATCGAGTCCCGGCGTGAGCCAGACCGCGAACGTCTCCGCAAAATCTTCGTCCGGATGACTCTGCGCGTACCAATCTTCCAGATGCATCACGTAACTGCGACTGAATGGGCGCGGCCGGTAAGTGTTCGGCGTTTCCTCACGCGATGTTTGCCCGAAACATTCCTTCCATTTCTTCCGGCGCGTCAGTTGATAGGCGTACATGTAAGCGTGACTCGCTTCGTGTCGCATTAATTTCATGAACCACTCCGGGGTTTCGCCTTCCACCTCGAGCATCATCGTGCGCTCCAGCGCGCGCAGCCGGTCGTGCACGAGAAAAAATGGAATGAAGATCGCGGGAACCCCGATCGGGACGAACCATTCGTCGCCGATGTGGCACGGCGGGTGAAATACGAGTCCCTTTGCCGAAAGCTCGTCATAAAGCTGGCGGATCAACGGTTCGAGTGCTGTTCCCTCAAGGTGCAAGCCGAGTGTGGAGATGCGGCGTTCGAGCAGCTGATCATCAGTGAGAGAAACCCAATCGGCCGCTTCCATTTTCCGCGACAGTACAGCCCGCGCGGGGCGCTGTCACGCCGTCGGACCGATCTCGGGTGGACGGAGACGTAACGGCCCCGTCGATTGGCCTCTCTCCCGAAGCGCGCGCGAATTACAGCTTCGCGTAAACGCCGAGCAGCGGACGGCGCGATGGGGTTTTTGAACGGAAATCGCTGACGAAACCATCCTTGGTGCGAAACTCGACATGACCGACGCTGCGTGAGGTGCCATACACGAGCACCGAACCGACTGGCGCGGAGAATGGATCCGTCACTGAGAGTCTTTTGAATCCGTAATTGCTAACGAGCTCTTGAGCAGCGTCTCTTGCGAGTTCGCTCTTCGGGCGGGAATCGATCGCGCCGGAGGCAAGCAACGCTTCCTTGACGTAATGCCAGCACATCGAGCGCGAGTGAGCGTGGGCGCGTTCCTCGGCGATGCTCGCCGCTTGCATAAGCCTGCTATCGATGTGGCGATCAACCCTGCCGAAGGGATAAACGATCTGCTTGGGATAATACTGCGTGACTACGGGGATTGATTCTTTTTTGCCCTCCGGCGTTTTGAAGCTGAAAAGGCCGACGCGCTTTGTTGTTTTGCTTACGGTCTGTTGATCCATTGGTCGCACCGGCTCCGCCACGAACGTTTGCGCCGAATCTTTGGCGATCGCCGGCGCCGGTTCTTTCTTTATCGGTTGAGCCAGTTTCTTCGCGACAACCGGTGCCCGGTGTTTGGTGATCGCGTGCACCGGTTTATCCATGGTTTTCTGCACCGACTTATTCGTGATGATTTGCACCATGTCGTCGGCAGCCTTTTGCTCGTGGCTCGCAAGATTCAACGTTGCTGGAGCCAATCCCTGCGCGCGAAGAGCTCCGCTGGAAATGACGAGAAGCGTTATGGTTGTGAAGGCCAAAAAGGCCGGTCGTTTCTCCACGGACGCGAGGTATGCCGGGAATCGCGGCGTTAGGCAAGCTTTTTTTTGAAAAAAATTCGGGCAAGGAAAAGTGCCGCTCACCCTCCCCTCGACATTCTGGCCGCCGCGTGTTCCCGTCTCTTGCTAGTCGTCGGGGGAATAATCCGGCGCAAATCGAGGCGGCGGAACGAACGTCTCCTCATCGCGCTCAATGAAAGCGCGCCGGCGACCCCGTGGCACGAATTGGTCTTCTTCAGAATCCGGTGCAACAACCCTGGTGCGGCCGGAGGGCAACCGAAGAATCAATCTCCCGTCCGAGGTGATACCGACTACGCGACCGCGGATCGAACCGACATGGCGTTGCGGCGAGTCTTCGGACAAATCCTGATTCCCGCGGGCCGGTCTGGAAGTCAAGGCAACAGATTTCTTTTTGCCATGCGAACTTGGCTGACTGGCAGTGCTCGGCTGCGCTGCCTCGGTACCTTTCGAGGTTGATGCCGTTTCGCCCCCCGTAGAGGAAGAGATGTCGGGGTTCGCGCCTGGCGAACTCGCTCCGGGAGCGTTTGCAGCAGCGACCTGCGATTGGGCATTTGATGTTTGAGTTTGCTGAAGATCCGGCGAAGAAACCTGAGGCGAATTCGAAGCGGTCGCCGCGTTCACCGGCGGTTGGCTCACAGCCGCGTTCCCTCCTTGCGATGTTACAGCCGCGGGAGCCATTGTAGTAGAAGCATTTTGGGCCGCTGACGGTGCCGAAGACTCAGGGACGCCAATCACAACGCCGATCGGTTTTGTCTCGAGAGCCCGGTGCATGAGTCTGCCAATCGGCTCCGGCAGCAAGACGGCCACGATCATTGCCGCGGCGAGCAACAGCGCCGCGACCGGCAATGCTACTCGCAGGAACCGCTTTGGCCGAACCTCGGTTCGCCGCGGCATTGTTGTCCTGTACGGAATGCCATACTTGTCGGCGAGCGCTCGCCGACGTTCGATTTTCAGCAGGCATTCGCGGATCATTTCCGCCAGCACGACCAAATCCCTTGGCCGTTGATTCGGATCAGGATGAAGCATCCGGGAAAGCATGGCTCGCAACGGTTTTGGAAACTTTGGGAGTTTGGGAGGCCGCTGGAGTGCCTCAGACGAAAGTGCGACGCCTGTCAGAAGAAAGTAAAGTGTCCTACCGAGCGAATAAATTTCTGAACGGATGTCCCTCATTTCAAGCGCGATTTCTTCGGGGCGAGCAGCCTGTTCCGCAGAGGACGCTTGCTCATGCGTCTGTGAGTCTTCAGACTTGAGCTCGGCGCCGGACCTAAGTGTAGGCAAGCCGAAGTTAATTAATTTCACTAGCGGCCAAGTGCCCTCGGGAGTCTGTCCCGGGACGACAATGATGTCGGATGGCTGAATTGGCGGATACGGAAGCCTGTGAAAACTCGCGGATGAGAGCACGCTCACGATTTGCTCGGCCACTCGCAATGCGGCGTCAGCCGGCATCGGCCCGTGAGCGGCCACCCATGCTGCAAGCGTTTCACCTGGCAGGTGCTCTGAGACGCACACAAAATCTCCGCCTTCACGTCCGAAATCGTAAACTTTCGCGATATTCACGTGACGCAGCATCTGCGCGGCGCGTGCCTGCTCGTCCAATTTCTCCCGGACGCCCGGGTCGATGCTTTCAAGCGGAATGAGTTTCAGATCAACTGAGTCACGAGATCTTTCGTCCACCGCTTCGTAAGTAATCGCTGCACCCTTCCGGCTGATTTCACGCGGAGTGCCGTCCGACCTAAGGCGTACGCGGTAGTGTTGAAGGAAGATTGTGCGCTCCATAACCGGGTCCCGTTGGCCGCGGCGAGACCAACATACTCGCCCCGCTGCCACCGATTCAACCTCAATTTCGGCAGCGAGTTGCTTCGCTTAAACCCGATTGCACTCTAATTTTGGGCATTGCGCTTGAATCGAAAATCGCCAATCTAAAATCGCAAATCCCGCATACCCCGTGGTGTAACGGTAACACAGCGCCCTTTGGAGGCGTTATTCTTGGTTCGAATCCAAGCGGGGTAGCCACCTCTAGAAGCCGATTTTTCCTCGGGAAACGCTTATTTTCGACATAACGCATTCAGACGCATAAAAACGCGACATTGTTTTCTGAAGATTTCCTTCAGCTCCAGAACTTCCAACTCACGCCTACGCCATCGGCGAGTCGCCATACCGGCCGGTAGCAACGGTTACAGAATGTCCGAGTTTGAGAAGGGCTTGCGCCATCGCCTGGGTGGCGGTGGCCGCTCCTCCGCCAGCGTGATAAGCAGAATGCGCATTCGTTAGGGCAATGGACGGCTTACAGGGCGACCCGGTTCGTTTCCGCCCATCTCTTCAAGACGTAAAAACTCCAAAGAAAAGCCGACTCATCCGCTCGGCCGGAGCGATGCGCTTCCGCTCTCCGTTTTACCAGCCGCGAATTCAAGGAAGCAAAAGGCGCCTCGGCCAGGTCGAGCTCCCCTTTCCGAAACCACTGGGCCACGGGCACGCCGAATCCTTTCTTCGAGCGATACAGTATTTCGCGCGGCAAAACTGCCTCCAACGCCTTCTTCAGAATGTATTTGGTGGTGCCTTTGCAAAATTTATAGGCGCTGGGGATTCGCCTAACGAAGTCGACCAGCTCAATGTCCAGAAAGGGCGCGCGCGCTTCCAGACTGTGCATCATGCTGGCGCGATCGGCTTTCACCAGAATGTCATCCTGCAAATAAAGCTTGGTGTAAAATTGCAGGGTCTTGTCGACCAGGTCGGTTTGTGGACAATTCTCCCACTGCTCGATCGCTTCCGAGTAGAGTTCCTCGAGATCGATCAGTTCGCCGAAAAGATCCTGCAGGCCGGCGTGGTCGAGCGGCGCCATCCAGACTGGCAGCCAGAGCCGCCGGTCGTAGCTTAATCCGCGCAATGCTCTCTTGATCTTAAAGTCGAGCGCCATGTTCGCATGCGAAGCCGGCAAGCGATCGAAGATTGCCTTGATTGCGGCATGAATCGGCTGTGGAAAAATGCGGTTGTAAAGTTGCGCCCGCTGGAGTGCGTGAAACGGATCGTAACCGGCGAACAATTCGTCGCCGCCGTCGCCCCCCAGCGCCACCGTCACATCTTGTCGGGCCAGGCCGCTCACCAAGTAGGTAGGCAGGAGCGAACTGTCCCCCATCGGTTCATCCAACCGAGTCAGGCATTCATCGACCAATTGCCGGGCGCGCGCCACGGAAAGAGTTTCCAGTTTATGATCGGTCTTAAATTGGGCGCCAACGAGCCGCCCGTAGCTCGTCTCGTCGAAAGTTTTCTCGGCAAATCCGATGCTGAAGGTCTTCAGATGCCCCACGGGAACATGGCGCGACGCAAAAGCGGTGACCGCCGACGAGTCGATCCCGCCACTCAAGAAAACGCCGACCGGCACGTCGGCGAGCAATCGGCGGCGGACAGCCCGATCCAACAGTTCACGCAATTGCTCCCCCCATTCTTCCTCTGGATTCGCGGGCAGACGCTCAAATGGCTCGAGCACCAGGTCCCAGTATTTTTCCACGCGATAATCCAGCG